>NZ_AP029028.1:2129144-2433308 GCF_037076565.1 Herbaspirillum sp. DW155 | reverse complement strand
CGGGGCGACCTTCAGCGCGGATCGAAGAGTTGTCATGGTGGACGACTACGTGATAGACCAAGCTACGGGAGAAGTGGTCAATATGACTTATTACATGAAGCCTGAAATTGAGACATGCCCATCATTTCCAGGAAAGCAGTCGTATTAAAAGTGCCTTAGAGGCTTTACTGCATTTAAAGGCGGAAAAAATATCAATGTAACCGTCGCCCGGTGTTTGTCGTACGGTGAACTTGCGAGTTTCAAGCAATCCCCCCGTGCAAGGCCTGGCGCTGCCCAGGGCCTGTTCACACAATCAACGTTCAGAACTAAAGGAGGAACTAGCCAACGATGCACATCAACTGATCCAGACCCTGCTCTGTGCAAGCAAAACTCCCACCCATAAGGCCTATCTCAGGCAACATGTCACTGTCACGTCCACTGTGGATGCAGAGGTTTGATAAAGGATGCGATTAAACCGCGCCCCAGCACGACATCCATCCCCCATCAGCACTCCGTCCAATAATCAAAACTTGCTCGACACCCCCAACCCCCACTTGCGCTCCGGATCTCCGCTATCCGGCAGCAAGCCGTTCGAATAATCCAGGCTCAAGCCCACATTCTGGTTGAAGTTGTAGGTCAGCACCGACTTCCAGTAGTGAATGCTGCGGCTGCCCTGCAATGCCTTCAATCCCGTAAAGGTCGTCGTGAAATCGAACGGCAACGCCGGATTGGTGGAAGACAGCGTGAACCCCGCCTGCGCACCCAGGCGAATGAAGTCACGATGCTGGTCAACCACATCCGGATCACCCCGGTTGATGTAGATACCATTGCGGCTCTGGCCAATCAGGATGGGCTTGAAGGCCAGGCCATTGTTCCAGCGCAGGAAATCGTTGAGCACGCCCGGCCGCACCGGCGTGAGCGTAAAGTTGACCGTCAGCAGCCGCGATCCGTCGCTGTTGTTGACCAGGTAGTCGGGGCGCGCCGTCAGGTCTTCAGTGTTGGCCGTATCGGCATGGGCAAAGTGGAAGGCCGACAGCATCCCCACCTGACTGGTGCGCGTCGTGGTGACCTCGGCACTGCCGCTGTCATAGTTGATGACACGATTCTGCTTGAAGCCCACATAAGGCACCGCCTCATAAGTGCTGCCCGGCTCCCCCATGGGGCGCTTGTCCAGCGAATAGCCCGCGTAGACCACCACGTCATTGGTGCGCGATTGCGCCACGTCGTCGTTGGCCAGCGCCACGCGCGCGCGGTCGACCGAGGCGAACGCGGCCTTGTCGCGATGATCGATGGACAGCTGGTCAGGATTGCCGCGAATACGCACATGATCCATCCACCCGCCCTGCTGCGTCTGTGCCGCCCCAGCCGCAGCGGCAACGGGTGGCGTCGCGGGGCCAGCCGCCGGCGTGGGCGCAGGAGCCGCCGCCAGACCCATGCGCAAGGCGGTATCAGCGTGGGCCAACGCCGGGGTCGCATCCGCCACCTTGCAGCGCAAGGCCACATGACTGTCGTCGCGGAAGAAAGCCACCACATCGCTGCGACCGCTGGGCTGGAAGCGTGCATCCTGGCCCTCCAGCAGCGATTGCACATCCGCCGCCATGTGGTCAACGTTGCAGCTATCCCCCTGGCAGGGCTGTCCACCTGATTTCTCCATGGCACGCTTGTGCAGCAGCCAGGCCACCAGCGCACGGGGTGAGGTCAAAGGGGCTGGCTCCTTGCCTACCGACAGGTAGGCCGTACTCACCGGATAAGTCCGGATGAGCGTGGCGGCCAACTGGTCCTTGTCGAGGGTCTGTTCACTGGTGCAGAAGCCTCCCGCTTCGGCCGCATGGGCCACGGTCAAGGTCACCGGAGTAGCCAACAGGATGGCGGCGACAGAGAGAGGAAATCGTCGTTGCATCGGATCGGGAAGGAGAAACGCAGAAAAAATCGAGGGAGATGGAGACAGCGCGCCATGAGCCGCGCCAGAAAGGCCACGGGCCGGCGAAACCGGCCCGTGCTGCGGCGTGCTCAGCGCTGCGGCAGCGGCAGGCCCGGCAAAGGACGCAGTTCCAGCTGGCCCAGCAGATACGGCTGGATCACCAGCTTGTACGTTTCCAGGTCAAAGCCCTTGAGGCTGGCCGCCGGGCGGCTGGAAAGCTGGCGGTGGTCCCGGTCCAGCGAACCCAGGTAGCGCCAATGGTCGATCACGTGCACCTGCTGCCAGCCATCGCCCTGCTCCACCAGCCCCATCGGCCCGGCATAAGGCCAGGGCAGGATGCGCAGGTCTTCCAGCGCCTGCATCAGGCGCTGCTGGTGCTGTTCATGCGACTCTTCGCCGGTGCAGGCGCCACGGCAGCGGCGGATCTGGCGGCCGAAACAGGCCATGCCGGATCCGTCACTGCGTTCCAGGCCGGTGGCGATGGAGCACAGGCCGTGGCCTTCCACCATCTTTTGCAAGGCGTCCTGGGCCGCGCGTTCGCTGGTGTAGAGGCCGAAAAGATTCTCGGCGCGGTTGAATTCGTGCTCCCCGACCGGGGCCACTTGCGGCTGGCCAGCGGTATTCAGACGCAAGGTGAACAGTCCGCGCTTGATGCGCTGCTTCTTGTTGTGAGAGGGGCGCAGATCGCGCAGCAGGCAGTTCTCCAGCAAGGCTGCGCCCAGCTCGCCGGCGGTGCGACGGCATTCGATGCGACGCGTCTGGCTGATCAGGAATTGTTCTTCATGATTGTGCAAGTGAGCCAGCACGCGGCTGCGCAGATTCACGCTGCGGCCGACATACAAGGCCTGATCGTTCATATCGCGCAAAATGTACACGCCGCAGGCGGCCGGCAAGGCTTCAATGCTGGCACGGTCGATATGCAGCGGATAGCTGAAGGTGGCCGCCCGATGAGCCGCCGGCTGGGGAGCATTGAAGGTGGCACGGGGTAAATCTGCGTGGCGCATGCCGCGCCGGCCTTCCTGCTCCAGCAACCGGTCCACCAGCGCGGCCGGCAGCTTGCGCGGCTGGGCGGCGTGCAGCGCAGCGGGCGCCTGGGGCATCAGGGCGGGCATCACGGCTTGCAGGGGGCGGGTCAACAGCTGGGTCAGCGAAGTGCGGTGGCTGAGGGTGTTCATGGCGCTGGCCAAATCCTTGTTGTTGTTCATGTCACGGCGAGGCGTGCTCTGTCAGGTTGCAAACGGCCCGGACATGCCGGGCCATCAAGTTGAAGTGGATTATGAAGTTGGTGGAATAGCCCCTTGAATCTCAGGACACGAAGACTCTCTTAAAATAGAGGATAGTCTTATGACCAGTTTTACGACTAGGCAAACCGTGGAGCACATCGAGATTCTGACCGAGCCGGAGCGTCGCAGAAGACGCACGCCCCAAGAAAAAATAGCCATCGTCCAGGAGACCTTGGCTCCTGGAGCTTCCGTATCAGCCGTTGCCAGGCGACACGGGGTGAACGCGAACCAGGTGTTTGGTTGGCGCAAGCAGTACCAGGAAGGCAGTCTGACCGCCGTCAAGGCTGGCGAGACGGTAGTCCCGGCCTCGGAGCTGGCCGCGGCCATCAAGGAAATCAAAGAACTGCAGCGGCTGTTGGGCAAGAAGACCATGGAGAACGAGATTCTGCGCGAGGCCGTCGAATGGGGCCGGTCAAAAAACCTGATTGCGCGCTCGCCCTTGCTGCCGGAGGACGACCAATGAAAGTGGTCTGTGACGTTCTCGGTGTGGCGCGCTCTGCAGTGGCAGTAAAACGAGCCCGGAGCCCGGAATGGCGAGATGGCCGTAGTGCTCGCAAAGTCGGCGACAGCGGCTTGCTCGAAGAGATTGAGCTGTATGTCGCGAGCTTGCCGAGCTATGGCTATCGCCGCATCTGGGCTTTGCTGCGACGTAGCCGGGAATCTCTGGGGCAAGCGTGCGTGAACCATAAGCGGGTCTATCGCGTCATGCGAGAGCACGCGTTGCTGCTGCGCCGACCTGGTGTGAGACGCGACAATCGACGCCACGATGGTCGCGTAGCGGTCAAGCAAAGTAATGCGCGCTGGTGTTCGGACGGCTTCGAATTCCGTTGTGATGACGGGGCTGCATTGAGAGTGACGTTTGCACTGGATTGTTGTGACCGTGAAGCCATCAGCTGGGCGGCCACTACCGGTGGGCATAGCGGGGATGTCGTGCGCGACGTGATGCTGGCCGCCGTGGAGCAGAGGTTTGGAAGCACGCAGACTCCACAGGTGATTGAATGGCTCAGCGACAACGGCTCGGCCTACATCGACCATCGCACACGCAGCTTCGCTCGCGAGCTGGGATTGGAGCCCTTGACCACGCCCGTGCGCTCGCCACAGAGTAACGGCATGGCGGAGCGGTTCGTAAAAACGATGAAGCATGATTACATCGCCTTCATGGACAAGCCCGATGTGCCTACGGCGCTCACGCATCTGGCCTCTGCCTTCGAGCAATACAATGAGCGCCATCCGCACAAGGCCCTGAAATACCGCTCGCCTCGCGAGTTCAGACGGGCTGCAGCATCAGTAACTTAACGATGTCTGAGTGTCCTGAATTGCGGGGGCAACTACAGTTGGGCTCTTGCCCCCGCAGTCGGCAGGAAGATGAAGATCGTGTAGGACATTGCCGCCTTGTAGAGCTTGCATCCGGTTCAGGCGGGGTCGAAAGCGTCCAGCATGGCGCGCGTCAAGCGCTGCGGCGACCTGCCGAAATCGGCCCAGGGATCGCTGCGGGACAGGCTTTGCAGCCGCCGTGGCATGGTCGAGACCTGGAAATGGTCCGCCTGCATGCCCTGCTCCAGCTCTTCCCAGGTAATCGGCACCGAAACCGGCGCGCCATCCCGCGCGCGCACCGAATAGGCCACCACGGTGGTGGCGCCAGGCGCATTGCGCAGATAATCGATGAAGATCTTGCCCTCGCGGGCGGCCTTGCTCATGCGTGCAATGAAGCGATCCGGCAGCAGCCGCGCCAGATGCGCCGCCACCCTGTGCGCCCAGTCCTTGACCACATCCCAGCCGTGTTCCGGGCGGATGGGCACCATGAAATGCAGGCCCTTGCCACCGGAAGTCTTCAAGAAGCACGCCAGACCGATCTCCTGCAGCAGCCCCCGCACCAGCTGCGCGCCCTCCACCACGGTGGCCCACGGCACCCCCGGGGCCGGGTCGAGGTCGAAGACCACCCGGTCGGGCTTGTCCAGTGCGCCGCCGGTGGCGCCCCAGGCGTGCAGCTCCAGCACGCCCATCTGCACGGTCGCCACCAGCCCGGCCACGTCGTTGACCATCATGTAGTGGGCCGTCCCCTCGCCTTCCGGCACTTCGATGGTCTCGATGGCATCCGGCATGCCCTGGCCGGTGTGTTTCTGGAAGAAGCACTTGCCGGCATGGCCATCGGGGCAGCGCACCAGCGACAGTGGGCGCTGCTTGAGTTCGGGCAGAATCCAGGGCGCCGCATTCTGGTAGTAGCGCGCCAGTTCCAGCTTGGTCAGGCCGGTATCGGGAAAGAGGATCTTGCCGGGATGGGTCAGCTTGACGCCCGCCGCCATCACGGGCCTGGACAGGTCTTCGGCGCTGCGCCTGGATGAGTGTGCAGGCGGGGCTGGCTCAGCCGCCTCCGATGTGTCGTCAGGCGCTGCATGGGGCGTCTCGCGCACGATGTCCTCGGGCTCCTTGTCTTCTCGCAGCGCCACGAAACTGCCGTGGCGCAGGATGCCTGCCTGGGTCCACTGCGCAAACTTCACCTCGGCCACCAGCTCCGGCTTCAACCAGTGCACCCCGCGCCGCTGCTGGCCGGCAGGCGGATTGACGAAGGCCGGCCGGTCCTGCTCCAGACGGTGGAACCGCTTGAGCATGCTGCCCAGCAGCCGGTCATCAAAACCGGTCCCCACACGGCCTGCGTACCGCAACTGCCCCTGCTCGTCATGCACACCCACCAGGATGGCGCCAAAGCCGCTACGCTGCCCGGCGGGCTCGGTATACCCGGCGATGACGAATTCCTGCCGGTGCTCGCACTTGACCTTGAGCCAGTTGCGGTCACGCCGCCCGCTATAGGCAGCGTCGGCACGCTTGACCACGATGCCTTCCATGCCGTGCTGGCAGGCGTGGCGAAACACTTCATCGGCATGGCCGGCGATGTGCTCGCTGTAGAGCAGCAAGCCCTGTTCATCGCTGCCCGGGATGATCTCACGCAGCAGTTCCTTGCGCTGACGCAGCGGAAGTTCGCGCACGTCATGGCCGTTGAGGTAGAGCAGGTCAAAGGCATACAGCGCCAGGCGGATGCCGTTGGCCTGCTGGCGGTCACCGCGCACCAGGTTTTGCAGGGCTTCGAAACTGATGTGGCCCTCGGCGTCCAGGGCCACCACTTCGCCATCGATCCAGGCCTGCTCGACCGGCAATCTGCCCAGCGCCTCGACCAGAACGGGCCACCGATGGCTCCAGTCCAGCCCTTCGCGGGTGTAGATGGCCGCCTTGCCGTTTTGTATGCGGCACAGGCCGCGATAACCGTCGAATTTCAATTCGGAGAGCCACTCGTCGCCCTGGGGAGCGCTATCGACCAGCGTCGCCAACTGGACCTCGACTGTCTCGGGCATGTCGCTGCGTGCAGGGTCTGGAGCAGCGCGTCGGGCCTTGCCGGCAGGCGCGGCATCGCCCTTGTCCTTGACGCTTTCCGGGCGCAGCTCGGTAATGGCCGCAGCCTCGCCGGTCTGGGCGGCCTCATCGTCCTCCTTGATGAGCAGCCAGTTCTCCTTGCCATCCCCGGCGGGCTTGCCCATGCGCACCAGGGCCCAGCGGCCTTGCAGCTTGTCGCCCGACAGCGCGAAGCTGAGATGGCCCTTCTTGAGCCCGGCATGCGGATCGCCGTGCGGTAGCCACTGGCCGCGATCCCACAGCACCACGTGCCCGGCGCCG
Organism: Herbaspirillum sp. DW155; assembly: GCF_037076565.1. Classification (NCBI taxonomy): domain Bacteria; kingdom Pseudomonadati; phylum Pseudomonadota; class Betaproteobacteria; order Burkholderiales; family Oxalobacteraceae; genus Herbaspirillum; species Herbaspirillum sp. DW155. The sequence goes on along the minus strand of NZ_AP029028.1, from coordinate 2,426,459 downwards.
TATTGATGGGCCGGAATGTCGCCTTCAAAGCTGCCGTAATCGAAAGGATGATCTTCCACCCGCACGGCCAGGCGCTTGTCGTGCGGGTCCAGGCTGGGGCCTTTGGGAACGGCCCAGCTCTTGAGCACGCCATCGAGCTCCAGCCGGAAATCGTAATGCAGCCGCCGGGCATGGTGGCGCTGGATGAAAAATTGCAGGCTGCCGGCCTGGCTCGCCCGTTCTCCCCCGCCGGAAGGCTCGGGCGTGATGCTGAAATCGCGCTTGGCGTGATAACGGTCCAGCGCAGAGGACGAACGGCTCATGCCTGTGCCCTCCTGCTGCCGGCACGGGCGGAGCTGCTACGTGCGCTGCTCTTGCCGGTGGCGGCCTTGCTGCGGGACGAGGTTTTACCCGTGGCCGTCGACCTGGCGGCTGCCTTGCTGCCGCTGCTGCCGCTGTTGCGCTTGGCGGCGGGCTTGCGCTCACTGATCCTGTGGACCTTGGCGCCGCCGTCCTCGGCTTTTTCCGGCGCTGAGGGTCTGGATTTGCCGCGCCCTTCCAGGCTGCTTTTGAGCAGCGCCATCAAGTCCACCACGTTGGCGCCGCTGCTGGCAGGCGCGGCGGCCTCATCCGGCTCGGCCACTTCGTGGGTCTGGCGGCTCTTGATCTTTTTCTGGATCAGGGCGAGCACGTCATCGCGGTAGGTATCGTGAAATTGCTCAGGCTCCCAATCGGAGGACATATGGTCCACCAGGGCGCGCGCCATCTCCACTTCCTGTCTGGTCACGGCAGACTTCTTCGACTTGCGCGAAGGCACCGGCAAGTCATCCGGCGTGCGCAATTCGCTGGGGTAGCGCAAGGTGATCAGTTGCAGCATGTCGCCCTGGGGAATCAGCGCGGCCAGATGCTGGCGCGTGCGGATGACGATCTGGGCGATGGCCATCTTGTCGCTGGCCAGCAGGGTCTCGCGCAGCAGGGTGTATGCCTTGTCACCACCCTTGGCCGGTGCCAGGAAATACGGTTGCTCGTAGTAGAGGATGGGCACCTGCCCGCGCTCCACGAAGCTCTGGATGTCGATGCTCTGGGTGGCCTCCACGTTGGCCTGGCGCAGGTCTTCATCGGACATGAGAACAAACTTGCCGTCCTCGTACTGATAGCCCTTGATGATGTTCTCCCACGGCACTTCGCGCCCGGAAGCCTTGTTGTAGCGCTTGTAGCCCACCGGGGACAGGTCGCGCTTGTCCAGCAGGGTGAAGTCCAGCTCATCGTGTTTTTCGGCTGTATAGAGTTCGACCGGGATATTGATCAGCCCGAAGCTGATCGCCCCTTTCCACAGTGCGCGTCGCATCGCTTCCTCCGCAAGTTTGCTGATGGGCCAATTGGGCCAATTATCAAATCGCCCGACGCGCGGCGCAGTCGGAGGGGCAATGAAGCCCGCGTAGGAATGCGCCTGCGGCACAGCCGCAGCACGGGCCTTCTCCTACATGGATTTACCGCACTCACCGATACAGGCAGGGCGCAGCGCGTCTTACTCTTGAGCGATCCCCTCCCCACTCTGGAGCCGCCATGCCCGCCACCGTTGCAGACATCCTCATCGACACCCTCTACGAGATCGGCGTACGCCAGATCTTCGGCGTGGTCGGTGATGCCTTGAATCCCCTGACCGACGCCCTGCGCCGCGACAAGCGCATCGAATGGATAGGCGTACGCCACGAAGAAGGCGCGGCCCTGGCCGCCGCCGGACAAGCCAAGCTGACCGGCCGTCTGGCGGTATGCTGTGGCACCACCGGACCAGGCGCCAACCACCTTGTCGCCGGCCTCTATGAAGCCCGCAAGGACCACGCCCCGGTACTGGCCATCTCCGGCGGCGTGCCGGCCGCGCGGCGCGGTACCGATTATTTGCAGGAAAATTCACCTGACCTGCTGTTCCGCGACGTCGCCGCCTACAGCCAGATCATCACCAGCCCGGAACAGGCGCCGGCTGTGTTCCACCAGGCCATTGCCCAGGCCTACGCGCAACGGGGCGTGGCGCACCTGAACATTCCTGCAGATATCATCGGCGCCAAGGTCAGCGGCACCGTGCCCAGCATTCACACGCTGCGCGAGCGCACCGAGCTGGCACCGCCAGCGGCTGACATCGCTGCGGCGGCCGACCTGATCAATGCGGCCGCTTCGGTCGCCATTTTCGCCGGCAATGGCTGCCGGGGTGCCATCGATGAGGTGCTGGCGCTGGCCAGCAAGCTGCAGGCCCCGGTGATGCATACCTTCCGGGGCAAGGATCTGGCGGCCTATGACCATCCGCACTGGATCGGCGGGGTCGGCCTGATCGGCGGCGCGCCCGGCACCGATGCCCTGCATGCGGCCGAGGTGATGCTGATGCTGGGATCGGACTATCCCTATTCCGAATTCCTGCCCACCAGGTCCAAGGTGATCCAGATCGACGAACGTGGTTTCGTACTGGGCCGCCGCGCCCCGGTCACGCTGGGCATCACCGGCTCGGTGGGGCCGTCGGTACGGGCCTTGCTGGAAAAGGTCGAGGGCAAGACCGACAGCAGCTTTTTGCAGCAGGCCAATGCCGACCGCGAGCGATGGAATGCCAAGCTGGACAGCGCCGCCGACATCAAGCGCCATCACAAGAAGATCAAGCCGCAAAGCGTGGCCCGCGCCCTGAGCGACCTGGCCGACGACGATGCACGCTTCATCATCGATACCGGCGTGGTCACGCTCTGGTGCGGCAACTGGATCCGCCAGCGCGGGCATCAGCGCCTGTTGGCCTCGTTCAACAACGCGGCGGTGGGCACCTCGCTGGGCCAGGCCAACGGGATTCAGGCGCTCAACCGCGAGCGCCAGGTGATCGTGGCCGTGGGCGATGGCGGCTTCACCATGCTGCTGGGTGAATTCATGACCAGCGTGGAGCACAAGCTGCCGGTGAAGGTGGTGGTCTTCAACAACCGCGAATGGGGCCTGGTGCATCTGGAAATGGAAGAAACCGGCATGCCCGCCTTCGAAGGTTCCGAATTTCCCAATGCCGATTTCGCCGCCTTCGCCCGCGCCTGTGGCGGTCAGGGCTTCAGCGCCCGTACGCCCGACCAGTTGCAGGAAAGTCTGCAGCAATTGCTGGCCGCGCCCGGCCCGGCGGTGTTGGATGTGTTCATCGATCCGGCGGAGCTGCCCGTGATGCCGCACATCAAGATGGAACAGATATGGAAGTTCGGTCTGGCCAAGGTCAAGGAAAGCCTGATCGCCATGAAGGGAGGATGAGCCATGCAAGCCCTCGAACAACAGCGAGAAGAATACGCACGCCAGCTACGCGCCCGTTTCGACGATTACCGGCGCTGGGCCATCGAACACTGGCCGGTGGCCGAACAGCCGCTGGAGGACACGGCCTTCATCGCCGCCGAACGGGAGCTGGAACTGATCACCGGCAGCATGCTGCATCCGGGCCGCAAACCCGATGCGGTGCCGGATTCGCCCGCCCGGCAGACGCAGTTCCAGGACGTCACGCCGGCGCCTTGGCCCTGAGTCCGGGCGGAGGAAATCTGCCTCGCGCATTCTTACGTACGGTTGCGCCTCCCGCTTATAGGGGGCCCACGGGCCGCGCAGTAAGCTTCATCTACGGCGGCATCAGGCCCTGTCGATGCCAGTCCATTCCATCAGAACAGAAGGAGAAGAGCATGAGCGCAAGCAAATCCGACAAGGACCATCGTCCCAATCAATACGACACCCCTTCCGAGGTGGCGTTGGATGAAGCCAACGAAATGAGCTTCCCCGGCAGTGATCCGGTAGCCACCTCCAACATCACGCGCATCGAAAAGGCGCCCGAGATGGACCGTGCGCGCAACGACCATCAGAACAGCAACCGTGTCAAGGAAAACACCCCCAAGGCTGGCTGAATCCTTTCCGCCCCCCACGGGCGGCCGGTGCATGCCGGCCGCCTTTTCTTTTTTCAAGGGAGAAGCAAGATGAGCAATCGCTACAACCAACTGAAGGTCGCCGTCCTGGTGACCGACGGCTTCGAGCAGGCCGAGCTGCTGGAACCGAAGAAGGCGCTGGAGGCCGCGGGTGCGACCGTTCACATCCTTTCCGACAAGAGCGACAGCGTGCAGGGTTTCAAGCACGTCGACAAGGGCGAGGTGGTCAGCGTCGATGGCAGCCTCGATGCGGCCAACCCGGCCGACTATTCAGCCGTGCTGCTGCCCGGTGGCGTGGTCAATGGCGACGCCATGCGCCTGCTGCCCGAGGCACGCAATTTCGTGCGCGCCGCCAACGATGCCGAGAAGCCCATCGCCTCCATCTGCCACGGCGGCTGGCTCCTGATCTCGGCTGGCATCGCCAAGGGCCGCACCGTCACCAGCTGGCCCAGCCTGCAGGATGATTTCAAGAATGCGGGCAGCCAGTGGGTGGATCAGGAAGTGGTGCGGGACGAAAACTTCGTCTCCTCGCGCAAACCCACCGATATTCCGGCCTTCAACAATGAATTCATGAAGCTGCTGGATGAACAGCAGCGCCGGGAACAAGCTCAGCAACCGGCCGCCGGCGTGGCAGGCGACGAAGCCGCCACCGGTTCCGCAGGCAAGCCCCATCTGTCCGAGAAAGGCAGCGCCCCGGCAGCCCCGCCCAGCCATGAGAACGAAGCCTTTGCGGTTGCCCACGGCGAATCGGCGCAAAGCGACGGCTGAGGGTGCTTACAGGCCGATATGAAGGAAAATGAAGAATCGCGGGCTGACCCCGCGATTTTTTTGGGCTGGAAGCCGGGTTCTCAAGAAACCGGCTTTGGGGTATGAACGATTCAACCTGAAAACAAGAATGCCGCCCGGAATGATCCGGACGGCATGGAAGTAAGCGGCTTGGGAGAGCTATTCCCTCTGCGCCATCTCATGCTTGCGCATGGCCTGCGCCAGCAAGGCCAGCGCAGCCTTCTCGGCTTCCTTGCGCTTCTTGCAGATGCGCACCGGTTGCGCGCCGAGGTCGTCCAGATCCATATGCCAGAGCGCATCGATGCGGGTATCGAGGTAGGCGACGTATTTATGCTTGTCCAGCTTGGTCACGCGGGGCATGAAGTGACCGGCTTGCTGCTGTTCGACGGATTTGGCGAAGTGTTTCATGGCAAGTCTCCTGGGCGCACAGGCTGTAGGGACGGCACGGGGAACGGGGAGCAAGGCTGCCTTCAGCATAGTCCATCGCTGGCACAAGAGAAGGTCTCTTTTGACGGACTCTTTTCGGTGGCGGGCCGCCGTGCTCCACGGTAAGACGGGCGTTTTCTTATTTCTTGCCGGCGTCCATGCTCTGCTTCAACTCGCGGCCCATCTGCAGGTGTTCCTTCAGGCCCGGCAGGGTCTTGGTGGCGAAGCTCTTCACATCGGGATCTTGCGCTTCAGTGGAACCCTTCTGGAACAGCTTGACCGCATCCTCGTGGGCCGACACGCCGATCATGCTGGCATAGCGCTTGTCGAAGGTATTGCCGGAGAGCTTGTCGAGAATGGCGATCTTGGCGCGCTGGGCCATGCTGGGTTCGGTCGGCAGCGTGACATCCTTGCTGGAAGCGAGTTGCTTGAGCTGCTCATCGACCGTGGTGTGCTGGTCGATCATCTTCTGGGCGTAATCCTTGATGGCCTGGTTGCTGCTCTTTTCCAGGGCGATCTTGCTGGCTTGGATCTCGGTGTGGCCGGCTTCGGCGGCCTTGGTCATGAAGCTCTTGTCCTTGCTGCTGACCGACTCGGCCGCTGCATTCAAGGACAGCGCGGCACCGGCCAGCATCAGCACGCTGGCGCCGATGAGGCGGCGACCGTTACAGGATGGCAGGCGGGAGGGGATGGTCGGGATGAGATGCATGGTGGACTCCTTTGACTTGGGGATGATGGGTCTAGTGCTGACCTGCTGGGGTCAGGATGCTTTCACTCTAACCACCAAGACCGCGCACATGAATCAGACAGCGCCAATGACCGCTGTAAGAATCGATGAGCGGCTACTGCTGACGGCGGCGATTGCGCAGGTACAGCACCTGGCCCAGTAGCGCGGTGAACAGCAGGAACACGTTGGACACCACGAACACCCAATCCCCCTGCAGCACGCTATAGATCACGAAGCCGGTCGACGCCGCCAGTTGCCCGGCGAAGAGCCAGTGCGATACGCCCTGCGTGGAGCGGCTGCGCCATTGTTCATAAACCTGGGAGGAAATGGTGAGCAGAAGGATGAGCGTAGCGGCCCAGCCGATGAGGTCGGTGAGGTGATCGGACATGATGGTCAACCGGAGCTGCACGAGCCCCGCAAGCAGATGGAGTGCCGATGGTGGACCAGGCGGGACGGCGGCCACAGTCGGCCGGCGCCGCGAGGCGTTGTAGGAAGTTTGCCCGGTTCGCTTGCCCTGGCTTCACGGCCGCGCCAGGTCGGCGCATTCGCACGCCCCTGCGCGAATCTGCCGACCCGACAAAAAGCGCATGCGGCATTGCGGCATGGGCGGCCCTTGCCTAGTCTGGAGGGGCAGCAGAAATCCATCCCATCCAATCAGGAGGTCAACATGCACGCTACCCGAACCATTGCCGACGTCATGACGCGCGGCGCCCACACGCTGAGTCCGGATGATTCCGTCATCCGCGCCGCCCAGGCCATGGAGGCGCTGGACGTGGGTGCGCTGCCCGTCTGCGATGCCCAGCACAACCTGGTCGGGCTGGTCACCGACCGCGACATCGTATTGCGCGCGGTGGCCCGCAATCGCCTCTCGGAAAGCCTGCCGCTGACCGAGGTGATGAGCCACGACGTACTGTGGTGCTATGAAGACGAACCGGTCGATGACGTGCTGGACGACATGGTGCAGCGCCAGATCCGCCGCCTGCCCGTGATGGACCGCCAGAAGAACCTGGTCGGCATGGTGAGCCTGGGCGACGTGGCCGCCAAGACCCAGAACCGTGGCGTGGGCGGCGCGCTGGCAGAGATTTCCCTGCCGGCCGCACCGGTGCGCCGCAGCGAGGGGGTGTCGCCATCTGGCGACTACGAATTGCCGGAGGTACGCAAGTGAGGGTTTGCGCTGAGTGCGGCGAGGTAGCTTGTAGGCGTTTTCCTACGAGTTAATCGGGCAATGTCCGATTTTTCTTTTTGCAGCGCATCGCTACTATGCATCTCAACGAACTCGAAACCGAGGACTCCACATTCCGACACGAACGTCCCCCTCCGTCGCGTCATGAATACAGTCCATCCCCCATCGGTTTATCCCCACGAGTCGTTTTCATAAGCAGAAATTCTCCGAAGATTCCCCCGATCCTCGGCGTCTTATATATCCCTCCCCCTCAGGCCGCCTCCCCCAGGCGGCCATTTTTTTATCCTTGTTGGTCGATCTGTATGAACAATGGTTCAGTTGCGCCGTCCGGCAATATAGGCCAGGGCATCGGCGTAGGCCAGTTCGCTGGTCGGACGCAGCAATGCGCAGACGTGCGTGGAGACCGGCTCGTGCGGCGCCTGCGGGGAGGCGCCGATGAGTACGATCCCGCGAAAACCGCCTTCTTCGGATTGCTGCACGCCGGGCTGCATGACCGGCCCGCCCCCAGGACCGCTCAGTTCGCCCAGTTTCTCGCCGCCGGGAATGTCGATGGGAATGCTCATGGTGTGCTCCTGTAGTGTGCTCCTGTATCAAGATCGGGGGCCACGCCGGGGAATGCCGCCAACACCTGCGCCACTGACGCACGTCAGGCATTGCTGCATCCTTCCCCGCGCCGGGCCAGGAAGAAGTATTCTTGTCAGCATAAGAAACACTGAAGGTAAAGGCAGCAAGAAGCCACCGCCGATCTGCGTAGGAAGCAAGGAAGATGAGTCTGTCCGACGTAGCAGGCGAAGCAATGGCGACGCGGGGATGCTGCCGCCTGGTGTCGTTGCTACTTCGTCTGGACCCGTCATGCCCATCAATTACCTGCGCCGCCTCACCAGTCCGGCGCGCACCGATCTTTCCAACCGCCACCTGGGGCGCTCGCTGGCCTTCATCGCCGGCGCCGTCAATGCCGGCGGTTTCCTGGCCGTGGGCCAGTACACCTCGCACATGTCGGGCATCGTCTCTTCGCTGGCCGACAACCTGGTCCTGGGGGAAACCCTGCTGCTGGTGGCCGGGGCCAGTGCCTTGCTGTCTTTCCTGCTGGGGGCGGCGTGTTCGGCGGTGATGATCAACTGGGCCCGGCGGCGCGGCTTGCAGAGCGAATACGCCATGCCGCTGATGCTGGAGGCGATGCTGTTGCTGTGTTTTGGCATCCTCGGCAGCAATCTGGAGAATCACCGCCTGCTGTTCGTCCCGGTCACGGTGGCCTTGCTGTGCTTCGTGATGGGCTTGCAGAATGCCATGATCAGCAAGATTTCGCGCTCGGAGATCCGTACCACCCACGTCACCGGCCTGGTGACCGACATCGGCATCGAAATCGGCAAGATGTGCTACTGGACCCTGGCGCCGCACCAGCCCGGCGAGGCCGTGGCCGACGATCCGGTACCGGGGGCGCGACGCAAGTTCATTCTGCTGACTTCGTTGCTGCTGATGTTCTTCCTGGGTGGGGTGAGCGGCGCTCTCGGTTTCAAGCTGGTGGGCTTCCTGGCCACCATGCCGCTGGCGGCGGCACTGTTCCTGCTGGCGCTGGTGCCGATGATGGATGATCTGGCGCGGCCATGAAAAGGCGCTCAACGCGCCTTTCGTTTTCTTGTTATCGATCTTGCACCGCCCGGTTCCTGATGCGATCAGCCACCATCCTGGGGGGCGCCTGCCATGCCTGAGGTGGCCCCGCCGCCGTGCTCGCTCAGCCTTGCTGCTGCGGCGTGCTGTCGTCCGACTGCTGCGGTTGCTGCGGGGCGTCGTTGCCCTCCTGCGGGGTGCTCTGGGTCATCTGCGGCTGGGCACTGGTGGCGGCGCCGTTGCCGCCATTGCCATTCTGCGCTGCGGCCGCCGCAGCGGCATTCTTGCGGCCGTGGCTGTTCAGGCCGCCCTTGCGTCCGGCTTCCCGGGCTTCGGCAGAGGTGAACTCATGGGCCGCGCCCTTGGCGTGGGCTGCCTTGCCGCCCATACTGGCGATCTGACGCTGTTTCTCCCTGTCCATAGCGGCAAAGCCGCGATTGCTGTTCCCCGGATTTTGTGAATTTGCCATGTGTGACTCCTTGTCTTGGATTCGGATGATCGAATGGAGCAGACATTTGCCACCCGGCAAGCCCTACTGCTCTGCGCGAGCACGCGGCTGGCAACCAACTTGTCCACGTCTGCAGTGTAGAAAGCCTCACCGAACCTCACTATCGGAAGAGCTCCCCAGCCCATGTCAGCAATGGCTGTAGGACATGTAGGAAAGCATGAAGATGAGCTTTCTTTTTTGGTATCGATATTCCCCAGCAACACACATTTCGATATTGCAAGAAGGAAATTTCACTCTCCTGAAGGGATAAAGGCAGTTTTTGTCACACACCAAAACAATTACTGTATATTTATACAGCATCTAATTTTCTGCTGTTCACCGCCCTTCCTGCCGTTTGATTGACATGTTGACACCCGCCTCCCCGGTCCGCAGTCCGGAAATCATCCACCCTTCGCTCTGGCTGGCTTCCCAGCTGGCGCGGGGTGGTGCGCGCGGGGTCGCCAGCGGTTTCGAGGCGCTCGATGCCGAACTGCCCGAACGCGGCTGGCCGCCCGGGGTGCTGATCGAACTGCTGCTGCCGCAGCAAGGCATCGGCGAGCTGCGCCTGTTGCGCCCGGTGCTGGCGCGTCCACCGGCAAGCGCCCAGCGCATGGCGCGCGCTAACCGGATTGCGCTGCTGCAGGCACCGCACCAGATCAATGCCCCCGGCTGGGCCTACATGGGCGTGGATGCGGCGCGGCTGCTGCAGTTGCAGGCCGACCATGCCGCTGATGCCTGCTGGGCCGCCGAGCAGGTCTTGCGGGCCGATAGCTGCCAGGCCCTGCTGATGTGGCAGGCGCGCCTGCGCAAGGGCGATCACGACCTGCTGCGGCGCCTGCATGTGGCGGCCCAGGCCGGGCAGACGCTGTTCTTCATGCTGCGGCCGCTCTCTTGCGCCCGCGAGCCCTCGCCCGCGCCCCTGCGGCTGACGCTCAAGTCGGCGCGGGACGGGCTGGAGATCGGTTTTCTCAAGCGCCGCGGCCCGCTGCGCGAACAAAGCCTGTTTCTCCCTTTGCTGCCTTCACCGAATTTGCAACGCCATGTCCCCCCTGTGGATCGCCGTACACCTGCCACTGCTGCCGCTGGAAGTCTTTCGTCCGAACTGGCTGGATGAGGCCCCGGCGGTGGTCTTCGAGCGCGAGCGCGTAGCCGCCCTGACGGCGCCTGCGCGCGCGCTGGGCGTGCACGAAGGAATGCGGCGCGGCGGCGTGCAATTGCTGGCGCCGCAAGCCCATCTGCACGAGCGCGATGCGGCCCGCGAACAGGCCACCTTGCAGCAGGCCGCCCTGGCCCTGCTGCAATACACCCCCCAGGTGAGGCTGGCCGAAGAGGCCTGCGTTCTGCTGGAAGTCGGCGCCAGCCTGCGCCTGTTCGGTGGCGTGCGGGCCTTGTGCCGCAAGATCCGGGTGACTATCGCCCGGCTGGGCCTGTCAGCCACACTGTCCTGCGCCGTCACGGCCACCGGGGCCTGGATGCTGGCACGCTACGGCTACGTGCGCACCTTGCGCCCAGCCTCCCTGCAGCGCCATCTGGATCGCCTGCCGGTGGCCCTGCTCACTGCCGCGCGCCCCCACCTGGAATGGCTGCACGGACTGGGCTGCCGCCAGCTGGGCCAGGTGCGGCGTCTGCCCCGGGCCGGATTGCAGCGCCGTTGCGGCCAGGCGTTGCTGGCCATGCTGGATCGCGCCTATGGCGATGCTCCCGAGGTGCATGACTGGATCGTGGCGCCGCCCACCTTCCAGGCCAGGGTGGAGTTACCGGACCGCATCGACCATACCGACATCCTGGCCGCCTATGCCCAGGGTTTGCTGGCCCAGTTGGCCGGCTGGCTGGCCGCGCGCCAGCTGGCCATCAAGAGGCTGCACCTGTGGCTGGAACATGAACGCGGACGCCAGGCGGTACCGCCCACCGAATTGCAGGTGGCGCTGTCGGTACCGGCCTGGCAGGAAGACCACCTGCACACCCTGGTCAAGGAAAAACTGGCCCGTTCCGCACTGCCCGCCCCGGCCATCGCCCTGGGCCTGGCCGCCGACGAGCTGGAAAGCCAGCAGGCGGCCAGCGACATGCTCTTCCCCGATCCCGGTGGCAGTGCCGAGGACCATCAGCGCCTGCTGGAGCTGCTGGTGGCGCGGCTGGGCGCGGACAAGGTGCAACAGGCCGCCCCGCGCGCCGATCACCGCCCCGAGATCGCCAACCGCTGGTGCAGCGTGATGCAGTCCGCCGCCAGCCTGCCGGCCCCCTTGAGCAGCGATCCGGCACGGCTGCCGCCACGCCCGCTGTGGCTGCTGCAGGAGCCCCTGCCACTGCGGGTGCAGCAGCACAAGCCCTTCTATCGGAGTGCGCTGGAATTCACCTCACCGCCCGAGCGCATCGAAGCCGGCTGGTGGGAGGGCCGGCCCCTGACGCGCGACTACTTCACGGCGCGCGATGCCAGCCACGTCTATTACTGGATCTTCCGCCAGTGGCGCGGCGGCGAGGGGTCCGATGAAGAACCGCAGTGGTTCCTGCACGGCTTGTTCGGCTAGGAGCAACGCATGCCAACCTCTCTGCCCGACTATGCCGAACTGTATTGCCGCACCAACTTCAGCTTCCTGCAAGGCGCTTCGCATGCGCAGGAACTGGTGGAGCGCGCCATCGAGCTGGGCTACCGCGCCCTGGCCATCACCGATGAATGCACCATGGCCGGCGTGGTGCGCGCCCATGCCGCCTGGATGGAGCAGTTCAGCCGCGGCAAGGCGCAGGATTTCAAACTGCTCATCGGCAGTTGTTTCCGTTTTACCGCCCTCCAAGATGAACCTTCCCACCCGCTGGCCGCCATAACGCTGGTAGCCCTGGCCCGGAACCGCGAAGGCTATGGCAACCTCTGCGAACTCATCACCCTGGCCCGCACCCGCGCCGGCAAAGGCAGCTACCTGCTGTCACCGGAAGACCTGAGCCAGCCCCCGCCCGCCTTGTCGCACCTGCGTGCCCTGCCCGATTGCCAGCTGATCCTGGTGCCGGACTACCCGGCTGATGAAGAAACGCTGGATGCCCAACTGCGCTGGTTCGCCCCGCTGGCCCCCGGCCGCTCGTGGGTCGGCATGACGCGCCTGTATCGTCCGCTGGACGACCTGCACCGCGCCGCCATCGATGCCGCCGCACGGCTGCACGGCCTGCCGCTGGTGGCGGTGGGCGATGTGCAGATGCATCAGCGTTCACGCAAATACCTGCAGGATGTGGTCACGGCCATCCGCCTGGGCAAGCCGGTACAGGAATGCGGCCATGCGCTGGCGCCCAATGCCGAACAGCACCTGCGACCACGCATGCGGCTCTCGCTGGTGCATGGCCCGGCCACCCTGGCCCAGACCCTGGCGGTGGCGGCCGGTTGCCATTTCAGCCTGGCTGAATTGCGATATGAATATCCTGACGAACTGGTGCCGCTGGGCATGAGCCCGGCCGACTATCTGCGGCAGGAAACCCTGGCCGGTGCCGCCAGACGCTATCCCCAGGGGCTGCCGGGCGAGGTACGGGCGCAGATCGAGATGGAACTGTCCCTGATCGCCCAAAAGGAATATGAAGCTTATTTCCTGACCGTCTACGATCTGGTCAGGTTCGCCCGTTCACGCGGCATCCTCTGCCAGGGGCGCGGCTCGGCGGCCAACTCGGCGGTGTGCTACTGCCTGGGAGTGACCGAGGTCGATCCGACTTCCACCCGGCTGCTGTTTGCCCGTTTCATCAGCGAAAAGCGCGAGGAACCGCCCGACATCGATGTCGACTTCGAGCACCAGCGCCGCGAAGAAGTGATCCAGCACATCTACCGCAAGTACGGCCGCCGCCGCGCCGCGCTGGCCGCCGCCGTGCACAGCTACCGGCCGCGCGGCGCCCTGCGCGAGGTCGGCAAGGCGCTAGGGGTGGATGCGGCCATCGTCGATACGGTGGCCAGGTCGCAGCACTGGTTCGACAGCCGCGAAGAATTGCTGGCCCGCTTTGCCGAAGCCGGGCTGGACCCCGAACTGCCGCAGATCGGGCTGTGGGCCAGCATCACCGGCAAGCTGCTGCGCTTTCCGCGCCACCTGTCGCAGCACACCGGCGGTTTCGTGATCGCGCGCGGGCAGTTGTCGCGGCTGGTGCCGATCCAGAATGCGGCCATGGAAGACCGTTCCGTCATCGAATGGGACAAGGACGACCTTGAATCGCTCAAGCTGCTCAAGGTCGACGTGCTGGCCCTGGGCATGCTGACGGCCCTGCGCCGCACGCTCGAACTGGTCAGCCTGCGGCGCGGCCTGCCGCAGGTGATGCAGATGCACGACATTCCGCGTGAAGACCCGGCCACCTTCGAGATGATCTGCAAGGCCGACACCATCGGCGTGTTCCAGATCGAGAGCCGCGCCCAGATGAGCATGTTGCCGCGCATGCAGCCGCGCACCCAGTACGACCTGGTGGTGCAGGTGGCCATCGTGCGGCCGGGCCCGATCCAGGGCGGGATGGTTCACCCCTATCTGCGGCGGCGTGAACTGGTGCGCGAGGGCGGCAGCTTCGACTATCCGGACAACACCAGCAAGAGCGGCAAGATCAGGAAGGTGCTGGAACGCACCCTGGGCATCCCGATCTTCCAGGAACAGGTGATGGACGTGGCCATCGAGGCGGCCGGCTATTCTCCCAGCGAAGCCGATGACCTGCGCCGCTCCATGGCCGCCTGGAAACGCAAGGGTGGCATGGGGCCGCACCATGAACGGCTGGTGATGGGCATGACCGACAATGGGTATTCGCGCGAATTCGCCGAGAGCATCTTCAACCAGATCGAGGGTTTCGGCGAATACGGTTTCCCCGAGAGCCATGCCGCCAGCTTTGCCCTGCTGACCTATTTCAGCAGCTGGCTCAAGTGCCACGAGCCGGAAGCCTTCCTGTGCGGCCTGCTCAACAGCCAGCCCATGGGGTTCTACTCGCCCTCGCAACTGATCCAGGATGCGCGCCGGCATGGTGTGAAAGTGCTGCCGGCCAATGTCTTGCGCAGCCGCTGGGAATCCATCCTGGAACTGGACCCGGCCGGCCGGGCGCGGCCTGCGGTGCGGCTGGGCATGAGCCTGCTGCGCGGCATGCCGGAACAGGCGGCGCAGCGCATCGAAGAAGCCCGCAGCGAACGGCCCTTTGCCGACGTCGATGACCTGGCCCGGCGCGCCGCGCTGGACCGCCACGCCCTGCAGGCGCTGGCGGCGGGCGACGCCTTGCGCGAGCTGGCCGGGCACCGACGGCAGGCGCTGTGGCATGCGGTCGGTGCCGTGCCCGACCGCGACCTGCTGCGCACGGCCCCCCGGGGCGACGATGCCGTGCAGCTGGAAGCGCCCGGCGAAGGCGACCAGATCATCGACGACTACCGCGCCATGAACCTGACCCTGCGCCGCCATCCGCTGGCACTGCTGCGCGAGACCTTGCGGCGGCGCCGCTTCATGAGCGTGGCCGACCTGAACGGCTTGCAGAACCGCCAGTTCGCCTGTTGCTGCGGCATCGTTACCGTGCGCCAGCGCCCGGGCACGGCCAAGGGGGTGATCTTCATGACGCTGGAGGATGAAACCGGCTCGGCCAACGTCATCATCTGGCCTGCCGTGCTGGAGCGGCAGCGCAGCGAAGTGTTGAATGCACGCTTGCTGGGGGTATATGGCAGCTGGCAGTGCCAGGGCGAGGTACGCCACCTGGTGGCGGGACGGCTGGAAGACTGGACCCATCTGCTGGGCGAACTGCAGCCGCGCAGCCGGGATTTTTTCTGAATGTGTTCTGAAGCGACCCTGCCCGATCAGGCCGCCAGCGCCATCCGGAAGGCATTGCGCCCTTCGCTCTTGGCGCGGTACAGCGCCTGGTCGGCCTCATGCACCAGGGCATCCCAGCTGCGGGAGTGGCCCGGCTGCAGGATCGCCAGGCCCACGCTGATGGTGACCGCCTGGCCATGACCAAAGTCGTGGTTGCGTACGGTGTCCAGCAGATGCTGGGCGATCTGGCGTGCCTGCACCTCGGACACCTCCGGGAAGACCCCGCAGAATTCCTCGCCGCCATAGCGTCCGATCAGGCCGCCCGGGTAGCAGTGTTCGCGCAGCAAGGCACCGATGTCGGCCAGTACGCGATCTCCCACCAGGTGGCCGTGGCTGTCGTTGATGAGTTTGAAGTAATCCACGTCGATGAAGGCCAGCGTCAGTACCCGCCCGCCGTGTACCGCCTGTGCCAGAGCCTGCTCGCCGCAGCGCACCAGCTCGCGCCGGTTGAGGGTACCGGTCAGCTCGTCCACCGTGGCAAGGCGCTGCTTCTCGGCCAGCAGGCGTTCGAAGTAGATCATCATCAGCGAGACCGAGAACAGCAGCGAACCACACATGGGAATCATGTAGATCAAGGCCACGCCGATGGTACTCATGGCAGGTGGAACGAACAGTTCCGGCTGCGAAAACGACAGCACGAACCGGGCCGTATGGGTGGAAATGAAGATGAACAGCGACACGACCCCGATGCAGCGCCCGAAACTCCATCCACCCTGGCGTTGGCCGTCCGGCCCGCGCATGCCGCGCACGAATTCGATGAGCGCCAGCCAGAACACCATCTGCAGCGCGAACATGGCCAGGTAGCTGCGATTGGTGAAGCTCGCCTTGTAGACCAGCAGGATCGTAAAAATGATGGCGTAAATACCCACCATCACCAGCGGCAAATACACCGCCGTGCGACGCTGGTAGAAATTGCGCAGTCCGCACCAGGCGGTAAGGCAACCGGCAAACAGCGTGGTATTACCCACCAACAACAGCAAGCCATTCAAGGCCCCGCCCACACCGGCATAGCCCAACACCATGACGCAGATGCCCATGGCCGACAGCCCGCCCGAGAGCGACCACAGACGCGTGCAGCGTTCACGGGGCATGTTCAGGAACAGACCCGCCATGATCACGCCGCCGCAAAACTGTACGAGGGCCAGCGCAAGGCTGGCAGTAGCTGCATTCATCCGGATGTGGTCGCCCCGCAGGGCATTGAAGATTACTGGAAGACCATCGCGCCCCATCCACGCTGATGCGGGCTCATTGCGCCACGGCCCCGTGACGCAAACGCTGCCAGAACCGATGGGATCAAGACCGCCCCCAAGGCGGTCTGCTGTTACCTGTTACGTTGCTGGCCGCAAGATGCATGCCAGGCGCCCTCGCGCACATTCAGGTGTTGATCGGGTGACGCAGGCCCCATGCCTGACAGAAGCTCATCAGTGTACCCGATGATGGCTTTGCAGCAAAAAGATTCATCAAATCATCAAAAAAACTGAATTTACAAACCAGTTTCTTTACGCAGATTCACGTTCCAGCACGCGCGTATGCCCCCACTTGCCCGAGCGGCACAGATCGTCCGTCACATCCAGCACCAGCTGTTCCACCGCTGCGGCGGCCGTGGTCAGGGGGATATTGCGGGAGGCGCACAACGCCAGGGTGCGCGAGATCTGCTGGCCGGCGATGCGATGGGCCACCATCTCGCCGCGCTCGATGTCGGCCAGCAGCGGCGCCACCGGCAGGATGGTGGCGCCGATATCGGCCAGGATGGCGGACTTGAGGATGGCCACCGAGTTGATCTCGATGACATTTTCCAGGCTCATGCCTTGCGCGCGCACCAGATTCTCGATGCGCGGACGCACGCCATGGGCCAGACCGGGCAGGATCAGAGGTGCCTGGATGGCCTTGGCCAAAGGCACGCCCTTGCGGCCCGTCACGCCATAGCGTGATTTGGCGCGGGTGATGTACATCATCTCTTCCTCGATCATCGGCGTGGCCGCGAAGGAAGACAGCTGGCCGTCGTCGAACAGCACGGCCAGATTGATGCGCCCGGATTTGAGCTGGGTGATGAGGTTGCCGGTCAATTCCTCGGTCAGTTGCAGGGTGATCTCGGGATAGTTGGCGCGCACCGCCTTCAACAATGGCAAGGCCAGCGCATTGGAAACACTCTGCGGAATGCCCAGCGCCACCGTCCCCGAGGGTTTGTCGGTGGATTGCGCCACGGCCTGCCGGGCATCCTGCACCTGCTTGAGGATCGCCAGCGCATGTTCATAGAAGACCTTGCCGGCATCGGTGGCGATCACGCCCTGGGCCGAGCGGTGCAGCAG
This sequence comes from Herbaspirillum sp. DW155, assembly GCF_037076565.1. Lineage (NCBI taxonomy): Bacteria > Pseudomonadati > Pseudomonadota > Betaproteobacteria > Burkholderiales > Oxalobacteraceae > Herbaspirillum > Herbaspirillum sp. DW155. The sequence continues at coordinate 2,409,260 of NZ_AP029028.1, read as the reverse complement.
CTGTGCGGCCAGCTCGTCTTCCAGCTGGCGGATCTGCTGGGTCAGCGCCGGCTGGGCGATGTGCAGCACGCGTGCCGCGCGCGAGAACGAACCGTGATCGACGATGGCCACGAAGTAGCGCAGTTGGCGTAATTCCATGCGAGGGGCTTCCTGCAGTCTGGCGAGTAGTTAAATGAATTGACAGCTTAGCTGACAACTGAGCTTACAAGCCGGGCCGGCTGTTGAACATGCGCGTGCGGGCATTCTCGATATGGCCGCGCATGGCGCGCCGGGCGCCTTCGGCATCCTGCTGGCGGATCAGTTCGAAAATCTGGCGATGCTCGTCCATGGCATCCTGGGAACGCTTCCAGGGCGGGATGTGCATCAGGTGGCGCAGCATGTTGACGGCGTGGCTGACATCGTATTCCAGCGTCTTCATCACCTGCACGAAGCGCTGGTTGCCGGTGGCCAGGGCGATGGCTTCATGGAAGGCGAAATCGTAATGATGGGCGATGCCGCCGACCCGGTTGGCTTCCTCGAAACCCAGCAGCAAGGTATCCATCCGTTCCAGATCCTGGCGGTTGCGGCGCAGGGCGGCCATGTAGGCACATTCGGGCTCCAGCACCAGGCGCAGCTCCAGGCCGTTCATGATGTGGCCGATGCGGGTCTCGGGTTCGCCATCGGGACGGGCCGGGGCCAATCCCGCCTTTTCCTTCACATAGGTTCCGGAGCCGCGCAGGGATTCCACCAGTTGATCCTCGCGCAGCCGGTCCAACGCCTGCCGCACCACCGGGCGCGAGACCTCGAAGAGCGTGGCCAGATCGTTTTCCGAGGGCAGCTTGCTGCCGACCGCGATGCGGCCTTCGACGATGGCATGGAACAAGGTTTCATACACCCGTTCAGCGAAGCGCTCCGGCCGCACCGGCCCCAGACCGGCGGCCGCAAGGCTCAGGATTTCGCTGGAAGCGCCGGGGCGCGCGGGCTTGCTGGACAGGGGCATCGGAACTCCGGAGAAAGGCGGCGAAATAGAGAGGGAACAGGGCACGGACTGGTAGGGCGCATGGTAGCGGATTTGTCCGCTTCAGAGCCAGTATTGCCCTGCAGGCAGTCAGCAAAGCAGTAAATTAATTTGACAGCTTGAGCGCACTGACTTAGATTCATGCACAACAAAAACAGCAGCCCACGACATAAGCAATCAGGAGACAAGCCTCTGCAAAACCCGCCTCGGATCACCTCCGGGGCCGCCTTCGCACGCCGCCCTGCCGCCTCTTGTTGCCTCTCGTTGCCCTGCCCGCCCTCCCGCCATCCTGAGATCACGCAAGCCAAGGACCGCCCTGCCATGAAACAGCACTTCATCGACAACCGCTGGGTTGCACCCGCCTCGGGCGAGAGCATCCCCGTCATCGACCCCTCCGATGGCCAGCCTTTCGAGGCCATCGCACGTGGCAATGCCACCGACATCGAGCGCGCCGTGCAGGCTGCGCGCCGGGCCTATGAAGGTGCCTGGGGCAAGCTGTCTGCCGCCGAGCGCAGCCGCCTGCTGATGAAGCTGGCCTACAAGCTGCAGGATCACCAGGAAGAACTGGCCCGGCTGGAAGGCCGCGACTGCGGCAAACCCATGAAGCAGGCGCGCGCCGATGCGGCGGCCATCGTGCGTTATTTCGAGTTTTACGCCGGCGCGGCCGACAAACTGCATGGCGACACCATCCCCTATCAGGCCGGCTACACGGTCCTGACCCTGCGTGAGCCGCATGGCGTGACCGGCCACATCGTGCCCTGGAACTATCCGATGCAGATCTTCGGGCGCTGCGTGGGCGGCGCCCTGGCCGCTGGCAATACCTGCGTGGTCAAGCCGGCCGAGGATGCCTGCCTGTCCCTCTTGCGGGTGGCCGAACTGGCAGCGGAGGTCGGCTTCCCGGAGGGCGCTCTCAACATCGTCACCGGTTATGGTCATGAAGCGGGCGACCTGCTGGTCAGGCATCCGGATGTGGATCATGTGTCCTTCACCGGCTCGCCCAATGTGGGCAAGCTGGTGGTGCGCGCGGCGGCCGAGCATCACACCCCGGTCACGCTGGAGCTGGGAGGCAAGTCGCCGCAGGTGGTGTTCGAGGATGCCGACATGGATGCCCTGCTGCCGGTGGTGGTCAATGCCATCGTGCAGAACGCCGGCCAGACCTGCTCGGCCGGCAGCCGCCTGCTGGTGCAGCGCGGCGCTTACGAAAAGGTGCTGGAACGGCTTGCCGGGCTGTTCTCGCAGCTCAAGGTCGGCTCCTCGCAGATGGACCTGGACTGCGGCCCGCTGATCCGCAAGACCCAGCAGGAGCGCGTGGCCGGTTTCCTCTCGGAGGCGCGGCGCGACGGCATCGCGCTGGTGGCGCAGGGCGAGATCGCGCCCGGCGCCCCCACCGGGGGCTTCTACCAGGCCCCGGCCCTGCTGCGCGACGTGCCACCGCAGCACCGGCTGGCACAGGAAGAAGTCTTCGGTCCGGTGCTGGCGGCCATGTCCTTCGAGGATGAAGCCGAGGCCATCGCCCTGGCCAATGGCACCGATTATGGCCTGGTGGCCAGCGTCTGGACCCGCGACGGCGGCCGCCAGCTGCGACTGGCGCGGGCCATTCGCAGCGGCCAGGTGTTCATCAACAACTATGGCGCCGGGGGCGGCGTGGAGCTGCCCTTCGGCGGCGTGAAGGCCAGCGGACACGGGCGCGAAAAAGGCTTCGAGGCGCTCTATGGCTTCACGGTCCTGAAGACCATCGCCATCCGCCACGGCTGATACCAATACCACCCAAGCCAAACTCTGCTCGGCATCACCCGACTACCGTTCGTCCTGAGTAGGCCCCTTAGGGCCGTATCGAAGGCGAGCCGTCGGTACGCCCCTTCGGCAGGCTCAGGACAGGCTTCGATACGCGGCTGAGCCGCTACTCAGGTCGAACGGTCGAGCGATGCGCAACAGATTCACGACATCTTTTTTACTTTCAAGGAGACACATCATGCGTTTGCAAGACAAGGTAGCCATCGTCACCGGTGGCGGTTCGGGTTTCGGAGAAGGCATCGCCAAAGCCTATGCCCGTGAGGGCGCCGCCGTGGTGGTGGCCGACATCGGCGAGGCCGGTGGCCTGCGGGTGGTGGAAGAGATCAAGGCGGCGGGCGGCCGTGCCGTCTTCGCCAAGGCCGACGTCTCCAGGCGCGCCGACATGGATCAGTTGCTGGCCACCGCCCTGGAACACTTCGGCAAGCTCGATATCGTGGTCAACAATGCCGGCACCACGCACCGCAACCGTCCCATGCTGGAAGTGGAAGAGGAAGAATTCGACCGCGTGTATGCCGTCAACGTGAAGAGCATCTTCCTCTCGGCCAAGACCTTCGTGCCCTACTTCCGCGAGGTCGGCGGCGGCGCTTTCGTCAACATCGCCTCTACCGCCGGCATCCGCCCGCGTCCGGGCCTGACCTGGTACAACGGCAGCAAGGGCGCAGTCATTACCACCAGCAAGTCGATGGCGGCCGAACTGGGCCCGGACAAGATCCGCGTGAACTGCGTCAATCCGGTCATCTCGGCCACCGGCCTGCTGACCGAATTCATGGGCGTGCCCGATACCCCGGAAAACCGCAAGAAGTTCGTCGCCACCATCCCCATGGGCCGCTTCTCCACGCCCGAGGACATCGCCAATGCCTGCCTCTACCTGGGCTCGGATGAAGCCGCGTTCGTCACCGGGGTCTGCATCGAGGTCGATGGCGGACGTTGCGTTTAAGCACACGACGTGCGCCGCCAGTGTAAAAAACTTCACGCAAACGGTGAGGATAACGATTTGACAATACCCTCACCGTCTCTACAATGCTGGGCACCGTCACCGGTCACCAAGAACCGCAACGCAGAACACATCAACGCCCAACATCATCTGGAGTGAGACATGAGCTACCAAGCAGGCGCGGCCGTCGACGGCGCACGCGCATCCTTTGAAGACGCGACCTACAGCAAGGTCACCTGGCGGCTGTTGCCGCTGCTGTTCCTGTGCTACGTGGCTTCCTACCTGGATCGGGTCAACGTCGGCTTTGCCAAGCTGCAGATGCTGCAGGACCTCAAGTTCAGCGATACCGTCTATGGGCTGGGTGCGGGCATCTTCTTCCTGGGTTATTTCGTCTTCGAAGTGCCCAGCAACATGATCCTGCACAAGGTCGGCGCGCGCTTGTGGATCGCCCGCATCATGATCACCTGGGGCATCATCTCCGGCGCCATGGCCTACGTCACCTCGCCGGAGATGTTCTACATCATGCGCTTCCTGCTGGGGGTGGCCGAGGCGGGCTTCTTCCCTGGCGTGATCCTGTACCTGACCTACTGGTATCCGGCCGCCCGGCGCGGCAAGATCACCGCGCTCTTCATGACCGGCATTGCACTCTCGGGCGTGATCGGCGGCCCGCTGTCGGGCTGGATCATGCATGCCATGCCGGGGGTGTGGGGTCATACGGGATGGCAGTGGATGTTCATTCTGGAAGCCATTCCTTCGCTGATTCTGGGCGCGCTGGTGATCCTCTATATGAAGGATCGCATCCGTGATGCCGAGTGGCTCAGCGAAGACGAAAAGCGTCTGCTGGAAGCCAACATCAGCCATGAAGAAAGCCAGAAGGAACACCTCTCCCTGGGCGCCATGTTCGCCAATGCGCGGGTCTGGCTGGGTGCGCTGATCTACTTCTGCTTCGTCATGGGTCTGTATGGCGTGAGCTTCTGGCTGCCCACCATCATCAAGGCTACCGGCGTCTCCGATCCGCTCAACGTGGGCTTGCTCACCGCCATTCCCTACGCCTTTGCAGCCGCCGCCATGGTACTCATCGGCCGCAGTGCCGACGCCCGCCGTGAACGCCGCTGGCACGTGGCCATCCCGGCCTTCATCGGCTGCATCGGCCTGCTGCTCTCCACCCAGTACGGCAGCAACACCGCCCTGGCGATGGCCTCGCTGACGCTGGCCAGCATCGGCATCCTGACCACCCTGCCCTTGTTCTGGAGCCTGCCGACGGCCTTCCTGTCGGGCACGGCCGCTGCCGCCGGTATCGCGCTGATCAACTCGCTGGGCAACCTGGCCGGTTTCGTCAGCCCCTTCCTGGTGGGCTGGCTCAAGGACACCACCCAGAGCACCAATGCCGGCATGTACGTCCTGGCAGCCTCGCTGGTGATCGGCGGCCTGCTCACGCTGAGCCTGCTGGCCAAGCTGGTCAACAGGTAATCATCCGGTTTCACTGACTCACGGCGACTCGCTCACAGCGAGCCGCCGTTTTTGTTTTCAGGAATGGCCGGCAGACTGCGGTTCCAGCAACTGACGCATGGCCAGCCTTACCAGCTCGGCATGCGCAGCCTGCGGAAAGCGCTGACGCTGGCGCGCAATCAACTGATCGACCCGCGCACGGTCGCCGTGGCAGAGTTCGGTCATGCGGGCGGTCATCTCCAGATAGCCCTGCGGATCGTACAAGGGCAGGTCCTCGCGCCGGACGTGACGCAGCCAGGCGCGGTCAGCGGCATAGAGGGCGAGGATGGCAAGGGAAATCAGCAGGGGCCAGAGCAGCATGAGGATCTCGCTTCAGGTAAAGCGGCCATTGTGCGCATGGGGCGGCGCCCTATCCATCGACAGTGCGCGAGAATTGCGCAGATTTGCCCCCCCGTCAGAGCGCCAGCCACTCCTGCTGCAAGGCGTGGTTCGCAGTCAGTTGCGCCGGCGTTCCCCGGAAGACCATCTCGCCCCGTCCCATCACGTAGACCTGCTGCGAAAGGTCCAGCGCCAGAGCCTGTTTCTGCTCGATCAGCAGCACCGCCACCTGGCGCTGGCGCAGCAGTTCCAGACAATGCGCCACCTGCTCGACCATCTGCGGCGCGAGGCCTTCGGTGGGCTCGTCGATCAGCAGCAGGACGGGATTGCCCATCAGCGCGCGGCCCAGCGCCAGCATCTGCTGCTCGCCACCGGAGAGCGCGCCGGCTGCCACCTTGTGACGCCGTGCCAGGGCCGGGAACAGGGCCAGCACGTCTTCTTCGCGCCAGCCATCGGCCGGCGCGCGGCCGCTCTTGCGGCCCAGCAGCAGGTTCTGCTCCACGGTGAGCGTGGGGAAGACATCGCGGCTTTCCGGCACATAGCCGATACCGCGCCGGGCGATGGCGTGGGTAGGCAGTCCGGCCAGCGAACGACCGTCGAACTGGATTTCACCACTGCTGCGCACCTGACCCATCAGGGCCTTGAGCAAGGTCGAGCGGCCCGCGCCATTGCGCCCGAGGATGCTGACGATCTCGCCGCGCCCCACTTCCAGGGACAGGCCATGCAGCACGTGACTCTGGCCGTACCAGGCTTGCAAGCCGCTGACCTTGAGCAGGGGTGAAGGCTTATCCATGGCGCCTGCGGTCCAGATACAAGGCCTGCACTTCAGGATTGGCGCGGATGCGCCCGGCAGTGTCGCAGGCGATCACGCGGCCGTTGTCCATGACGGCGATGCGGTCGGCCAGGCCGAAGACGACCTGCATGTCGTGCTCCACCATCAGCAGGGTCTTGCCCACGGTGACTTCGCGGATCAGCGCCACCATGGCCGCGCTCTCGGCGCGGCTCATGCCGGCGGTCGGTTCATCGAGCAGGATCACGGAGGCATCGGTGGCCATCGTCACGGCCAGCTCCAGGGCGCGTTGTTCGGCATAGCTCAGCTCACCTGCGGTCACCTCGGCACGCGCGGCCAGGCCGACCTTCTCCAGCATGGAGAGCGCCCGTTCGCTGGCATCGCGCAACTGGCCGATGCGGCGCCAGAAGGCATAGCGGTAGCCCAGCGTCCACAGCAGTGCACAGCGCACGTTCTCGAAGGCGCTCAGGCGCGGGAACAGACTAGTGATCTGGAAGCTGCGCGCCAGCCCCAGGCGATTGATCCGCTGGGGTGGCTCACGCGTGATGTCGCGCCCGTGCAGCAGCACGCGGCCGGCATCGGCGCGGTAGCGGCCCGAGATCACATGGAACAGGCTGGACTTGCCCGCCCCGTTGGGCCCGATCAGGGCGCAGCGCTCGCCGGGCTGCAATTGCAGATCGACGCCGCGCAAAATTTCACTGCGGTCGAAGGCTTTATGCACGCCCTGCAGCACCAGGGGAGAAGGCTGGTTCATCGGCCCTTCCCCTTGCGATGCCAGACCGCCAGCGCCATTGCGCCCACCGCAATGAGCAGCATCGCCACGATCCACGGGCGTGCCGAATGGACATCGATGGACCAGCCCCACAGCACCAGCGATGCGCCCTCCCCCCCCGTCTCTGCCAGGCTCCCCAGGCTGGCCTGATAGGCCATCTCGGTGGCCAGGATGACGCCGGCCAGCGTACACAGCGCGGCCATCAGCCACAGGCCCAGCCGCATGAGCAGACGCGCTTCGATGTCGCCGCTGCGCAGCAGACGCCAGCCCCGGTCGGTCAGGCTGGCCAGCCCGCCCGGGGCGGTCATCACGATCAGGATGAAGAAGGCGCCCAGGTAAAACTGCCAGGCCTGCGTATAGGCCGAGAGCCAGGAAGAAAACAGCACCCCGACCACGCCACCGATGATGGGGCCGTAGAAATAGGCAGTGCCGCCGATGAAGGTGAAAAGCAGGATGGCGCCCGAGCGCAGTGCGCCCACGTATTCGGCGCTGACGATCTCGAAGTTGATGGCCGAGAGTCCGCCCGCGACGCCGGCAAAGAAAGCCGACAGGATCAGCGCCAGGTAGCGCACCCGCTGCGGATCGTAGCCGATGAAGGCGGCGCGTTCGGGATTGTCGCGCACGGCATTGAGGATGCGGCCCAGCGGCGTGTGGCGCAGCGCGTAGATGGCGATGGCGCAGACCAGCAGCCAGCCGGCGATCAGGTAATACACCTGGATCTGCGGCCCGTAGCTGATCCCCAGCACCGGCTCGCCGATGACGCGGTTTCCCGAGATGCCGCCCTCGCCGCCAAAGACTTCCGGAAACATCAGCACGCAGGCCGACACCAGTTCCACCAGTCCCAGCGTGATCATGGCAAAGGTGGTGCCGGCGCGGCGCGTGGTGAGATAGCCCAGCACCACCGCGCAGAGTGCACCGGTCAGGCCGCCTGCCAGCGGCACCAGGGTCACCGGAAAGGCCACTCCCCCATCAGCCATGCGATTCATCAGATGGATCGCGCCAAAAGCCCCCAACCCTGAATACACCGCATGTCCGAAGGAGAGCATGCCGCCCTCGCCCAGCAACATGTTGCAGGAGAGGCAGAGCAACACCATCGTGCCCATCTGCGAGAGCAGCGACAAGGCTGCACTTTGCGCAAACACCAGAGGCGCAAGCAGCAGCAGGAGGGCGAACAGCAGCCAGGGAAGGACGGTGCGTCGCATCATTCAGCCCTCCCGCCGTCCCAGTAGCCCCTTGGGGCGCACGATCAGCATCACCACCAGCAGCAGGTAGGGCAACACCGGCGCCACCTGCGCCAGAGTCAGATGCACCAGCGGCGCCAGGGCGCTGCCGGCCGATACCGGCACCCCCAGGCTGGCCAGCGACACATCCAGCGCCACGGCAAAGGTCTGCATCATCCCGATCAGGAGCGAAGTAATGAAGGCGCCCGCCAGCGAACCCAGGCCGCCCACCACCACCACCACGAAGATGATGCTGCCCACGGCCGCCGCCATGCCCGGTTCGGTGACGAAGGCATTGCCGCCGATGACGCCGGCCAGCGCCGCCAGCGCGCAGCCACCGCCAAACACCAGCATGAACACGCGCGGCACGTTGTGGCCCAGCGCCTCGGCCATCTGCGGATGGGTCAGTGCCGCCTGGATCACCAGGCCGATGCGGGTATGACGCAATAGCAGCCACAAGGCCAGCAGCATCAGTGCCGCCACCAGCAGCATGAAGCCACGATAGATCGGGAAGGCCGTCGAATAGAGGGTAAAGAGCGTGCCGTCCAGTTCGGGCGGAATCCGATAAGGCACGGGCGAGCGCCCCCACACCAGCTGCACCAGTTCCACCACCAGATAGGACAGGCCAAAGGTGAACAATAATTCCGGCACATGCCCATAGCGATGCACGATGCGCAGGCCGTAATGTTCCACCAGCGCCCCGACGATGCCCACGGCCAGCGGCGCCAGCAGCAGCGCCCACCAGAATCCCAGCACGCCCGCCAGTGCATAGGCGACGTAGGCGCCCAGCATGTAGAAGCTGGCATGGGCGAAGTTGGGCACGCCCATCATGCTGTAGATGAGCGTGAGACCCGATGACAGCAGGAACAGCAGGAAGCCGTAGCCCAGGCCGTTCAGGAAGGTGATCAGCGCGAATTCCAAATTGCCAGCCTTGCCGGGGGACGATGTTGACGGGGTTGACGTGAGTGAAGCCTTTGCCGCGCCCCGCCAAGCGCGGCCGGACGCAAAAGTGGAGCGATCCTATGGGATTCGCGCTTCTCTGTCAAAATACGGGATTGCGCGTCCGCTCCGGGCCGCGCCACAGGCTGAACATGACGCAAGCTTATTCACTTCCTCCTTTCGAAAACCGCTTTGCCGCGCTGCCCCCGGCGTTCTACACCCGGCTGCAGCCCACGCCCCTGCCCGCGCCTTACCTAGTCGGTTTCAGCGAGGATGCTGCCGCCACCGTCGGGCTGAGCACGCCGGCGATCGATGATCGCAGCTTCTTGGACATCTTTGCCGGCAACCAGATCGCGCCCGGTTCGGCACCGCTCTCGGCGGTGTATTCGGGCCACCAGTTCGGCGTCTGGGCCGGCCAGCTGGGGGATGGCCGCGCCATTACCCTGGGTGACCTGCCGGCGGCCGACGGCCAGGGGCGCATCGAACTGCAATTGAAGGGGGCCGGCCAGACGCCCTATTCGCGCATGGGTGACGGCCGTGCCGTGCTGCGCTCCTCGATCCGCGAATTTCTCTGTTCAGAAGCCATGGCGGCGCTCGGCATCCCCACCACGCGCGCGCTGACCGTGATCGGCTCGGACCAGCGCGTGCTGCGCGAAGCCCCGGAAACGGCCGCCGTGGTCACCCGCATGGCGCCCAGCTTCATCCGCTTCGGCTCCTTCGAGCACTGGTACTACAACCAGCGCTTCGATGAACTGAAGATCCTGGCCGATACCGTGCTGGAGCAGTTCTATCCGGAACTGCTGGCCGAAGAAAACCCCTATCAGGCCCTGCTCAGGGAAGTCACCCGCCGCACCGCCGTCCTGATGGCGCAATGGCAGGCGGTGGGCTTCATGCATGGCGTGATGAACACCGACAATATGTCCATCCTGGGCCTGACGCTGGATTACGGTCCCTTCGGCTTCATGGAAGCCTTCGACGCCCGCCACATCTGCAACCATACCGACAGCCAGGGCCGCTACAGCTACCAGATGCAGCCGCGCATCGGCCAGTGGAACTGCTTCGCGCTGGGCCAGGCCATGCTGCCGCTGATCGGGTCGGTGGAACAGACCGAAGCGGCCCTGGCCGGCTATGAAGCGATCTTCCAGGCGCAGCACGATGCCCTGCTGCACGCCAAACTGGGCCTGACGACGCAGCAAGCCGAGGATGCCCGGCTGTTCGAAGCGATGTTTGGCATCCTGCAGGCCAACGGGGTCGATTTCACCCTGTTCTTCCGCCGCCTGGGTGACTTGCGGATCGACAACACCGCCCACGACGAGCCCTTGCGCGACCTCATCCTCGACCGGCCGGCCTTCGATGCCTGGGCCGCACAATATCGCGCCCGGCTGCGCGCCGAGGACAGCGACGACGATGCCCGTCGGCTTGCAATGCATGCCGTCAACCCCAAATACGTGCTTCGCAATTACCTCGCCCAGGTCGCCATCGAGCAGGCGCAACAGAAAGATTTCAGCGAAGTGGCGCGCCTGCAGCAGATGCTGCGCCATCCCTTCGACGAACAGCCCGGATTCGAACGCTATGCGGCCCTGCCACCGGACTGGGCCAGCCATCTCGAGGTGAGCTGCTCTTCCTGAGGACGCCTTTGCGGCTTTTGAATCTTTCTTCCTGTGCGGGCCGTATTTGCCCGTCGCCCCGTCATCCACAAGGAGTCAAGCATGAACAAACGTGTAGAAAAGACCGAAGCGCAATGGCGCGAACAGCTCGACCCGATGGAATACCAGGTCACCCGTGAAGCCGCCACCGAGCGCGCCTTTACCGGCCGTTACTGGGATCACCACGAAGCCGGCATCTATACCTGTGTCTGCTGCGACACGCCGCTGTTCACCTCGGACGCCAAGTTCGACTCCGGCTGCGGCTGGCCCAGCTACTTCGAACCCATCGATCCGGCCAACGTGCGCGAGAAACTGGACCGCAGTTATGGCATGATTCGCACCGAGATCATCTGCAACGTCTGCGACGCCCACCTGGGCCACGTCTTCCCCGACGGCCCGCCGCCTACCGGACTGCGCTATTGCATCAATTCGGCTTCGCTGCGCTTCGACCCGGCGTAAGCCGGCCTGCCACTTTTGACTGACTTACTGAAGAAGCCACCCGATGAAGTTTTTGTTCGACCTGTTCCCTGTCATCCTGTTTTTCGGCGTCTTCAAATGGGCTGAGGGTCACCCCTCGGCCGCACAAGACCTGGTGATGCAATATCTGGGCGGAGCCATGTCGGCCGGTGCCGTCACCGCCTCGCAAGCGCCCATCCTGCTGTCCACCGCCGTGGCCATCGTCGCCTCGCTGGGCCAGATCGCCTGGCTGCTGCTGCGCCGGCGCAAGGTGGACGGCATGCTGTGGGTGTCGCTGGCCATCATCGTGGTCTTCGGCGGGGCCACCATCTATTTCCGTGACGATACCTTCATCAAGTGGAAACCCACCATCCTGTACTGGGCCTTCGGCCTGGCCTTGCTGGTGTCGCAGCTGTTCATGAACAAAAATCTCATCCGCGTCATGATGGAAAAGCAGGTCACCCTGCCCGAACCGATCTGGCCGCGCCTGAACCTGGCCTGGATCGTGTTCTTCGCGGTCATGGGCGTGCTGAACCTGTATATCGCCTTCAACTATTCGCTCGATACCTGGGTCAACTTCAAGATGTTCGGCAGCATGGGCCTGATGTTTGCCTTCATCATCGGCCAGAGCCTGTTCCTCTCCAAATATATGAAGGATGAACAATGACCACATCTGACACCCGGGTGCAGCGCATTACCGAGCGCCTGACTGCAACTTTCTCGCCCGAGGTCTGTCTGGTCGAGGATGAGTCTGCCCTGCATGCTGGCCATGCCGGTGCAGCCTCTGGCGGAGGACATTACAGGGTCCGCCTGGTTTCCCGGTTGTTCGACGGCAAAAATCGCTTGAACCGCCACCGGCTGGTGTATGATTGCCTGTCTGACCTGATGCAGCAGGAGATCCACGCGCTGGCCATCGTGGCACTCTCGCCGTCAGAGGCAAAGAACTGAGACAAAGCACAAGACCGACGCCTACTCTACTTATCAAGCCCCTCCTGTTTTTCTTCTCCGTTTTGATTCATTCCTTTCTTTTCTAGGATTCAACAATGACATTCAAACCCGCTCGTCTGCTGGTGCTGCTGTTCGCCATCGCTTCCATCCCGGCCTTCGCACAAAACCTGGCCGTTGTGAACGGCAAGGCGATCCCCTCCTCCCGCGCCGATCTGATGGTCAAGCAGATGACCGCCCAAGGCCAGCCCGACACCCCGCAGCTGCGCGGCGCCATCAAGGAAGAACTGATCAACCGTGAAATCCTGATGCAAGAGGCCGACAAACAAGGCCTGGCCAACAGCACCGACGTCAAGAACCAGCTGGAACTGGCCCGCCAGTCCATCGTGATCCGCGCCCTGATCGCCGACTACCTGAAGAAGAACCCGGTCTCGGACGCCGACATCAAGGCCGAATACGACAAGTTCAAGGCCCAGGCCGGCGACAAGGAATACCACGCCCGCCACATCCTGGTGGACAAGAAGGAAGATGCCGAAGCCATCATCGCCAAGCTGAAGGCCGGCACCAAGTTCGAAGACCTGGCCAAGCAGTCCAAGGACACCGGTTCGGCAGCCAACGGCGGCGACCTGGACTGGGCGACCCCGGCCTCCTTCGTCAAGCCTTTCTCCGACGCCATGGTGGCCCTGAAGAAGGGTGAAGTCACCCAGACCCCGGTGCAGACCCAGTTCGGCTGGCACGTGATCCAGCTGGAAGACGTGCGTCCGGCCAAGGTCCCGACCCTGGATGAAGTCAAGCCGCAGATCGCCGAAGCCCTGCAACAGAAGAAGCTGCAGGCTTACCAGGAAACGCTGCGCGCCAAGGCCAAGGTGCAATAAGCCCAGCCTCGATGCTTGAAGAGGAAGGCCTCGCCCTCCTCTTCACCGCTCTCCCGCATGCCCGGACAGGCCTCCTGTCCGGGCATGTTGCTTTTTAGCCACGATTTCACGCACAAGTTCTGCGGCAGCCAGCAAAAAGTCGCCCAAAAACGCCGGATTTCCTCCCAAAAAACCGCCGAAATTGCCCTTCTCGTCATGCGGGAGACACAATTCACGCTTCATAGTGCAAATTTATTTTTATAAAAAATTTATTCAATAAATTTTTTTTAATCATATAAATTGAATAAATAATTAAAAAAGCGGAATTTTTCTGCAGCATTTCGCGCATTTTGCGAACCATCGTTCTGATATTCTTCGATCCAGTTCCAAATAGGGACAGGCTGCGATCAGCCACGCATTTCGTGATCGCGGCGAAAAAAAGAGGTGTTTCGGGGAGAAGCACACAAGGCCGATCCGCGACCACGCCATCACAAACACAACATCGTGCTTTCTGGAGAGAAACCTATGAAAAAGAGTTCCATGCTGCTGCTGGCAGCCGGCCTGACCACCGGCGGCGCAGCGTTTGCCCAGTCCTCCGTGACCATCTACGGCATCGTCGATACCAGCATCCGTTATCTGAGCAATGACAATGCCCAGGGCAACAGCAACGTGCGCATGGACAATGGCGCCATTTCGAACAGCCGTATCGGCTTCAAGGGTACCGAGGACCTGGGTGGCGGCCTGAAGGCTGTCTTCCGCCTGGAAAACGGCTTCAATGGCGACAACGGCAGCATGAGCAGCGCCGGCACCATCTTCAACCGCCAGTCGTGGGTGGGTCTGGCCGGTGACTTCGGCAAGGTCTCGATCGGCCGCCAGAACACGGCCCTGTTCGACCTGATGGGCGATCACTTCGATCCGCTGACCGTGGGCAACTACGAAACCAATTCCTGGATGCCGGCCGCCGCCACCCGCGTGCGCAGCAGCAACACCGTGCGTTATGACGGCCAGTTCGGTCCCGTGGCCGCTTCCGTGAGCTACGCCTTCGGCGAGCAGGCCGGTTCGACCCGCAGCGGCAGCCAGATCAGCACCGCCCTGCGTTACAACAACGGCGGCTTCGCCCTGGGTGGCGGCTTCCAGCAAACCGTGGACACCACGGCAGCCCGCAACAAGGCCACTACCTACAACCTGTCGGCTTCCTACGCCTTCGGTGCAGCCAAGGTCTTCGCCGGTTACTACCGCATGAAGGATGCTACCGGCCAGAACGGTCTGTACATGGAAACCACCAACTACTCGCTGGCCAACACCGCAGGTGGCAACACCGTCGGCGTGGAACGCAAGGATGATGGCTACTTCTTCGGCGCCAACTACCAGGCTACCGCTGCACTGAGCCTGACCACCGGCGTGTACTACGACAAGAGCAAGAACGTGGCCTACACCAGCCTGGGCAATGTCGGCGACGGCAAGCGTTACGCCATCGTGGGCGTGGCTGAATATGCGCTGTCCAAGCGCACCCAGCTCTACACCACCATCGACTACAACAAGGCCAAGGATGCTGCCGTGTACGAGATCACCAACTCGGCCAATGGCAAGAGCAACCTGACCACCTTCGGCGTCGGTATCCGTCACATCTTCTGATCAGGCTTGAGCACCGCTCTCCCCCCGGGAGAGCGGAAACGCTCCAGACAGGCAGCAGAAACGAAAAACGCAGTTCCTCACGGAACTGCGTTTTTTTTCATCCTGCTTTTCCATCCCCTGCCCGAATGCCCCGTGCGGCGGGCAGTCGGAACAGGAAACTTCATATCAGGCCATTTCCGGCTCAACCCACCCACTTGCGGGCATTGCGGAACATGCGCATCCACGGCGAATCCTCGCCCCACGACTCCGGGTGCCAAGATTGGGTCACAGTGCGGAACACGCGTTCGGCATGCGGCATCAGGACCGTGAAGCGGCCGTCCGGAGTAGTCACCGAGGTGATGCCCTGGGGCGAACCGTTGGGGTTGAACGGATAGGCTTCGGTGGGCGCGCCGCGATGGTCGACATAGCGCATGGCGATGATGGCACGGTCGATGTCACCGGTCTGCGAGAAGTCGGCAAAACCTTCACCGTGGGCGGTGGCGATCGGTGCCTGCGTACCGGCCATGCCCTGCATGAAGATGGACGGCGAATCGGCCACTTCCACCATCACGAAACGCGCCTCGAACTGCTCGGACTTGTTGCGGGTGAACTTGGGCCAGGCTTCGGCGCCCGGGATCATGGATTTGAGGTTGCTCATCATCTGGCAGCCGTTGCAGATGCCCAGCGAGAAGGTGTCCTGGCGCTGGAAGAAGCGCGAGAACTGCTCGGCCAGTTGCGCATTGAAGAGAATGGTCTTGGCCCAGCCTTCGCCCGCACCCAGCACGTCACCATAGGAGAATCCACCCACGGCGATGAAGCCCTTGAAGTCATCCAGCCTGGCGCGATTGGCAATCAGGTCGCTCATGTGCACGTCCACGGCGGTGAAGCCGGCCTTGTGCATGGCGTAGGCGGTCTCGATGTGCGAGTTCACGCCCTGCTCGCGCAGGATGGCGACCTTGGGACGCGCCGCTGCGCCCAGCGACAGGTAGGGTGCGGCGATGTCTTCCTGCGGATCGAACGTCAGCTTGGGCGTCATGCCGGGATCGGCCGCATCCAGCAGGCGTTCGTATTCGGCATCGGCGCAGGCCGGGTTGTCGCGCAGGCGGGCGATGCGCCAGCTGGTCTCGCTCCACACGCGATGCAGCTCGGCACGCGGCTGGCTGTAGATGTTCTTGGCGTCGCGCATGAATTCGATCACATCGCGGTCGTTGGGCTTGCCGATGATGTGGCTGCACGCGCCCAGGTTGTAGCTGCGCAGCACGTTCATGACCTCCGACTTCTGCTCGGCCGGGACCTGGATGACCGCGCCCAGTTCTTCACTGAACAGCGCGCGCAGCGTCAGTTCATTGCGGCGCTCGGCCACTTGCGTGGTCCAGTTCTTGGAATCGCCCCAGTCGGCGGCGTGCTCGGCTTCCATGGTGAGGATGTCGAGGTTGACCGAAATGCCGGTGTGGCCGGCAAAGGCCATTTCGGCGAGCGTCGCATACAGGCCGCCATCGGAACGGTCGTGGTAAGCCAGCAGGCGGTCTTCGGTGTTGAGTTGCTGGATGGCGTTGAAGAATGCCTTCAGGTCTTCGGCGCTATCCACATCCGGGGTCTCGTTGCCGATCTGCTGCATCACCTGCGTCAACGCCGAGGCACCCATGCGGTTCTTGCCACGACCCAGGTCGATCAGGATCAGGACGGTTTCGCCCTTGTCCTTGCGCAGTTGCGGGGTCAGCACGCGGCGCACGTCGGTCACCGGCGCAAAGCCGGAGACGATCAGCGAGACCGGCGAGGTCACCGACTTGGCGCCCTCTTCATCGCTCCAGGTGCTGCGCATGGACAGCGAATCCTTGCCCACCGGGATCGAGATGCCCAGTGCCGGGCACAGCTCCATGCCCACGGCCTTCACGGTATCGAACAGCGCGGCGTCCTGGCCGGGCTGGCCACAGGCGGCCATCCAGTTGGCCGACAGCTTGATGTCGCCGATCTCGGCGATGGGTGCGGCGGCAATGTTGGTGATGGCTTCACCGACGGCCATGCGGCCCGAAGCGGGCGCGTCGATCACGGCCAGCGGGGTGCGCTCGCCCATGGCCATGGCTTCGCCGAGATAGCCTTCCAGGCCCATGGCGGTCACGGCCACGTCAGCCACCGGCACCTGCCAGGGTCCGACCATCTGGTCGCGCACGGTCATGGCGCCGACGCTGCGGTCACCGATGGTGATCAGGAAGGACTTGTCGGCCACGGCCGGCAGGCGCAGCACGCGCTGGGCCACGTCCACCAGGTCCATGCCGGTCAGGTCCACCGGGGGCAGCTGCTTTTCGACGCGCTGCACGTCGCGGTGCATCTTGGGCGGCTTGCCCAGCAGCACGTCCATGGGCATGTCGACCGGGTTGTTGTTGTGCTCGGGATCGATCACCTTGAGCTGGCGTTCTTCGGTGGCGGTACCGACCACGGCGAAGGGCGCGCGCTCGCGCTCGCACAGGTATCTGAACAGTTCCAGGTGTTCCGGCAGGATGGCCAGCACGTAGCGCTCCTGGGATTCATTGCTCCAGATCTCGCGCGGGGCCAGGCCGCTTTCTTCCAGCGGTACCTTGCGCAGATCGAAGATGGCGCCGCGCCTGGCGTCGTTGGTGATTTCCGGGAAGGCGTTGGACAGACCGCCCGCGCCCACATCGTGGATGGACTGGATGGGATTGTCGTCACCCAGCGCCCAGCAGGCGTTGATGACTTCCTGGGCGCGGCGCTCCATTTCCGGGTTGCCACGCTGGACCGAATCGAAGTCCAGATCAGCCGTGTTAACGCCGGTCGCCATCGAGGAGGCAGCGCCGCCGCCCATGCCGATGCGCATGCCGGGGCCGCCCAGCTGGATCAGCAGGCTGCCGACCGGCAGGTCGTTCTTCTTGGTGTGCTTGGCCGAGATGTTGCCCATGCCGCCGGCAATCATGATGGGCTTGTGATAGCCCATCACCTGGCCGCCCACGTTCTGCTCGTAGGTACGGAAGTAACCGCCCAGGTTGGGACGGCCGAATTCATTGTTGAAAGCCGCGCCACCGAGCGGGCCGTCGATCATGATCTGCAGGGGCGAGGCGATGCGCTCGGGCTTGCCGTAGATGCCGCCCTGGGCGTGCTCGGCACGCTCGGCGACCGGCTGGGCCACGTCGCGGGCGTTTTCCCAGGGTTGCACGGCGTGGGTCACCATCAGGTTGGAGACGGTAAAGCCGGTCAGGCCCGCCTTGGGCTTGGAGCCGCGGCCGGTGGCGCCTTCATCGCGGATCTCGCCACCGGCGCCGGTGGAGGCGCCCGGGAAGGGGGAAATCGCGGTCGGGTGGTTGTGGGTTTCCACCTTCATCAGGATGTGGGTCAGCTCGTCCGAAGCTTCATAGACGTTGCCCTTGATGGCGCCGCGCTGGTAGAAGCGCGAGACGGTGGCGCCCTCGATGATGGAAGAGTTGTCCGAATAGGCCACCACGGTGCCCTTGGGCGCCAGCTGGTGGGTGTTCTTGATCATGCCGAAGAGCGACTTGTCCTGCTTTTCGCCGTCGATGGTCCAGTCGGCGTTGAAGATCTTGTGGCGGCAGTGTTCGCTGTTGGCCTGGGCGAACATCATCAGTTCGACGTCGGTGGGATTGCGCTGGGCCTTGGTGAAGGCGTCCACCAGATAATCGATCTCATCGTCCGACAGGGCCAGGCCCAGCTCGGTATTGGCGCGTTCCAGCGCGGCACGGCCGCCGCCGATCACGTCCACCGATTCCAGCGGCTTGGCCTGCAGCTCCGTGAACAAGCCGGCCGCGTCTTGCGGATCGCGCAGCACGGTTTCCGTCATGCGGTCGTGCAGCAATGCGGCCACGGCCGAAATGTTGGCTTCGTTGAGCTTTTTGGTGCCGCCCAGCAAGCCCGTCTTGACCTGCACGCGGAAGATGATGCCGCGCTCCACGCGGTGGATGTGGCCCATGCCGCAATTGCGCACGATGTCGGTGGCCTTGCTGGCCCAGGGGGAGATGGTACCGAAACGCGGAATCACCACGAAGGCGTCGCCCTCGTCGCTGCCATTGAAGGGGTCGCCGTAGGTCAGCAGGCCGTTGAGGCGGGCCTCATCCTCTTGCGTCAGGGCCTTGGCGTCGACGAAATGCAGGTAGCGGCCGGACACGCCGGTGATGGCGGCATCGACTGCTTGCAATTGGGTCAGAAGGCGTTGGGTACGGAAAGCGGAAAGGGCATTGGAGCCCGGCAGGATCAGCATGGCGAGGTCGAGGCAGTTAGCTTGAATCGGGAAAACCGTGGCAGCATCGCGGCAGGGACCGGTCCACCGGCACCGGCCAGCCCCGGAAGTCGCATGGCACAAGGAAAAAACGTGCAGGCCGGGGTGGGTCGGAATGATGGATCGTGCGCGCGTTAGCTGGCAGAGCCGGCATTATACAGTGGTCACCGCGCCAAGTCCCGTGCAACGCGCGCCGTGCCGGGCGCCTGGCACTGCGGGTGGCGCACCTCGCCATTTGGGGAGCCTTGACAGCCCGGTCCGCGCTTGATGTCATCGCCAACACGTCACCATGCGTTGTCCCCGGATGCATCAAATGGCTTCACCCTCCAGCACGCCGGAATGTAGCAATGCGGCAATATCCGAACGACAAGGAAATTTCGCGGTATCATTCGGCCCGCACCGGAACCGGGCCAGCCCGGCGAGCCACGGCCGATGCCAACGACCACAGCGGCCCTGCCGCTTCCAAGACGAACAGAGTGAACAGCACACATCGACAGATCGCCGTCATCGGCGGGGGACTTTCAGGGATTTGCAGCGCCTACTTCCTGGCCGCCAAGGGCTATGAAGTCGCCGTCATCGAACGGCGCGCGCACGTGGCCGAAGAAGCCACCTTCGGCGACTCCGGCCTGCTGGCGCCGGGCGCCGCCACACCGCTGACCTTGCCGGGCGCCATGGCGACCTTTGCCTGCCGTTTCCAGGACGAGCCGCGAGTCCTGCTGGCTTCCGGCACCGACTTTGGCCGCCGCCGCTGGATGCGCGCCACGCGCCAGGCCCAGCAACACCACTTCGCCGAAAACAAGCTGCGCCTGTCGCGCCTGTCGGCCTATGGTCAGCGCCTGACGCTGCAACTGCAAGCCCATTACAACCTGGAAAACGAAAACGGTAACGGCGTCTTCCACCTGTTCCGCCAGCCCGCCGAAGCCGCGCGCATGGAAGCGATGCAGGAAGCCGCCCGGCAATGCGATTTCCAGCACCAGAGGCTGGATGCGGCCGCCATCCGCATGCTGGAACCGGCCTTTTCCTCGGAGGCCAGGCTCTCCGGCGCCCTCTATTACCCCGATGATCTGGCCGGCAATTGCGTCCTCTTTGCCAAGCAGATGCGCAACGCGGCCCAGGCCCTGGGGGTGAGTTTTCATTTCGATGCCAGGGTCACGGCCATCAGCCCCGACTTCGGCGGCCGCGTCGCCCTGCAGATCGACTCGCCGCACCTGGCCGCGCAGATGCGCGTGGATGCGGTGGTGGTGGCGGCGGGCATGGGCAGTGCCGAGCTGCTACGTGCGCTCGACACCGTGCTGCCACTGCGGGCGCTGCAGACCTATTCGGCACTGGTCCCGGTCAAGAATCCGGACGATGCGCCCAACATGGCGCTCTACGACGACAGCTACAAGGTCGCCATGACGCGCCTGGGCGGACGCATCCGCATCAGCGGTCTGCTGGGCTTCGTACCGCCGAGCCAGACCTTGCCGCCCAAGGCCTTGCGCAACCTGCTCAAGATTGCCGGCGATTATTACCCCAACGCCGCCAACTACAACCAGGCGCACTTCTGGAGCAATACCCTCGCCCTGCTGCCGCACGGCCTGCCCGTGGTGGGTCCGACGCGGCATGGCAACGTCTTCGTCAACGTCGG
The DNA here is from genome assembly GCF_037076565.1 of Herbaspirillum sp. DW155. NCBI lineage: Bacteria > Pseudomonadati > Pseudomonadota > Betaproteobacteria > Burkholderiales > Oxalobacteraceae > Herbaspirillum > Herbaspirillum sp. DW155. Next base: position 2,388,602 of record NZ_AP029028.1, on the reverse strand, counting down.
CCACGGCGCCACCGGCTGGGCAGCCAGCGTCGGCTCGGCGCGCCTGCTCGCCGATATGGTCAGCGGTGAAGAGCTGGAAATCCCGCCCGATGGCTTGCAGCCGCGCGACGTGCTGGCCTGAGCCGGCGCATCGTCGGCATGCAGCATGCAGCGCGGCCTTGGCCGCGCGCATTCTTTTCATCAATGTTTCGTCGATGTTCGTCGATGATGTGCCTGCGCTGACAGAACAATTCACTTAAAATCAAGCTCGCGCATTTCCACCGCTTGTGCAGGTGAACATTTCTGCACTTGGCTCTGTCAGCGCCGTATTACGCGACATTCACGCGACATTCACGCCACCTCCATTTAAGGCTACAGCGATCACGATCATGAGCGCGCTCCATTCCGTTGCCGAGATCCGCCAGGTCGAACAAGAGGCACTGTCCGCCCTCCCCCCCTACACCCTGATGCAACGCGCCGGCGCCGCCATTGCCGGGCAGGCGCAGCAACTGCTGTGCTCGACCACGGACTCGTCGCCCTCGGTGCTGATCCTGGCCGGCCCCGGCAACAATGGCGGCGATGCCCTGGAAGCAGCCTGCCTGCTGGAAGAAGCCGGCATCGAAGTGAGCGTGCAGCTGCACGCCGACGAAAGCCGCCAGCCGCCCGATGCGCGCCGCGCGCTGGCGCGTGCCCGCGAAGCCGAGATCCAGTTCATCGAAGGGACCGATGACGCACCGCTGCGCGCGCAATCCTGGGCGCTGGTAATCGACGGCCTGTTCGGCATCGGCCTGACACGTCCGCCGGGTCCGGCCCTGCGCCCCATCATCGAGTACGTCAACAGCCTGCGCTGTCCGGTGCTGTCCATCGACGTCCCCAGCGGGCTCAACGCCGATACCGGCAGCATCGTCGGCGGCCGCGAGGGTGTGGCGGTGCAGGCCACCCATACCATTACCTTCATCGGCGACAAACCCGGACTGCACACTTGTGACGGCAGCGACCACAGCGGCCGGATCGTGGTCGATCCGCTGGAGATCGCGCCGGTGCTGCTGCCGCCTGCACGGGCTTTCCTCAATGGTCCGCAAGGCTTTGCCACCGCCCTCAGGCCGCGCGCCAACAACAGCCACAAGGGCAGCTATGGCGACGTGATCGTGGTGGGTGGCGCGCGCGGCATGGCCGGCGCGCCGGTGCTGGCCGCGCGCACGGCGGCCTTCGGCGGGGCCGGACGGGTCTATGTGGCCTTCGTCGAGGATGGCCCGGCTTACGACGACAAGCACCCCGAACTGATGTTCCGCCTGGCAGACCGGGTGGAATTCGGCGCCAGTGCGGCACTGGTGGTCGGCCCCGGCATGGGCACCTCGCGCCACGCCCATGACCTGCTGGCGCGCGCCCTGGACAGCGAGGCCGATATCGTCGTCGATGCCGATGCCCTGAACCTGATCTCGGCCGAGCCGGTCTTGCAGCACAAGCTGCACCGGCGCAGCCAGCGGGCCGAGGCCTGCAGCATCATCACGCCGCATCCGCTGGAAGCGGCGCGCCTGCTCGACAGCACCACCCAGCAGGTCCAGCAGGACCGCCCGCAGGCCGCGCGCCTGCTGGCGCGCCAGTTCAACGCCATCACCGTGCTCAAGGGTGCGGGCACGGTGATCGCCTTCCCCGATGGCGAGATCGCCATCAACCCCAGCGGCAATCCGGCGCTGTCCACGGCCGGCACGGGCGACGTGCTGTCCGGGCTGTGCGGTGCCCTGCTGGCACAGGGCTGGCCGACCCGCGCGGCGGCACTGGCGGCCACCTGGATCCACGGCGCGGCCGCCGACCAGCTGGTGGCCGTCGGCCAGGGACCGGTGGGACTGACCGCCAGCGAATTCATTCCGGCCATCCGTGCCGTGTTCAACCAGATCATCCGAGACCATGTCCAGCGCCGTCCTGCCGATCACACGCATCGCCCATAACCATAAGCTGGGCATCCTCTTTCTGATCTCGGGGCTGTGGACGCTCTCCCTGCTGGATACGGCCGGCAAGCTGCTGGCCCTGGCCGGGTATCACGTGGTGATGATTGCCTGGATGCGCTACACCATCAATCTGTTCTTCATGGCGGCCACGCTGGCGCCGCTGTACCGGCGCCGCCACGGGCGCAGCATCCTGCACACCAGGCGGCTGGGGCTGCAATTGGCACGGGGAGCGCTGCTGCTGGGCTCGACCCTGATTTTCTTTTCGGTGCTCAAGATCGTGCCGCTGGCCGAAGGCACGGCCATGAATTTCTGCGCGCCGCTGATCGTGCTGGCCATTTCGCCCTGGCTGCTGGGGGAGCGCAGTTATTTCTCGCGCTGGGTTGCGGTGCTGATCGGCTTTACGGGCATGCTCATCGTGATCCGCCCCAGCGGCGACATCCCGCCGGTTGGCGTGGCACTGGGACTGGTCTCGGCCTTCACCCAGGCCTTGCTGTCCATCCTCAACCGCAAGGCCAGCCAGGCGGACAATCCGATGGTGACGCTCTTCTACGGTGCCCTGGTCGGCAGCATCGTCTCTACGCTGCTGCTGCCCTTCTTCTGGACCAGCCATACGCCGACGATGGTGGAACTGGCGATCCTGGTATCGACCGGCATCACCAGCACCATCGGCCACTTCCTGCAGAACTCGGCCTACCGGCACGCGGAAGCCTCGGTGCTCACGCCCTTCTTCTATGCCCAGATCATCTCGGCCTGCGGCATGGGCTGGCTGGTCTTCGGACAATTCCCGGACCAGATCACGGTGCTGGGCATCGCCATCATCTGCGCCAGCGGCATCGGCATCGCGTATATCGAACACAAGCGGGCGCATCCGCTGCCGCCTGCCGATCCGATGGAGTCGGTCTAGAGCAGACGCCCGGCCGAAATCGTCAGGGTGCGCTCGCAGCGCGCCGCAATGCCGTTGTCATGGGTCACCAGCACCAGCGTGGAGCCGCGCTCGCGGTTCAGTTCGAACATCAGCTGGATGACCGATTCGCCGGTGGCGGCATCGAGGCTTCCGGTCGGCTCGTCCGCAAACAGCAACGGCGGCTCGGTGACAAAGGCGCGCGCCAGCGCCACACGCTGCTGCTCGCCCCCGGAGAGGTATTTGGGATAGTGCTTCAGGCGGCTGCCCAGGCCCACGCGGCCCAGCATCTGCTCGGCCTTGGCGCGGGCCTGAGCGTCGCCGCGCAATTCCAGCGGCAGCATCACGTTCTCCAGGGCATTGAGGTGCCCCAGCAGCTGGAAGGACTGAAACACGAAACCCAGCTTGCGCTTCCTCAACAGCGCCCGGCCGTCTTCATCGAGGGCGGAGATGTCTTCGCCGTCGAGCCGCACGGAACCTTCGCTGGGCGTATCCAGTCCAGCCAGCAGGCCCAGCAGGGTCGACTTGCCGGAGCCGGAGGCGCCGACGATGGCCACCGTGGTGCCGGCGGCCACGGTAAAATCGATGTCGCTCAAGATGGTCAGCCGGCCTGAAGGGGCGGAAGCATCGGCAACATGTTTGGACAACTGAAGGACTTCAATGGCGGCAATGATGGCGGGACTGGCAGGAGCGGAAGCAGGCATGCAAGGCAATCGGGCAAGGTGGTCCGGGAGAGTGGCGAGACGCAATGCGCTGGTGGGCGCCGTGTTGCGTCTGCTGGCGGGCGTCATCCTGATGGTGGCAGCGACGAGCGCTTATTCTGCCCCAAAAAACCTGCTCGTGCTCGGTGACAGCCTCTCGGCCGAATACGGCCTGCAGCGCGGTACCGGCTGGGCCGTCCTGCTGCAGCAGCGGCTGCAGCAGAACAAGCTGGATTACCAGGTGGTCAATGCCAGCATCAGCGGCGACACCACCATTGGCGGGCGCAACCGCCTGCCACCATTGATGGCGCAGCACAAGCCGGCCGTGGTGGTGATCGAACTGGGTGCCAACGATGCCCTGCGCGGCCTGCCGCTCAAGACCAGCCAGGACAACCTGCAAGCCATGATCGACCTGGCGCACCAGCAACAGGCCAAGGTGCTGCTGGTGGGCATGCAGATCCCGCCCAATTACGGCCCCGACTACACCCGCCGCTTCGCCGCGATGTATCAGGACCTGGCCAAGGCCAACAAGGTGGCGCTGGTGCCGTTCTTCTTCGAGGGCATCGCCGCTGATCTCTCCTTGTTCCAGGCCGACCGCATTCATCCCACGGAACAGGCGCAACCCCGGTTGCTGGATAACGTCTGGCCTTATCTCAAACCGCTGGTCGGGCTGAAGTAAGCGTAGCTCTCCAAGAACAAAGCCCCTGTGCCGTGGCTGGCATCAGGGGCTTTGTTCATGATGGGAGCCTGCTTCAGTGCCGCGCGTACAGATCCAGGAAGCGCCGCAGCAGTCCAGTCGACTGCGGCGTCTCGCTGACCTTCTCGCACAGCGCCTGGGCATCGATGCCGCAGCCACGATAGCTGTCTGCGTAGTAATTCAGGTAGGCACGCACGAACTCGGGCGAAAACTCGGGATGGAACTGCGTCGAGTAGACATTGTGCTTGTGCTTGATGATGTGGTGCGGGTCCATCGGCGAGCGGGCCATGACGATGGCGTCCTTGGGCGGGCGCAGCACCGACTGCATGTGCAGCATGTGGGCCGGGAATTCGTCCGGCAGCACGCCCAGCAACTCATCCTCGCGGCAGCATTCCAGCGTCTTGACGTGCATGGTGCCGGCCGCGCGTCCGGCCGGGTTGTAGCCGACTTCGCCGCCGAAGGCATAGGTCAGCAACTGGTGGCCGTAGCAGATGCCGAACATGGGCGTATCCAGTGCGGCGGCATCGCGGATCCATTCGGCGGTGCGCTCGCTCCAGTCTTCCTTGTCGGTCACCATGGCCGGTGAACCGGTGATGAAGACCGCGCGGTAACTGCGCGGGCAGGACGGGCGCTGGCCCTGGTAGACAGGCACGACTTCGATTTCGGTGTGGCACAGGCCGGCGGCGCAGCCTATCTGGTCGGCGAAACCACCGTAGTTGGTCTTGAGGGCGGGATGGGGATCGCCGGTTTGAATGATCAGGACTGGGGCAGGCATAAAAAACGTGGTCGTATTCCGGGCAAGACTCGCATCGGACGCACTCCTCGTGGAAATACCCCCTGCGATCACTTTTCGAATGGCGACTGGAGAAAGCGACAACTTGATCGGCAGCCGTTTGTTTCCGAAACGGCGCAACATGACGTGCGGATGACAGGAGTTTCATCCAGACAGCATAAAAACTGCATCTTCCCACCAGGTGGAAAGCGGACGAAACGCCAACGGACGATGGAAGAAATGAAGCGGATTCCCCGGTGCCGGCTCCCTCGTGCATCCCCCTCGAATGCAGCGCCGGTGTACATGATGAAACAAAAAAGGCCGCTGGGAAAGCGGCCTCTGTAAATTTTTTAGTAAATTGTGGCAGTCATGCCGACAACTCCCCACCCTGGGGCAGCGCTGCGCGCCGATTCACGCTCACGGTGCGCTGGCTGCCCCACGGCGGGCCATCCTGCCGGTCTCACTTGGCGGCATCATACGCGCTGACGGCGGCGGCGCCCTTCAGGAGCTTGGTCTTGGCCTTCTCGCGCAGGAAGTCCAGGTAACCCAGGGTTTCCTGCTGCGCCAGGGCGGCGGTGATCTGCTCCTGTTCGGCCTTGCGGCGCGCGGTATCGACGGTCTTGGGCTGTTCCACCTTGGTGATGCGGTAGATCTGGTAACCCATGCCCGGGGTTTCGGCACCGGTGTAGGCCGGCAGCTTGGCGGTGTCGGCCTTCATGACGGCGGTGAAGGCCTCTTGGGTCCAGCCCTCGGATTTCACCCGCGAGACTACCTTGGGCTCGCTGAAGCCGGTGGCATCATCCTTGGCCTGCAATTGCGCCAGGCGCTCCTGGCCGGCCTTCACGGCCAGGGACTGCTCTTCGGCGGCCAGCACAGCCTTCTGCACGTCGGCCTTGACTTCCTCGAACGGACGCTTGGTCACCGGCTTGTAGCTGACCATGCGGCCGGCCACCAGGGTATTGGGGGCGGTCTGCACGGCTTCGGTGTTGTGCTTGGCCTTGATCACGTCGTCGGTGAAGAGCGCCGTCAGGAACTTGGCATTGTTGTAGGGTGCAGCACCTGCGGCCGGGTTGGGGACGCGGGTCACGCCGGAGGCGGTCTGGATCTTCAGCTTGAGCTTGTCGGAGACGGCCTTGAGGCTGTCGCCGTTTTCATAGACCAGGTTGTTGAACTGGTCGGCCATGTCCGAATACTTCTTGGCGGCGATCTGCTTCTTGATCTCGGCGCCGATCTCGGCCTTGACCGATTCCAGCGGCTTGACGGAGGCCGGCTTGATGCCGGTCACTTCGATGACGTGATAGCCGAAATCGGATTCCACCGGATCGCTGATCTCACCCTGCTTGAGGCTGAAGGCTGCATCGGCGAAGGGTTTGACCATGGCATCGCGGGTGAAGTAGCCCAGGTCGCCGCCATTGGCAGCCGAACCGGGGTCTTGCGAATTGGCCTTGGCCAGCTTGGCGAAGTCGCCCGGATTCTTGCGCAGCTGCGCCACCAGGGCCTCGGCCTTGCTCTTGGCAGCGGCCTTCTCGGCAGCCGGGGCATCCTTCTTCACGGTGATCAGGATGTGGCTGGCGCGGCGTTGTTCTTCCGTGGCGTACTGCTTCTGGTTCTGGTCGTAGTAGGCCTTGATGTCATCGTCGGTGACGACGGCCTGGGCTGCCACGGCAGCCGCATCCAGCACCACGTATTCGATGTCGGCCTGCTCCGGGGTTTCGAAACGGGCCCCGTTCTTGTCGTAGTAGGCCTTGAGCATGTCATCGCTCACCTTGACCTGGGCGGCATAGCTGTCCGGCTTGAAGTTGAGCATCAGCACCGTGCGTTCCTGATCGTTCAGGTTGGACAGGTTCTCGGCCACGGTCCTGGGCGAGAAAGCGGTGTTCTGGATGGCCGCATTGAGTTGTTGCAGGGCCATCTCGCGGCGCAGGCCGGCTTCGTAGGATTTCTGGGTCATGCCCTGGGCAGCCAGCAGCACGCGGTACTGGTCATTGTCAAAGCTGCCGTCCGGCTTGGTCAGGCCGGGGATCTGCAGGATGGTCTGCTGCAGCGCCTGGTCGGGCACCACCAGCTTGCTGGCCACCACTTCGGCACCCAGAGCGCGCTGGGCGATCAGGTTGTCGAGGATGGCGCGACGCGCCTGCGGGCTATCGAAGATCTTGCTGTCGAACTGATTGCCGTACACCTGGCGCATGCGCTCCAGTTGCTGGCGATGCGCGGCATCCCACTCTTCCTTGGTGATGGTCTGGCCGGCCACCTTGGCCACGCCGCTGTCATCGGTCAGGCGGCTGTAACCCTCCAGGCCGAAGAAGGCAAACGACGGGAAGATGAGCAACAGCAGCAGGAGCTGCATCAGGCGCTGGTGAGTACGAATGAAATCAAACATGTATAGCCAATCAATAAACGATCTGGTCAAGGAAGGACAGCGAGGGTCAGAAGACCGCCGCTGGCGTGCGCCCATAAGAAAAAAGGCGAACTCGCGTTCGCCCTGATGCGGCGCAGGCCCGTCAGGCCCGAGAGACACGACGCACACCGTCGTGCCCGCGCGACATTATACACATGCCAATGCCGGGCGGCACCTTTGCCCGGCGCCGCCAGCCGCTATTGGTCCATCTGGGCCAGCGCCACGCTGCGCAGCTGGAAACGGCCGTCATTGTTGAACAGCCAGCTTTCCGACAGTTCGATGCGCCCCTGCTTGAGCAAGGCCGGTGGCGGCTTGGGGAAAGGCGCGGCCGATTTCAGGCTGCCCAGGGCGCTGGCTTCGGCGTGCTTGTCGCGGTTGCTGCGCAGGATCTCGCTCTTGACCAGGTTGCCGTCGCCATCGACGACGTACTTGATGACGATCACCGAACGCAGCAGCGCCTGCGGACGCTCCACATAGACGCTGGTGAAATTGACCTGGGAAATGCGTTTGGCCAGGTCGACCTTGTAGCCATCCACGGTGGTGGCGGTGGAGGTGGCGTCCTCAAGGGTCTTCTTCTGCTCGATCAGGGAGCGCGCCAGAGCATCACGCTCCTGCTGGGTACTCTCGGGGGCCGAGCAGGCGGCCAGCATGGCGGCCACACCCACGCCGGACATCGCCAGGCGCATGCCGGGCCGGCGTCCTGGCTTGATGTTTTTCTTCATCTTCTCCTCCTGAGAGTTGACTGATCTTGCTTCACTCAATGCATGACGTCAATGAAGCTTTTGGTCAGATTTGGACCAGTTTCCGCTGCCAGGATTCCCCCGCCGCGAGAGCAGGGAGGGCGATCCATAGCTTCAATCTATAGCAGGGATTCCGGGCCGCTATCACAGCAGGGGGTGTCATCCAGCAGTCATATTAGGCCCGTACCATCCGCTTGCCTCCGAACCCGCCCCCGATGTTTCAATCAGGCGCAAGCCCGCATGGGCACTGCGTTTGGGCAACACCGCGACCTGGCCATGACCATTCCGAGATGATGCAGACACCTTCTTTCGCCGCCCCTTCCGCCATGCCGGCTTGCTTGCAGGATGATGGCCATGCCGAGCAGCGTTTCCTCTCGGTGCGCGGGATCGAAAAGCGTTTCGGCGCCTTCACCGCGCTGGACCGGGTGTCGCTGGACGTGCAGCGGGGCGAGATGGTCTGCCTGCTGGGCCCCTCGGGCTGCGGCAAGACCACCCTGCTGCGCACCATCGCCGGGCTGGAGCGCCAGGATGCCGGCCAGCTCTTCGCCGCCGGCCGCGAGATGTCTGATTTGCCGCCGCAATCGCGCGATTACGGCATCCTGTTCCAGTCCTACGCCCTCTTCCCGAACCTGAGCGTGGCCGACAACGTGGCCTACGGCTTGCGCGGCATGAAGCGTCAGGCGCGCCAGGAACGCGTGGCCGAGATGCTGGCCATGGTTGGCCTGGCCGGCAGCCAGGACAAGTACCCCGGCCAGTTGTCCGGCGGCCAGCAGCAGCGCGTGGCTCTGGCGCGGGCGCTGGCGCCCTCGCCTTCGCTGCTGTTGCTCGATGAACCGCTCTCGGCCCTGGATGCGCAGGTGCGCGAACACCTGCAACTGGAAATCCGCCGCCTGCAAAAACAGTTCCGCATCACCACCCTGATGGTCACGCACGATCAGGAAGAAGCCATGGTCATGGCCGACCGCATCGCCGTCATGCAGCATGGCCGCATCGAACAGTTCGGCACGCCCGCCGAGATCTACCGCCGCCCGGCCACGCCCTTCGTGGCGGACTTCATCGGCCACGCCAACTGGCTGCCCTTCACCCGCGTCTCCGGTTCCCAGGTCACGGTGGGCGGATTGCGCCTGGAAGTGCAAGCCGAAGAAGCCGAACTGCAGACCGGCCGCCTGTTCTGCCGGCCGGAAGCAGTCGAGCTGTTCGCCAGCGACACCAGCGCCAACCGCTTCCAGGCGCGCGTGGTCGATCAAATCTATCTCGGCAACCGCTACCGCCTCGCCTTGTCGGCCGATGCCCTGCCCGGTCAGACCCTGCTGGCCGATGTGAGCAGCGAGTCGCACGGCCGTCTGGCGGCCCTGCCCTCCCAGGATGGCCTGTGGGTCGCCCTGCCGCGCCAGGCCCTGCAGGTCTTTGCCTGAGGCACGCCGCCCATGACGACGCAATCCTCTCTGCCCACCCCGCCCGCCCTGGCGCTGGAGCAGCCCCTGCCGCGCACGGCACCGGCCAGCCAGCGCCTCGCGGGCCTTCACCAGCGGCTGCCGGGCGCGCTCAAATGGCTGCTGCTGGCGCTGTTGCTGCTGGGCCTGGGCGGGCCGCTGGTCTTCATCCTGGCACAGGCGGTCCTTACACCTGAAGGCAACTGGGCCGGCAGCCAGCCCTTCGTCACGCTCTTCGCCAACATCAACTTCCTGCCCATGCTGGGACGCAGCCTGTGGGTCTCGGCGGTGACCGCCGTGGTCACCGTGCCGCTGGCCTATGTGTTTGCGTATGCCCTGCAGCGCAGCTGCATTCCCTTCAAGGGCCTGTGGCGCGGGATCGGCCTGCTGCCGCTCCTGGCACCATCACTGCTGCCGGGCATCGCGCTGATCTACCTGTTCGGCAACCAGGGCCTGTTCAAGGAATGGATGGATGGCAGCATCTACGGCTTCTGGGGCATCCTGCTGGGTGAAGTGTTCTACACCTTCCCGCATGCCATGATGATCCTGCTGTCGGCGCTGTCGCAGGCCGATGGTCGCCTGTACGACGCGGCCCACGCCATGGGCGCCTCGCGCTGGCGCGTCTTCACCACCGTCACCCTGCCGGCCACGCGCTACGGCATCTTTGGTGCGCTGTGCCTGGTCTTCACGCTGACCATCACCGACTTCGGCGTGCCCAAGATCACCGGCGGCGCCTACAGCGTGCTGGCAGTGGAAGCCTACAAGGCCGTGGTCGGCCAGCAGCAATTCGGACGCGGTGCCCTGATCGGCTTGCTGCTGCTGGTGCCGGCCCTGTTGACCTTCGCCCTGGACGCCTGGCTGCAGCGCCGCCAGCGCGCCACCATGAGCAGCCGCTCGGAAGCGTACGTTGCCCGGCCCGACTGGCGCCGGGACGGCATCAACCTGCTGGCGGTGGCACTGATCGCGGCCGCCATCCTGATGATGATCGTGGTGGCCATGGGCGCCTCGCTGGTCAAGCTGTGGCCCTACAACCTGCAACTGACCCTGCAGCACTACGACTTCGACAACATGGACGGCGGCGGCTGGCTGGCCTACTGGAACAGCCTGAAACTGGCCTGCGGCACCAGCGTGGCCGGTACCCTGGTCATCTTCACCGGCGCCTGGCTGATGGAAAAGACGCGCGGCCAGGCCTGGCTGTCGACCCTGCTGCGCATGCTGAGCTTCCTGCCGATGGCGGTGCCCGGGCTGGTGCTGGGCCTGGGCAGCCTGCTGTTCTTCAATCACCCGTCCAACCCGTTCAACTTCCTCTACGGGACGATGACGCTGCTGGTGCTCTGCTCCATCGTGCACTTCTACACCACCGCCCATCTCACCGCCGTTACCGCCCTCAAGCAGCTCGATCCTGAATTCGAAGCCGCCTCGCTGTCGCTGAAGGTGCCGCTGCTGCAGACCTTCCTGCGCGTGACCGTGCCGCTGTGCCTGCCGCAGATGCTGGAGATCTTCCGCTACCTGTTCGTGTCCTCGATGACCACGGTGTCGGCGGTGATCTTCCTGTATCGCCCCGATACGGTGCTGGCCTCGGTGGCGGTGCTCAACATGGACGACGCCGGCGACGTCGGTCCGGCGGCCGCCATGTCCACACTGATCCTGCTGACCTCGGCGGCGGCCTCGCTCTTCATGCACCTGGCCGGCAGTCGCTGGCTGGCGCGGGCCCAGGCCTGGCGCCGGGGACGGGCGCACTGAGCCAAACCGGCGACCCACGATTTCTCCACCTTGCGTCCCCGACGCGTTTTCAACCCAGCCATTCACAGACGAAGGCCATCATGAAAAAAACCAAGCTGTTTTCCCTGTTCGCATCGGTGATCGGCGCCGGCATGCTGTTCTCGGCCCAGGCTCACGCCGCCACCACGCTGACCGTCTACACCGCCCTCGAAGCCGACCAGATCAAGGCTTACCAGGCCGCGTTCCAGAAGGCCAACCCGGACATCGAGATCAAATGGGTGCGCGACTCCACCGGCATCGTCACCGCCAAGCTGCTGGCCGAAAAGGCCAACCCGCAGGCTGACGTGATCTGGGGCCTGGCCGCCACCAGCCTGGCGCTGCTGGACAAGGAAGGCATGTTGACGCCCTACGCTCCGCAAGGCCTGTCGGCCATCGACGCCAAGTACCGCAGCGCCGCCAATCCGCCGGCCTGGGTCGGCATGGACGTGTGGGCCTCGGCGATCTGCTTCAACACCGTGGAAGCGCAAAAGCAGGGCCTGCCCAAGCCGACCTCCTGGGCCGACCTGACCAAGCCGGTCTATGCCGGCAAGATCGTCATGCCCAATCCGGCTTCTTCGGGTACCGGCTACCTGGATGTCTCGGCCTGGCTGCAGATGATGGGTGAAGAAAAAGGCTGGGCCTACATGGACGCCCTGCACAAGAACATCGGCCAGTACACCCACTCCGGTTCCAAGCCCTGCAAGCAGGCCGCCACCGGTGAATTCCCCATCGGCATCGCCTTTGAATACCGCGCCGTCAAGACCAAGAAGGAAGGCGCCCCCATCGACGTGATCCTGCCGTCGGAGGGCCTGGGCTGGGATATCGAAGCCACCGCCATCGTCAAGGGAACCAAGAATCTGGAAGCGGCCAAGAAGCTGGCCGATTTCTCCGCCAGCAAGGAAGCCATGGCCCTGTATGAAAAGAACTTCGCCGTGGTCGCCATTCCGGGCGTGGCCAAGCCGGATGAACTGCTGCCGGCCGACTATGAGAAGCGCCTGATCAAGAACGACTTCACCTGGGCCAGCACCCAGCGCGACCGCATCCTGACCGAGTGGAGCAAGCGTTACGAAAGCAAGTCCGAGAAGAAGCAGTAAATCTCATAGAGGCTGTCAGGAAACGCCACCTGATACCGTTCGGCCTGAGTAGCGGCGTAGCCGCGTATCGAAGGATCACCGTAGGCGGGCCTACTCAGGACGAACGGTAGTCGGGAGACAACAGCCTGGCAGCGCTGAAAGCTGCCGCAGCCCAGCCTGCGACAGCGCACAGAGAGGATCGCAGGACGCCGCCAGAGCGTCCCCGCACAACAGGCAACACGACATCTCGCAACCGACTCCGATGGAGCACTCCCCATGAGCATTTCCCTCTCAGAAAACGATCCGCAGCATTTCGACCTGGCCGTGGTCGGCTCGGGCATTCTCGGCCTGGCGCACGCTTACGCGGCCGTCAAACGCGGCCTCAAGGTGGCCGTCTTCGAACGCACCGGCACCCCGCTGGGCGCTTCCGTACGCAATTTCGGCATGGGCCTGGTGACCGGCCAGCCACCCGGCATCATGCTCGACCTGGCCCGCGAAAGCCGCGCCATCTGGCTGCACCTGGCCACCCGCGCCCACTTCAGCGCCCGTGAAGCCGGCACCCTGCTGTTTGCGCGCAGCGAGGCCGAGCACGACGTGCTGCTGGAATTCATGACCGTGCGCGCGCGCCAGTACGATTACCGCGCCTCGCTGCTCGAAGGCGACAAGCTCAACGCCCTCTACAACGGCCGCTTCCGCCATCACCGCTCAGCCCTGCACGGCACCGAAGACCTGCAGCTGTATTCGCGCGAAGCCATGCCGGCGCTGGTGGCCTATCTGCATTCGCAGGGCGTGCATTTCCGCTTCAACACGCTGGTGCATGGCACCGCCGACGGACGCCTCTCGACCACCGCCGGTGAATTCCGCGCCGAGCGCGTGGTGGTCTGCTCGGGTCATGATTACCTGACCCTCTTTGCCGATCGCCTGCAGCCGATGAACCTGAAACAGTGCCGCCTGCAGATGCTGCGCCTGAAGACCGAGGAGCCGCTGCCGCTGACCCATGCGGTGCTGACCGGCCTGTCCTGCACCCACTATGGCGCCTTCTCGGACTTGCCGACGGCCCGCGCGGTGCATGCCGAGATCGAGGCCAATGCCCCGCTGCTGAACAAACATGGCATCCACCTGCTGGTCAGCCCGACGCCGTATCAGGAACTCATCGTCGGCGATTCGCACCACTACGGCACCGATTCGCCGCCCTTCAACAGTGAAGAAATCGATGAACTGCTGCTGGGCCTGACCGAGCACACCCTGGCCACCCGCGTACAGGTGGTCGAGCGCTGGCAAGGTGTCTATGGCAGCAAGGGACCGGGCCCGTTCTCGGCCCTGGCCATCGACGACCACACCTCGGTGGTGCTGATGCACACCGGCATCGGCATGAGCGTCGGGCTGGGACTCGGTGAACGTGTCGTGAAGGCCCTGCTGGAAGGGGGCAGCCTGCCCACGCCGTCCGCCCAGCCGGCCCCGGCGACCGCCCTGGCCTGATTGGCTGCCTGTTCTCCCCGGTACGGCGGCAAGCGCTGCCGTACCGCCCTCTACCCTCCCGTCCCGCCTGGCCTTGCGGCCCACGGCACAGCCCGCCAAGCCGCATGTTTGGCAAGATGCTTCACTTGCCTGCATTGATACCTGACAGAAAAATTTTTTCTGGCCCGGTTTTCCAGGCGCCAGCCGCTGCCGCGCCTCGCTGCACCGCAATATCCCTCAATGCCTGCAAAGCCTTGGCAGAAGAGGCTTTCCCTACTGCATCGCAACCAGAAACGGGCCTGCCGCGCTGTAAGCTTGTGTAAGTTTGGAGCAAGTCCTGCGTAAGCTTGGCGTCGCACACTCGCCGCATGGACAAGTGGGTCCTTACGCAAGCAATGCGAAGCCAATATCGCGGTTTGTGTCAGACGGGGAAGCGAGGGAAGTCGGTTCTTCATGCTCTGTTCTCCGGTGCGTTCTTGCATAACGCCCCATTCGGCCATCTGTTGCATTGTTGCCCCGAGTACCTGGTTGCATTCCATGCAGTAGCACATATTCATTAAAACCAAGGAGACAAACATGACCACAGCATCAGTCAACACGACTGCGCGCGGCATCACGAAGGAGGAGAAGAAAGTCATCTTCGCTTCCTCGCTAGGCACCGTTTTCGAATGGTATGACTTTTACCTGTACGGCTCGCTGGCGGCCATCATCGCCAAGCAGTTCTTTGCCGGCACCGACCCCAATACCGCTTTCATCTTCGCCCTGCTGGCCTTTGCTGCCGGCTTCATCGTGCGCCCGTTCGGCGCGCTGGTGTTCGGCCGCCTGGGCGACCTGGTAGGCCGCAAATACACCTTCCTGGTGACCATCCTGATCATGGGTGCCTCGACCTTCATCGTCGGCGTGCTGCCCAACTACAACTCCATCGGCATCACCGCCCCGATCATCCTGATCATCCTGCGCATCCTGCAGGGCCTGGCGCTGGGCGGTGAATACGGCGGTGCCGCCACCTACGTGGCCGAGCACGCACCGGAAGGCCGCCGCGGCGCCTTCACCGCCTGGATCCAGACCACTGCCACGATGGGCCTGTTCCTGTCGCTGCTGGTGATTCTGGGCGTGCGTACCTCGGTGGGTGAAGCAGCGTTTGCCGACTGGGGCTGGCGCATTCCCTTCCTGGTCTCCATCCTGCTGTTGGCCATCTCGGTGTGGATCCGCATGTCCATGAACGAGTCGCCGGCCTTCCTGAAGATGAAGGCTGAAGGCAAGACCTCCAAGGCCCCGCTGACCGAAGCCTTCGGCCAGTGGAAGAACCTGAAGCTGGTCATCCTGGCCCTGATCGGTCTGACCGCCGGTCAGGCCGTGGTGTGGTACACCGGCCAGTTCTACGCCCTGTTCTTCCTGACCCAGACCCTGAAGGTCGACGGCCCCACCGCCAACCTGCTGATCGCAGCCGCCCTGCTGCTGGCCACGCCCTTCTTCCTGTTCTTCGGCTCGCTGTCGGACAAGATCGGCCGCAAGCCCATCATCCTGGGTGGCTGCCTGATCGCGGCGGTGACCTACTTCCCGATCTTCAACGGCCTGACCCACTTCGCCAACCCGGCGCTGGAAGCAGCTCTGCAAAAGTCCCCGGTGATCGTCACCGCCGACCCGGCCAGCTGCCAGTTCCAGTTCAACCCGACTGGCACCAAGAAGTTCACCTCGTCCTGCGATATCGTGAAGGCCAAGCTGTCGGCTGCCTCGGTGAACTACCAGAACGTGGCCGGTGCACCGGGTTCGGTGGCCACCGTCAAGATCGGCGACCGCGTGATCACCTCGTATGATGCCACCGGCCTGTCCAAGGAAGACGCTGCCGCCAAGGACAAGGAACTGTCCAAGGCCCTGGCCGACGACATCAAGGCGGCCGGCTACCCGGCCAAGGCTGATCCGGAGCAGATCAACAAGCCCATGGTCCTGCTGCTGCTGTTCATCCTGGTGATCTACGTGACCATGGTCTACGGCCCGATCGCCGCCTGCCTGGTCGAAATGTTCCCGACCCGCATCCGCTACACCTCCATGTCCATGCCGTACCACATCGGCAACGGCTGGTTCGGCGGCCTGCTGCCCACCACCTCCTTCGCGCTGGTGGCTTACCAGGGCGACATCTACTACGGCCTGTGGTATCCGATCGTGATCTCGGTCATCACCGTGGTCATCGGTCTGCTGTTCGTGAAGGAAACCGTGCACAACAACATTCACCAGTAATGCTTGCAGTGAGGTGCTCGCTGTCCGGCCCGAAGGCAGGACGGCGCAGCGCGAAGCTCTCCCGGACCGGGCGCAATCATGATTGCGCCCGGTTTTTTCATGAAGAAATGACCGCCCAAAGCCTGTCCTCGAGAAACGTGAATACATTGACCAGATCATTTTCATCGAAAATCATATTTTTATCAAAATGTCGTATATTCGTTATATTTGGTTGAAATGTTGCCGGCGATCCAGTAAATTCACTGCTGAAAACAGGCATACCAAGGTCTGCACGCGTGCTCATGCACTACTGCCAGCAGCGCCACGGATTGCCGCACGATAGCTTGTAGAGCGGGGGATCCAGAACATGAACATAGTCCTGGTGGACGACCAGATCATGATGCGCGCCGGCCTGCGCTGCCTGATCGAAAAAATGGAAGGCCAGCAGGTGATCGGCGAAGTGGAAGCCGGGCCGGTGGCCCTGCATGTGATCCAGAGCGTGGCGCCGGACGCAGTCATCATCGATCTCTCCACAGATACCCGCAAGGGCCTTGCCCTGCTGGCCGACATCTGCTCCAAATGCCCTGCCAGCCGGATGGTCGTCGTTGGCGATCAGCCCGATGCCGAGCTGCTGGCCGAGGTAATGCGCATGGGTGTGGCGGCGTACCTGCTCAAGCAATCCAGTCCCGCCGAACTCGATATCGCCTTGCAGGCGGTAGCGCGCAACGAGTGCTATCTGACCCCGGCCGTAGCCAAATCCATGATCAGCCACTGCCTCTACACGGGGGCCGCCCGGCAGGCCCAGCCGGATCCGCTCACGCCGCGCCAGCACCAGATCCTGGCCATGATTGCGCATCGCAAGACCACCAAGGAAATCGCCTACGAGCTGGACCTGAGCGAAAAGACCATCGCCGCCCATCGCGCCCAGATCATGGACCGCATCGGCGTACGCGACGTGGTCGGGCTGGTCCTGTGGGCCGTCAAGAACAACCTGGTGGAACGGCAGACCTGAGGTGCTCTCCTACAGCTGCTGCGGTCATTTCTTCCTGATCTCTGCGTAACTTCCCGCGCTCTGTCCGTCACCGATCCTTCCACCCGGCACGTCACTGCGGCTACTCTGCGCCGCACTCCTTTGTCCAGAACAGCACCCGCCCACAGCGGTACGCCTCCTTTTGCGTTGGCCCAGCGCAAGGCGTCGTCCTGCACACGGGGACAAGGCGTCAACACGGCCAGTCAGGGGCCTAGGCAAGCGCAACCGAGCTGCCCGGATTGCCTAGGACATTTCCTATGTATCCCCTAGGAACAAAACCGATTCCACACGGCAACAAGCATCCCTACCATTTCATCTGCAAGTCCGTCCGTTTGAGCACAACTTTTTTCAGGAGGCGCACATGGCGCTCGTCAAGACTATTCAGAACTCCAACTATGAGAGCGCAACCGACCCGCGTGCGGCCGCCTCGACTTCGCGCCAGGCCGATGCCCTGCGCAAGAAGGCCCGCACCTTGGCCAAGCAGCAGCAGGCTGCCGAGCGCATCGCCGCGGCTACCGCTGAACTCAGCGCCGGCATCTCGGAGGCCTCGGCTGCCACCGAAGAACTGAAAAGCGCCTCCGACCAGATCGCGCGGGGAGCCGAACAGGCCTCCAGCGCAGCCCAAGAGTCGCTGGCAGCCTTCCGCCAGGTGGAGCAAGCCATCGGCCGCCAGTTGCAGAATGCCGATCAAAGCCAGGCGCGCATGCTGGCCGTGCAGAACCAGGTCACCCGCACCAGCGGCGATATCGCTACCCTGGTCACCAATGTGGGGATCGCTGCCCAGCGCCAGTCCAGCTCCGTGACCATGGTGGCCGAACTGGAAAAGCAGGCCGCCAATATCGGTGAAATCGTCAAGGCCGTAGCCCGTATCGCCGACCAGACCAATCTGCTGGCCCTGAACGCGGCCATCGAAGCGGCCCGCGCCGGGCAGCACGGCAAGGGCTTTGCGGTCGTGGCCGATGAAGTGCGTACCCTGGCCGAGACGTCGGAGAAAAGCGCCAAGCAGATCCAGGAGCTGGTCGGCCAGATCCAGCGTGAGGTCAAGGCCGTGGTCGAAGGCATCGGCGCGGCCGCCACCACGGTCCTGGGCGAGGTCGAGAGCGGCAGGATGATCAGTGCCCAACTGGAGAACATCCGCCGCGATGCCCAGGTGATCGTCGCCGGCGTGCAGGAAATCGCCGTGGGCGCCCAGCAGTCGGTCGCCGCGGCCAAGCAGGCGCTCGATGGTGCCCAGGAAATCGCCGCCGCCGCCGAGGAGCAATCGGCCGCTGCCGTCGAATCGGCCAAGACCGTGGCCGAGCAAGGCCAGGCATTGTCAGAGGCGGAAACCACTTCGCAAGCGCTCTCGGAACTGTCCGAAGACCTCAAGAATTCCACCGATGTGGCCAAGAGCGCGGAGGAAGTCGCCGCCAGTGCCGAAGAACTCTCAGCGGCCGTACAGGAAATCAGCCGCGCCAGCGCCCAGATCATGTCGGCCATCGAGCAGATCCGCAAAGGCACGCAGGTACAGTCGGTGGCCACCGAAGAATCGGCCACCGCCATCGAGCAGATCTCGCGCGGCCTGCAGGTGGCGCAGGCTCGCGCCGGCACCAGCGGCGAACGCGCCACCGCCATCCGGGCGCTGCTGGGCGAGAACAAGAAGGCCGTCGACTCGCTCATCGCCGGCATCGCCAATTCGGTCGAGGCCTCGCGCGCCTCGATCCGCCAGATCAAGGACCTGGCCCTGGTCTCGCGCCGCATCGACAAGATCGTCGATGCCATCACCACGGTTTCCATCCAGACCAACATGCTGGCCGTGAACGGCTCCATCGAGGCGGCCCGCGCCGGGGAGTTCGGCAAGGGCTTCGTAGTGGTCGCTACCGATATCCGCAACCTGGCCCATGACTCGGCCGGCAATGCCGACAACATCAAGGACCTGGTCAAGGCAGTGCAAGACCAGATCGCTGTCGTCGAGCGCGACCTGGAAGAGATTGCCGAGGCCGCCATCGGCGAAGCGGAGAAAGCCAAGACCATCACCAGTGCCTTGATCAGCATTGAAAGCGATGTGTCCGCCGTGGAGCAAGGTGCCCAGGAAATCCTGTCAGCCGCCAGTGAAGTGGCCGCGGCCATCGTACAGGTTCGAACCGGCACCGAGCAGATTGCCGCCGCCGCCCAGGAGGCCGACCGTGCCGCCACCGAAGCCGCAGCCGCCGCGCGCCAGCAGTCCCAGGGTGCCGAGCAACTGGCAGCCGCCGTCGAGGAAGTGGCCTCGCTGGCCGATGAGCTGCAAAGCACCTGACTCGCTGCCCCAGTGAAACCGTGGACCCGAGAAAGGCACACACAACATGAATGACGCATCCCTCATCGAGCCTCATGCGGCCACGGCCGCTATCGCGCCCGCACCCGACGCGGCAACTCCGCCCGCCCACAGCAGCGAAACTGACGGCGCCCTGCCCCTGCCTGCGGCCGGCGACACCGAACTGCGCCAGTTTGTCACCTTCACGGTCGGCGACGAGGTCTTTGGCGTGGATATGGCGCCGGTACAAGAAATCATCCGCGTGCCGGAAGTGGTGCATGTGCCTCTGGCGCCGCGGGCCCTCCTGGGCTTGGCCAACCTGCGTGGCAAGGTGCTGCCCATCGTCAGCCTGAGCCGCATCTTCGGGCTGCCGGACCGGCCGGCCGACGATGCCAGCCGTGCCGTGGTGATCGATCTGGGCCAGCCGCTGGGCTTCGTGGTGGATCACGTGGCCAGCGTGGTCGGCGTGGACCTGCGCCAGATCGAAGACGTGGCCTGCATCGCCTCCTCGGTGCGCACGGAGTTGCTGTCCGGACTGATCAAGGACGTCGGCGGCTACCCCATGATCATGGTGCTCGATTTTGCCCGGCTGGTGGCGGCCGAATTTGCCGAAGTCGCCGCCGGTGCGCAGGCCGGCCAGGCGGCCATGGACGGCGGCAGCGCCGAGGAAGTGCAGGCCGAGGGCGGCGACGAACTGCAACTGGTCAGCTTCATGGTGGCCGGCCAGGAATATGCAGTGGCCATCGAAGACGTGCAGGAAATCGTGCAGATGCCACAACACATCGTGCAGGTGCCGCATGCGGAGCCCCACGTGCTGGGCATCATGACACTGCGCAACCGGCTCCTGCCGCTGGTGTCGCTGCGCCACATGTTCGGATTGTCGCCGCGCCAGCAGGACCACAGCAGCCGCATCGCCGTGGTCGCGCCAGCGGCCGCGGAATCGATCGGGGCCGTGGGCGTGGTCATCGATACCGTCAATGAAGTGCTGCGGGTGGCGCTCGACACGGTCGAAGCGGTGCCCACGCTGCTGGCGCGCGACAAGGCAATGGCAGACATCGCCCGCATCTGCCGTCTGGAGAACGGCAAGCGGCTGGTGTCGGTGATCGACGCCGTGAGCCTGCTGCGCCAGCCCGCCATCGAAACCTTGCTGGAGGACA
Organism: Herbaspirillum sp. DW155; assembly: GCF_037076565.1. Lineage (NCBI taxonomy): Bacteria > Pseudomonadati > Pseudomonadota > Betaproteobacteria > Burkholderiales > Oxalobacteraceae > Herbaspirillum > Herbaspirillum sp. DW155. The sequence continues at coordinate 2,368,061 of NZ_AP029028.1, read as the reverse complement.
ACCAGATGAACCAGGACAATCATCCCGAGACCCGCAGCGACGATGAGGAACAGGTGGTGGTGTTCCGCTTCGGCGACGAGGAATTCGGCGTGCCCATCGACAGCGTGCAGGAGATCGTGCGCGTGCCCAAGCAACTGACCCATGTGCCGCGCGCCCCGGCGTTCGTGGAAGGCGTCATCAACCTGCGCGGTGCCGTGCTGCCCGTGATCGACCTGCGCATGCGGCTGGGCCTGCCACGGGTGGAACGCAGTGATCGCCAGCGCATCATGGTGTTCCTGATCGACCAGGTATGCACCGGCTTCATCGTCGATTCGGTGGCCGAGGTCCTGAAGATCGAACGCCGTGCCATCGGGCCCGCGCCTTCGCTGTCGAGCCAGCAGGTGCGCCTGCTCTCGCGCATGGCCAACATCGAGAAACAGAAACGCATGATCCAGCTGGTGGAACCCCGCTACCTCGTGGAAGGCGAAGAGCTGACCCTGCTGGCCGGCATGGGACAAGCCGCGTAAGTCTACGCACGAGAAAGGACAGGAGAGAGAAGGATGAAGCTGCTCATCGTCGACGATTCAGCCCTCATGCGCAAGCAACTGGGCGAGCTCTTCGAGCAGACCGGTGGCTTTGCCGTGGCCTTTGCCCGCAATGGCCGCGAAGCCGTCAGCATGAACCTGGAATTCGCGCCCGATGTCGTCACCCTAGACATCAACATGCCCGAACTCGATGGTCTCTCGGCGCTGGCGGAGATGATGCTGCAACGTCCGGTCCCGGTGATCATGCTCTCGTCGCTGACTGCCCAAGGTGCACTGGCGACCTTCGAGGCCCTGGCCCTGGGTGCGGTGGATTACGTGGCCAAACCGGGCGGCACTATTAGCCTGGGCATCGATGCGCTGCGCACCGAGCTGGTGGCCAAAGTACGGGGCGCCGCCAAAGCCAAGGTACGAGGGCCCGACGGGGCGTCACCGGCCACCTCGGCGCGCACTGCTGCCCGCAGCGCCGCACGGCCGGCCGCTCCTGCCGGACCAGCGGCAGGCCCACCGGCACCGGCCTGCTCCGCGCCGCTGGATGCCCGCCAGCAGGGCGTGGTGGTGATCGGCGTGTCCACCGGCGGCCCGCGCACGCTGGAGCGCATCCTGCCGCAACTGCCGGCGCACTTCCCCTGGCCGGTGGTGGTGGCGCAGCACATGCCCACCAGTTTTACCGCGCCCTTCGCCGAGCGCCTGGACCGGCTGTGCGCCCTGCGTGTGGTCGAGGCGGCGCAACCCATGCCGCTGGAAGCCGGCACGGTCTATATCTGCAAGGGCGGTGCTGACAGTATCTTCACCACCCGCCATGGTCGTCCCACACTGGTCAGTCGCCCGCCAGACGCAACCCAGCTGTGGCATCCCTCGGTCTCGCTGCTGGGCGCCAGCGCCCTGCAGCTATATCCGCCCCAGGCCATCGTGGGCGTCATGCTGACCGGCATGGGCAGCGATGGTGCCGAGGCCTATACCGGAATCCGGCAAGCCGGCGGCCGAACCATCGCCGAAAGCGAACAATCCGCGGTGGTCTTCGGCATGCCGGCCGAGCTGATCCGCCGTGGCGGCGCCAGCAGCGTACTGCCGGCCGACCAGATTGCGGGCCAGCTGGTCCAGTGGCTGTGCCCCCTCACCTGACAAGAATCACACCGATACGGAACTCATCATGCCCTTGAACAAGTCCACAGGAATGTCCAGCGCCAGTATTGAGGAGGCGGCCCGCGCCACGGCCCTGGCCAGCCTGCAGGCCGCCGATCCGGCCCTGCGCCGCAGTGCGGCCCAGACCCTGGCAGGACAGCCGGAGGCGGTACCGGTCATCATCGATGCCTTGGAACGGGAATCAAGCCTGGCCGTGCGCACCGCCCTGCTCGATTCGCTGGCGGCCACGCCCGGCGACGAGGCCGTCCAAGCCCTGGCCGGCTGCCTGCGCAGCGAAGACGCCTGGCTGCGTAACGCCGCCATCGACTTGCTGCGCGGCATGCCAGAACAGGTGGCGCCGGTGATCGCCCACATGCTGATCGATCCCGAGACCGATATCCGCATCCTGGCCGTGGGCATTCTCGACACGCTGCGCCATGCGCGGGTGGAGGAATGGCTGCTGCAACTGATCGATGCCGAGACCGATGTCAACGTCTGCGGCGCTGCACTGGAAGTGCTGACCACCATCGGCACGCCGTCGGCCATCGGACCGGTGACGACGCTCATGCGCCGCTTTGCCGACGAGCCCTACATCACCTTTGCCGGGCGCCTGCTGCTGAATCGGCTTGGACGGGGCGCGGAATGAACGTTTCTGCAGAAGCCCCCACCAGCAGCATCAGCGCCGAGGACTTCGAGCGCTTTCGTGAATATTTTTACCGTCGCAGTGGCATCCACTTCGAATCGACCAAACGCTACTTCGTCGACAAACGGCTCATCGACCGCATCCAGGCTGCGGGCTGCGCCGACTTCCGCGAGTACTTCTCGCTGCTGCGCTTCGAGACATCAGGCCGCGAATGGCAGCGCCTGGTCAACGAGATGACGGTCAACGAGACCTACTTCATGCGCGAGCACTACCAGTTCGACTGCATGGTGCAGTCGATGCTGCCCGAACTGGTGACGCGCAAGCCGCGCGATGAACCGCTGCGCATCTGGATCATGCCGTCGTCTTCCGGCGAGGAAGCCTACACGGTCGCCATGTATCTGCTGGAACGCTGGCCGGAACTGGTGCGCTGGGATGTGGAGATCGTCTCCTCGGACATCGACACCCGCATCCTGGCCCAGGCCGAAGCTGGCTTGTATTCGCCGCGTGCCGTGCACCAGCTGCCAGCGGCATGGCTGCAGAAATATTTCACCCGCGAGGGGGAAAACTGGCGTATCAACCGCAGCCTGCGCGAAGTCGTGGCCTTCACCCGTGTGAACCTGAATGAACGCACTGAAGTGGCGGCCTACCGCAACTACGACCTGGTGTTCTGCCGCAACCTGCTGATCTACTTCGACGACGCCTCACGCCGCCGTGCCGCTGAGGCCTTCTATGACGTATTGCGCCCGGGCGGCTTCATCTGCCTGGGCCACTCGGAATCAATGAGCCGCATCTCGTCGCTGTTTGCGATCCGCAAGTTTGCACAAGCGATCGTCTACCAGAAGCCATTGGAGCAAGCATGAAACATATCCTCATCGTGGACGACGCTGCCACCGTCCGCCTGTATGAACGGGCCATCTTCGAGGACGCCGGCTATATCGTGCGTGAAGCCAGCAACGGCCTGGAGGCGCTGGAATCGGCGCTGGCCGCCTGCGCCGAAGGCCAGCATCCTTTCGACCTGTACGTGGTCGACGTCAACATGCCGCAAATGGATGGCTACTCCTTCCTGCGCACCCTGCGCCAGCACGACATCCCCCAGGCACCGGCCATCATGGTCAGCACCGAAGCCCAGGAATGTGATCGCCGCAAGGCCTTCGAGGCTGGTGCCAATCTGTATATCGTCAAGCCGGCGCGCCCGGTGCCGCTGCTGCGCAACGTGAAACTGATGCTGGGAGAAACGCAATGACGACCGCCTTCTCCCCCCTGCTGCTGCAATTCATGCAGGAGTCGCGCGACGGCCTGCAGGAGATCGCCACCCGCCTGCTGGCCCTGGAACGCCAGCCGGCCGATCCCGAACTAATGGAGTCCCTGTTCCGCGTAGTGCATACGCTCAAGGGCAACTGCGGACTGTTCGAATTTCCCGAGATGTTCCGGGTGCTGCATGCGGCCGAAGATCTGATGAGCGCGGTACGCGACGGCCAGGTCGCCTATGACCGCGAAATGGCCGACCTGCTGCTGGAGGCGATGGACTTCGTGGCACACCAGTTCGACGACATCGAGCTGGCCGGCCAGCCGGATCCGGCCCAGGCCGTGTCGTGTGCAGAGCTGGTGGCACGCCTGCGGCAACGCTGCGGGATGCAGCTGGCCGAGGGCGGCGGCCAGGATGGGCAGCAGGCGACCCGGCACGCGGCTGAAGAGGCCGCCCGCAGCTACATGACCGAGGCACTGGCCCGGGTACCGCCCAGCCTGCGCATGGCCTGGGCCGATGCCACCCGTGCTGGCGAGACTCTGCTGTGGGTGCAATACACGCCCGAACCGGAATGCTTCTTCAAGGGCGAGGATCCGCTGCGCCTGGCCGTACAGATGCCAGGCGTGCTGTGGCGCCGCGTCCTGCCCGGCAGCGCCTGGCCGGCTGTGGGCGAGCTCGATGCCTATCGCGCCAACCTGGTGTTCCAGGCGGTGGCCACGGCCGACCGCAGTGTGCTGGATGAACATTTCCGCTACGTGCCGGGGCAGTTCTGGATCACCGACCTGCCGACGGCCGCCATCGACGTCAAGGACCAGACGCGGACCAACGATGCGCTGATGATCGTGCAGACCCAGAACGATGCACTGTGGTCGCTCGAAGGTTCGCCCTGGGTTCCGGGCCACCTGAAGGCGGCCGTGACGACCATCGCCAATTGCATGCGCGCCATCGGACGCCTGGAGGTCTTGCCGGCACTGGAGGCCTGCGCCGAGCAAGCCCTGGCGCAATCAAGCGTGGCACCGGTGGTGGCCTGGATCGAGCGCCATGCCCAAGTGCAGGCTATGGCCGAGGTGAGCCCAAACGCTGATCTGCAGGAAGACATCCCTGCGGCAGAGATCACCGCGCCGGTCGCGGCGGCCGCTGCCACGGCGGCTGCAGCAGTCACAACCGTTACTGCCGACGCCGATCCCCCGGTCAACTTCGGGCGCCGCGCCGAGGACAGCAATGGCGCGCGGGTCCTGAAGGTGGAACAGGAAAAAGTGGACCGCCTGATGAACCTGATCGGCGAGATGGTGGTGGCCCGCAACGGCCTGCCCTACCTGGCCTCCCGGGCCGAAAACCAGTACGGCGAGCGCGAGCTGGGCCGTGATATCCGGGCCCAGCATGCGGTCATCAACCGCATCGTCGAGGAGATGCAGGATGCCATCATGCAGGTGCGCATGATGCCGGTGTCCTTCGTGTTCCAGCGCTTCCCGCGCCTGGTGCGTGACATTGCGCGGCGTCTGGGCAAGGAGGTGCAGTTGCAACTCGAAGGCGAGACCACCGAGGCCGACAAGAACGTCATCGAGGCCCTGGCCGATCCGCTGGTTCACCTGGTGCGCAATGCGCTGGACCACGGCATGGAAATGCCCGAAGAACGCCGCGCCGCCGGCAAGCCGGCCACCGGCAAGCTGATCATGAGTGCACGCCAGGAAGCCGATTGCGTGGTCATCGAGATCGCCGACGACGGGCGCGGCATCGACCCCGCCGTGATCCGCGGCAAGGCCTATGCGCGCGGCCTGGTGGATGAAGCGACACTGGAAAGGATGAGCGATCGCGAGGCAGTGAACCTGGTGTTCCTGCCGGGCTTCTCCACGGCCGAGGCCGTCACCGATCTCTCGGGGCGGGGCGTGGGCATGGATGCGGTCCGTACCGCCATCGAACGGCTGCATGGCAGCGTGCACCTGGAGAGCCAGGCTGGCCAGGGCACTCGCCTGCAACTGTCGCTGCCGCTGTCGATGGCGGTGACCAACGTGATGATCGTGCAGTCGGGCGACGTGCAGTACGGCTTGCCGATGGAAGCCGTGGTGGAAACGGTACGCGTGCCGGCCGCCGACGTGCATCGCATCAAGCAGCACAATGCCGCCGTCCTGCGCGGGCGCATCGTGCCGCTGCTGGAACTGAACAGCCAGCTCGGGCTGGACACACCGCAGCGCTGCAACGAGCACGACGAATGGGCCACCCTGATCCTGCGCGTGCACGGGCAATACCTGGGGCTGGTCATCGATGACTTCCGGGAGGTGGTGGAAGTAATCCTCAAGCCCCTCTCGGGGGTGCTCGCCGGCCTCACGGCCTACGCCGGTTCGGCCCTGCTGGGCGACGGCTCTGTGCTGATGGTCCTCAATCCCAAGGAGCTGCTGAAATGACGATCGAACTCAAGGACGACACCCTGCACTGCGCGGGCGTACTGGGGGTGGAAGATGCCGAGGCCCTGCTGGTCCTGGTGGCCACGCATCCGGCCGCCGCAGTGGACCTCTCCGCCTGCGAGCATGTACATACGGCCTGCGTGCAGGTCTTGATGGCGGGCGCAGCCAGCATTAGCGCCTGGCCGGCGGCGCCGGAACTCAGTGAATGGCTGCGCGCAGCCTTGCCGCAGCACTGAGGCCATCTGCACCCTCAACACCCCTTACAAAGCAGACAGACCTGACAAACCAGACAAGCAGCATCAACCAGCAAGGAGTACCCAAATGAGCAAGACCATCCTGGTAGTGGACGATTCAGGCACCATGATCCTGAGCCTGAAAAACAATCTTGAAATTTCCGGCTTCAAGGTCATCACCGCCAACGACGGCGCGGCTGCCCTGACCCACCTGGGCCAGGCTCCCAAGCCGGACCTGATCATCACCGACATCAACATGCCCAACATGGGCGGCATCGAATTCATCGGCAAGGCGCGCGCCATGCCGGGTTTCCGCTTCACGCCCATCCTGGTGCTGAGTACCGAGAGCCAGCAGGCCAAACGCGATGAAGCCCGCAGTGCCGGTGCCACCGGATGGATGGTCAAGCCGGTGCCAGGCGCGGAGCTGCTCAAGATCGTCAAGCAGGTCTTGCCGGGAGCCTGATGTGGGAATCATCCATACCTGGCGCACCCGGGCACGCGCCATGCCGCAGCAGCCGGCAGAACCGGGACCGAACTGCCAAGCCGCGCTGGTGGCCAGCATGCAGCTCGATGAAGAAATCGCCATGCGCCTCAAGGGCGCAGTCGAACAGACCGAGAATTCGTCGCTGGCCATCATGAGCGAAGCGCGCGCCCTGTGCGACCGCTCTGCGCAACTGCTGGAACGCATGCAGCGTGCCAGCCAAGAAAACGAACGCGTACGCGACGAGATGCTGGAAACCGTCAATGCCCTTGTCTGCATGACGGAATTCCTCAAGAGCCTGCCGGAACGCATGCGCCGCGACGTGGAAAGCATAGCCCGCATCGCCGTGGAGATCGACAATCTCTCGGACCTGGCGCAGAGCGTACAAGGCATCAGCACGCAGTCGCACCTGTTGTCGATCAACACGGCCATCGAGGCCAGCCGTGCCGGCCCGCAAGGTGCGGCCTTCAAGGTGATCGCCTCGGAGGTCCGCAACCTGGCGGCCAATTCGCACACGGCGGCAGCGCGGATCCGCACCACGCTCTCAGAAGTGCGTAAAACCCTGCACGACGAACTGGGCGGCAATACCGCGCAATCGGCCGCCGACCTCGACCGCATCGCCGCCACGGCCGAGGCCGTGGGCAGACTGCGTACCAGCTTCGAGCACGTGCGCGACACTGGTGACCAGCAATACGCGCAGATGATGACGCATGGCGAGGAACTGGTAGCGACCACCGGCAACATGCTGGGCCATCTGCAGTTCCAGGACGTGGTCAGACAATGCGTGGACCGCATCCAGAATGCCGTGGTACGCCGCAATGCCGCGCTGGCGCAGATGACGGGCGAAACTTCGATCATCCTGCCGGCCCATGAGGCGGCCGAGGTGATCGCACAAGTGGTCATCGATTACGTGGAACAGGAGCACCGCCACCTAGTGCGCGAACCGGACTTGCCGGCCATGGAATTGTTCTAGCAAACCTGTGGTTTACGGCTGCGCCGCGCGGGTGCGCCACCTTCAGCGCGCGCCTTGGCCTGGACCAGCTCCAGCAAGCCTTGCGCAGCAATGGACAGACTGCGCTCCTTGGGCGTGACGATCAGCAAGGGTCGCACCAGCTCGGGCGCATCCACCGGAATGGCCACCAGACCGGGCAGGCGGAACTGGAACAGCGTCAGTTCCGGCACCACGCTCACGCCCAGGCCGCTTTCGATCAAGGCGGCCAAGGTCGCCAGGTGCTCCACTTCCAGCCCGGTGTGGATCACCGCGCCCGGCCGCAACACGGCATCCAGATGCTGGCGCACGCTGGTCGAACGCGCCAGGTGGATCATCTCGCATCCGGCCAGCTGCGCCACCTTGATGCGGCGCTTGCCGGCCAGCCGATGGTCCTTGCGGCAGACCAGATAGAAGGGGTCGGCGCACAGCGGCTGGGTGGTGAACTCCAGCAGATCCGGCCCCGGTGCCGTGAGGGCGATATCGGCCTTGCCCTGGCGCAGCAAGGCCAGGCATTGATCCGAGATGGCATCGAACAGCTCCACCTTCACGCCAGGATGATGCTGCCGGTACTGCGACAGCACCGGCGGCAGCCAGCCCGCCGCCAACGAGGGCAAGGCCGCAATGGCCACCCTGCCCTTGCGCCGCGCGACGTAATCGTTCATGTCCGCCAGCGCGGCTTGCATGTCTGAGACCAGCTGGCGCGCCACCTGGACGAATACTTCACCTTCGGGCGTGAGGCTCACGTTGCGCGTATCCCGCTCGAACAGGCGTGCGCCGGTGGCGCTTTCCAGCTTCTGGATCATGGCGCTGAAGGCGGACTGCGAGACATGGCAGCGCTCGGCCGCGTGGCCGAAATGGCGGCAATCGGCCAGGGCGAGGAAGGCTTGCAGCAGGCGGGTGGAGAGGTTGGCATGCATGGCGTGGGTGGCAAATGAGCGTGCAGTGGATTATGCGGAAAATCTGTTCAATCCATCGAAAAAATCGACTTTACAACAAAATCGGCCGCCACCTACACTCGCCCTGCACTCATCCCGCCGCCCCGGTGCCGCACCCGGCACCACCACTGAACCACAACAACAAGCGGGTGCCGGATGGAATGACACGACAAGAACATCACACCCATAAAACGGAGACACGCATGTTGGCCCTGCTCGGCTTTGTCACGATCGTATCCTTGTTCACGGCCATCCTCACCAAGAGGATGTCGCCGCTGGTGGCGCTGATCGCCATTCCCATCATTGCCGCGCTGGTCGGCGGCTTCGGCTTGCAGACCTCCAAGTTCATCGTCCAGGGCGTGACCGCCATTGCACCGGTGGCGGGCATGTTCGTCTTTGCCATCCTGTTCTTCGGCATCGTCACCGACGCCGGCATGCTGGACCCGATCATCAGCCGCATCCTCAAGACCGTGGGCAGCCGCCCCACCCGTATCGTGCCCGGTACCGCCCTGCTGGCGCTGCTGATCCACCTCGATGGTTCGGGTGCGGTGACCTTCCTTATCACCATCCCCGCCATGCTGCCCCTGTACACGCGGCTGGGCATCGACAAGCGCATCCTGGCCTGCGTGGCCTCGATGGCGGCGGGCGTGAATTTCCTGCCGTGGACCGGGCCGATGATCCGCGCCTCGGCCGCGCTGCATATCCCGGTCTCGGACATCTTCACGCCGCTGGTGCCGGTGCAGCTGGTGGGCCTGGCCTTCGTCTTCATCGCCTCCTATCTGCTGGGCCTGAAGGAAGAGCGGCGACTCGGGCTGGGCAAGGGATCGACGGTGGATTTCGTGCAGCAGCATGAACTGAGCGAGGCGCAACTCAAAATCCGCCGTCCGCAGAATTTCTGGGCCAACATCGTGCTCACGGTCTTCGTGCTGGGCGTGATGATCAGCGGCAAGGTCGATCCGGTGGTGATGTTCATGATCGGCGTGGTGCTGGCGCTGATGATCAACTACCGCGACGTGACCATGCAGCGCGAGCGCATCGACGCCCATGCCAAGGCGGCCCTGCTGATGGCCAGCATCCTGTTTGCGGCGGGCGTGTTCACCGGCATCATGACCAAATCCGGCATGCTCTCGGCCATGGCCAAGACGGCCGTGGGCTTCGTGCCGCCGGAGATGGCCGGGCATATCCCGGTGGTGCTGGGGCTGCTGTCGATGCCGCTGTCGCTGCTGTTCGATCCGGATTCCTTCTACTTCGGCGTGCTGCCGGTGATTGCCGAGGTCAGCCATATGCTGGGCGTGCCCACCATCCAGGTGGCCCAGGCGGCACTGTTGGGCCAGATGACCACCGGCTTCCCGGTCAGCCCGCTCACGCCCGCCACTTTCCTGGTGTGCGGCCTGGCCGGGATCGAACTGGCGGACCATCAGAAATACACCATTCCCTTCCTCTTCGGTGCCTCCGTGGTGATGACCATCGCCTGCGTGGTGCTGGGGCTGTTCCCGCTGTTCTGAGCGCGGGCCACTGGAAGTGCAACACCCTGTTTTGGAGAACCGCATGACCCAAGATCCACAGCGCATCGTGCGCATCGGCGCCGGTGCCGGCTATTCGGGCGACCGCATCGAGCCGGCCGCCGAACTGGCCGAACACGGCCAGCTGGATTACCTGATCTTCGAATGCCTGGCCGAGCGCACCATCGCCATCGGCCAGCAGGCCCGGCTGGCGGACCCTAGCAAGGGCTACGATCCCCTGCTGGCCGAGCGCATGCATGCGGTACTGAAGACCTGCGCCGACCAGGGCATCCGCATCATCACCAACATGGGTGCGGCCAATCCGCTGGCCGCGGCGCAACGCGTGCGCGAGATCGCCCGCGAACTGGGGCTGACCGGACTGAAGGTAGCAGCCGTGGTCGGTGATGATGTGCTGGAGGCCGTACAGCAAGGCCAATGGCATATCGAGGACAATGGCCAGCCGGTCGCGTCGTTGGGTGCGCGCCTGATTTCGGCCAACGCCTACCTGGGGATCGCTCCCATCGTCGAGGCGCTGCAAGCCGGCGCCCAGGTCATCATCACGGGCCGGGTGGCTGATCCGGCGCTGGTGCTGGCGCCGCTGGTCCACGAGTTCGGCTGGGCTGCCGACGACTGGGACAAGCTCGGCCAGGGCACGCTCATCGGCCATCTGCTGGAATGCGCCGGCCAGATCACCGGCGGCTACTTTGCCGATCCCGGCAAGAAGGACGTGGCCGGACTGGCGCGGCTGGGCTTTCCCATCGGCGAGGTGAAAGCCGATGGCAGCGCGGTCATCACCAAGGTCGCCGGCTCGGGCGGCGAGGTCACGGCGCGTACCTGCAAGGAGCAATTGCTCTATGAGATCCATGATCCGAGTGCCTACTTCACGCCGGATGTGATTGCCGATTTCTCGCAAGTGCGCATCGAAGAAGTCGGGCCGGACCGCGTAGCCATCACCGGCGGCCGAGGTCGTGCGCGACCGCAGACACTCAAGACCACGCTGGGCTACCGCGACAGCTTCATCGGCGAAGGCCAGATCTCCTACGCCGGCCCCGGTGCACAGGCGCGTGCGCAACTGGCTGGCGAGATCGTGCGCGAACGGCTGGCCCTCACCGGCGTGCAGACCGAAGAACTGCGTGTGGACCTGATCGGCATCAATGCCATCGCCGGTCAACAGATGTCGGCGCATGCACCCGAGCCACAGGAAGTACGCCTGCGCGTCACCGGCCGCACGGCCAGCATGAAGGAAGCGGTCCGCATCGGCAACGAAGTCGAAACGCTCTATACCAATGGCCCGGCCGGTGGCGGCGGTGCCACCAAGTCGGCCCGCGAAGTCATCGCCGTGCTGTCGCTGCTGCTGCCGCGCACGCTGGTGCATCCATCCGTTTTCATCGAGGAGGCCTGAGATGCTGCTCAGAGAGATTGCTCATTCGCGCGCCGGGGACAAGGGCGACATTTCCAATATCTCCGTTATCGCCTATCGGCAGGAGGACTATGCGCTGCTGGAGCGCATCCTCACGGCCGAGCGCGTACGCGCGCATTTTGCCGGGGTGGTCCATGGAGAGGTGGTGCGCCATGCCTTGCCGCATCTGGGTGCGCTGAACTTCGTGATGCAGCGTGCGCTGGGCGGGGGCGTCACCCGCTCACTGGCGCTGGATGCACATGGGAAGGCGTTGTCGGGGGTGATGCTGGACCTGGAACTGGACGACTGACAAGTCGCCCGTGTGGGCGGTGGGTGTCACGGCCTGGCAGCCCTCGGGAACACTGTCCTGACATGGATGTTCTCTTTTCTGTTGCGATAAATGAATTTGGCTAGACAATCCAGACCCGTACAGCGCCAAAGTCCCATCTCGCAGGAAAGAAGCTCAATTGCGCTCATTCGCTGCAAAAAAGCGAAGAAAGACGGACATTATTCGGTGCAACAAAGCGCGACAGCTGAAATTAATTGCCCCACGGAAAAATAGGCAATTTTTCGCCAATTCTTCACGGTGAAACTACGTACATTGCGACTGTCCAAACTGTGCAAGATTTGGTATCGTCCGCCCGTGATTGATTTTCGCACTGCATCAGCGTCCCCCGCTGACCCATCCCCCTCCGATATGAAAAAACCAACCCGACTCGGTACGCCGCTGTCCCCGTCCGCCACCAAAGTCATGCTGCTGGGTTCCGGCGAACTCGGCAAGGAAGTCATCATCGCCCTGCAACGCCTGGGCGTGGAAGTCATTGCCGTTGATCGCTATGAAAACGCGCCCGGCCAGCAGGTAGCCCATCGCGCCCACGTCATCAACATGACTGATGGTGCCGCCCTGGCCGCACTGATCGAGCAGGAGCAGCCCGACCTGATCGTGCCCGAGATCGAGGCCATTGCCACCGAAACCCTGGTCAAGCTGGAAGAAGCCGGCCGCGCCCGCGTGATTCCCACCGCCCGTGCTGCCTGGCTGACCATGAACCGCGAAGGCATCCGCCGCCTGGCCGGTGAAACCCTGGGCCTGGCGACCTCGCCCTACCGCTTCGCCGACAGCCTGGAAGAACTGAAGGCTGCCATCGACCAGATCGGCTTCCCCTGCGTGATCAAGCCGGTGATGTCGTCCTCGGGCAAGGGCCAGTCCAAGATCGATGGTCCCGACGAAATCGAAGCCGCGTGGAATTACGCAGCCGCCGGCGGCCGCGTCGATGCCGGCCGGGTGATCGTGGAAGGCTTCATCGACTTCGACTATGAAATCACTCTGCTGACGGTGCGTTCGTTGAACGAAAACGGCGACACCATCACCAGCTTCTGCGACCCCATCGGCCACGTGCAGGTCAAGGGTGATTACGTCGAGTCGTGGCAACCGCATCCCATGCCCAACGCTGCCCTGGAAAAGGCCCGCGACATCGCCCGCAAGGTCACCGAGAACCTCGGCGGCCTGGGCCTGTTCGGCGTGGAGCTGTTCGTCAAGGGCGATATGGTCTGGTTCTCCGAAGTCAGCCCGCGTCCGCATGACACCGGCATGGTCACCATGGTCAGCCAGGTGCAGAGCGAGTTCGAACTGCATGCCAAGGCCATCCTCGGCCTGCCCGTCAATACCGCCTTGAAGAACCCCGGCGCCTCGGCCGTGATCTACGGCCAGCACGACGCCCGTGGCATCGCCTTCGACGGCGTGGCCGATGCGCTGCGCATTCCTGGCGCCGACATCCGCCTGTTCGGCAAGCCGGAATCCTTCGCCCGCCGCCGCATGGGCGTGGCCCTGGCCTCCGGCGACAGCGTGGAAACCGCGCGCATCCGCGCCAAGCAGGCGGCGGCCAAGGTCAAGCCGGTGATTCCACAATGAGCTTGCGCTGATTCTGGCGCCGTGAAACGGGCTCCGATGCAAATCGGGTCCCGTTTTGTTTTGGGCGCCCCGGTCATCATCCCGGCACCGGAAACGATATAAAGAATATGCCCGCCGCGAGTGGTTATAATCATCGCCTCCCTCCACAACAGCAGCTTTGCTCACGATCATGAAGTGTGATGTCGCCATCCTCGGCAGCGGTCTGGCCGGTCTTTCCGTGGCCCTCCATCTGGCTGAGAAGTACCAGGTGGTGGTCGTTTCCAAGGGCGAGCTGCTGGACGGGGCCAGCAACTGGGCGCAAGGCGGCATTGCTGCGGTCCTCGATTCGGGCGACAGCCACGCCCAGCATATCGACGACACCCTGGTGGCCGGCGCCGGCCTGTGCGATGAAAGCGCCACCCGCTATATCGTCGAACATGGACGCGAGGCCATCGAATGGCTGATCGCCCAGGGCGTGCCCTTCACCCGCGATGACAGCGCCGAGCTGGGCTATCACCTCACGCGCGAAGGCGGCCACAGCCAGCGCCGCATCATCCACGCCGCCGACGCCACCGGCCACGCGGTGCAGGTGACGCTGGAACAGCGCGTGCGCGCCCATCCCAACATCACCCTGCTGGAACATCACTGCGCCATCGACCTGATCCACGCGCGCAAGCTCGACCCCAAGGCCGAGCCGCGCTGTCTGGGCGTGCATGTGCAGGACACCGCCAGCGGCCGCGTGCTGGCCATTGCGGCCGGACGCACGGTGCTGGCCACGGGCGGGGCCGGCAAGGTCTATCTGTACACATCCAACCCGGATTCGGCCACCGGCGACGGCATCGCCATGGCCTGGCGGGCCGGCTGCCGGGTGGCCAATATGGAATTCATCCAGTTTCACCCGACCTGCCTGTATCACCCTTACGCCAAATCCTTCCTGATCAGCGAGGCCTTGCGCGGCGAAGGGGCCCTGCTCAAGCTGCCGGCGTCGGCGGGCGCGTTGGCGGGCCAGCGTTTCATGCCGGACCATGACGAGCGCGCTGAACTCGCCCCGCGCGACATCGTGGCGCGCGCCATCGATTTCGAGATGAAGAAGCGCGGGCTGGATCACGTCGACCTGGATATCAGCCATCAAAGCCCGGCCTTCATCGCCGAGCACTTCCCGACCATCCAGGCGCGCTGCCTGGAGTTCGGCATCGACATCACGCGCCAGCCCATCCCGGTGGTGCCGGCAGCGCACTACACCTGCGGCGGCGTGGTCACCGACATGGCCGGCCGCACCGACCTGCCGGGCTTGTACGCGGTCGGCGAGACGGCCTATACCGGGCTGCATGGTGCCAATCGCCTGGCCAGCAATTCGCTGCTGGAATGCCTGGTGCTGGGCCGCTCGGCTGCCGAGGATATCGAACGGGAGTTGTCAGCGGGCACCTGGCGCATCGCCGAAGTGCCGCAATGGGACGAAAGCCGCGTCAGCGATGCCGACGAGGAAGTGGTGATCGCCCACAACTGGGACGAACTGCGCCGCTTCATGTGGAATTACGTCAGCATCGTGCGCACCGACAAGCGGCTGGAACGCGCCCAGCACCGCATCCGGCTGCTCAAGGAAGAGATCGACGAGTACTACGCCAACTTCCGCATCTCGCGCGATCTGCTGGAACTGCGCAACCTGGTGGATGTGGCGCAGCTGATCGTCTCGAGCGCGCTCATGCGCAAGGAGAGCCGCGGCCTGCACTTCAGCCAAGACTATCCGCGCACCTTGCCGCGCGCCACGCCGACCATACTGCCGGGGCGTCAGTAAGCGGCTATTTGCGCTGGCGGTATTGCTTGCGATAGACGTTGGTCGCCGCCAGCACGTCAGCGACGGTCTGGCTATAGCGGGCAGCCGATTCCCCTTCCAGCGTATCGAAGTGAAGCATAGGTCGTTCGCGCGGCACCACCATGCATTGGGCCACGGGCATGCCCTTGGGCAGCACGCCGACAAAATCCTCATCGGCCCAGACAGCCGGGAAATTGATCCCGGCATCATGGAAATGATCCGCGTCCACCAGTCCTGATAGCAGCCGGAACGGCAGGTCGTGGCGGTTCACCGGATGAGTCGCGAACAGTGACCAGCCCGGCTCCAGTTCGATGGTCCAGAAGCTGTTGAACTTCAGCACCAGCGCATCGCCGTGTTCAAACGGTGTGCCCATAACCTGCGCGGGTGGATGAAAACTCAGCGGCGCGCGCGGATGGCCCTCCACGGTGGTCGCCGGTGCTTCCCAATCCCAGCTGAAGGTCCCTTTGTCCACGTGCACATCGCAAGGCAGCAGGATCATGAAACCATGCGCCATCGCATCAATGAAAGGCGGACATTGCTTGACGGTGCGGATATCGCGGTCGTGCAGCGCGGAGAAGGCCTTGGCCGGCATGCTGCGGATCCAGTCCGGGATCAGCTCGCGGGCCAGGCGCGGACGTGGCAAATGATCGGCCAGCGCGGGGTCGCAGCGGAAGTGGATTTGCGGTGAAGACATGGCGGCTAAAGGGCGATATGAAGGATTGAGATCAAGACTTTGCCCGAAAATGCCGATTCACGGGGATTTCGCCGACGATATCGGCGTAATGTCGCCATCCTGATGTGAAAAAACCCGCTGAAAAGCGGGTTTTTTCACGGCAGGCAGTTTCAGAATGCCGGGGCGGACTGCCCCTACAATCACTCCCACTCAATCGTCGCCGGCGGCTTCCCCGAAATGTCATACACCACCCGGTTCAAGCCACGCACCTCGTTGATGATCCGGTTGGACACCCGCCCCAGCAGCTCATGCGGCAGATGCGCCCAGTGCGCCGTCATGAAGTCCTGCGTCTGCACGGCACGCAAGGCCACCACGTATTCGTAGGTGCGGCCATCGCCCATGACACCCACCGACTTCACCGGCAGGAACACGGCAAAGGCCTGGCTGGTCTTTTCGTACCAGGTCTGGCCGTCTTCATCCTTCGTATTGCGCAGCTCTTCGATGAAGATCGCATCCGCGCGGCGCAGCAGGTCGGCGTACTCTTTCTTCACTTCACCCAGGATACGCACGCCCAGGCCAGGACCGGGGAACGGATGGCGATACACCATCTCCGGCGGCAGGCCCAGCGCCACGCCCAGCTCACGGACTTCATCCTTGAACAGTTCGCGCAGCGGCTCCAAAAGCTTCAGGTTCAGCGTTTCGGGCAGGCCGCCGACGTTGTGGTGGCTCTTGATGGTGTGGGCGGTCTTCTTGCCCTTGCCGGCGCTTTCGATCACGTCCGGGTAGATGGTGCCCTGGGCCAGCCACTTGGCGCTGGTCAGCTTGGCCGATTCGGCCTGGAACACTTCCACGAACTCGCGGCCGATGATCTTGCGCTTGGCTTCCGGATCGGTCACGCCGGCCAGGTGGCCCATGAACTGCGCTGTGGCGTCCACATGGATCACCTTCACGCCCAGGTTCTTGGCGAACATCTCCATGACCATCTTGCCTTCGTCCAGGCGCAGCAGTCCGTGGTCGACGAACACACAGGTCAGCTGGTCACCGATGGCGCGATGGATCAACGCTGCCGCCACGCTGCTGTCGACACCGCCCGACAGGCCCAGGATGACTTCATCGCTGCCCACTTGCTGGCGGATCATCTCGACGGCTTCGGCGATGTAGTCGGGCATGTTCCAGTCCGACTGGCAGCCGCAGATCTCGTGCACGAAGCGGCCCAGCATGGCCTTGCCCTGCACGGTGTGGGTGACTTCCGGGTGGAACTGCACACCGTAGAAACGACGCTCTTCGTCGGCCATGCCGGCGATCGGGCAGTTGCCGGTGGAGGCCATCAGCTTGAAGCCGGCGGGCATTTCGTTAACCTTGTCGCCGTGGCTCATCCAGACCTTCAGCATGCCGTGGCCTTGCGCATTGGTGAAATCACTGATGTTGTCCAGCAGCTTGGTGTGACCGTGGGCGCGCACTTCGGCGTAGCCGAATTCGCGCAGGTGGCCGTTCTCGACCTTGCCGCCCAACTGCTCGGCCATGGTCTGCATGCCGTAGCAGATGCCCAGCACCGGCACGCCCAGTTCGAAGACCGCTTGCGGGGCACGCGGGGTGTCGCCTTCGGTGACGCTGTTGGGGCCACCGGAGAGGATGACGCCGGCCGCGCCGTAGTTGCGCACGAACTCGTCGGTCACATCATGCGGGAATACCTCGGAAAACACACCGGCTTCGCGCACGCGGCGAGCGATGAGCTGGGTCACCTGGGAACCGAAGTCGAGGATCAGGATTTTCGAATGCGAATGCGTGGACATGGGCAGTGAGGTCTGGCTACGTTAAAAATGGACTTCTGAAAAGATCAACAGCCCGACAGCCTGGCATGATGCCGATGGACTGTCGGGCTGTGGCCGCATCGAAACTTACTCGGCGCGGTAGTTCGGGGCTTCCTTGGTGATCTGCACGTCGTGGACATGCGACTCGCGCATGCCGGCCGCCGTGATCTCGACAAACTCGGCGCGCTCGCGGAAGTCGTCGATGGAGGCGCAACCGCAGTAACCCATGGAGGAGCGCACGCCACCCACCAGCTGGTACAGGATGGCGACCACCGAGCCCTTGTAGGCGACGCGGCCTTCGATGCCTTCCGGCACGAACTTGTCGGCGGTGTTGTCGCCGTCCTGGAAGTAGCGGTCGGCCGAACCGTCGGCCATCGCACCCAGCGAACCCATGCCGCGATACGACTTGTAGCTGCGGCCCTGGTACAGGATCACTTCGCCCGGGGCTTCTTCGGTACCGGCGAACATGCTGCCCATCATCACGGCCGACGCGCCGGCGGCCAGCGCCTTGGCGACGTCGCCCGAGAAGCGGATACCGCCGTCGGCGATGACCGGAACACCTGTGCCCTTCAGGGCCTCAGCGACGTTGGCGATGGCCGAGATCTGCGGCACGCCGACACCGGCGACGATACGGGTGGTGCAGATGGAGCCGGGGCCGATGCCGACCTTGACGGCATCGGCGCCATGCTCGACCAGTGCCTTGGCGGCAGCGGCGGTCGCGATGTTGCCGCCGATGACTTCGACGTGCGGGTATTTGGTTTTGACCCACTTGACGCGGTTCAACACGCCAGCGGAGTGGCCGTGGGCAGTATCGACCACGATCACATCCACGCCGGCAGCGACCAGCAGCTCGATGCGCTCGTCATTGTCCGGGCCGACGCCGACGGCCGCGCCCACGCGCAGCTTGCCGTGCACGTCCTTGCAGGCGAAGGGGTGTTCGGTGGATTTCTCGATGTCCTTGACGGTGATCAGGCCGCGCAGCTCAAACGCATCGTTGACCACCATCACGCGCTCCAG
The DNA here is from genome assembly GCF_037076565.1 of Herbaspirillum sp. DW155. Taxonomy (NCBI): domain Bacteria; kingdom Pseudomonadati; phylum Pseudomonadota; class Betaproteobacteria; order Burkholderiales; family Oxalobacteraceae; genus Herbaspirillum; species Herbaspirillum sp. DW155. Next base: position 2,349,381 of record NZ_AP029028.1, on the reverse strand, counting down.
GCGGTGCTTGTTCATCAGGCGCTTGGCTTCTTCCGGATCGGCGCTGGAGCCGTTTTCCTTCACGTAGACCAGCTTGTCGCGCGGGGTCATCTTGGCGCGGACTTCCGCGTCCAGTTCTTCTTCGAAACGCAGGTCGCGGTTGGTGATGATGCCTACCAGTGCCTTGCCTTCCACCACCGGGAAGCCGGAGATACCATGCTGCTTGGACAGCGCGATGACGTCACGGATCTTCATGGTGGGGGGAATGGTGATCGGGTCGCGCACCACGCCGGATTCGAAACGCTTGACCTTGGAAACCTCGCGCGCCTGTTCCTTGGGCGTCAGGTTCTTGTGGATGATGCCGATACCGCCTTCTTGCGCCATGGCAATGGCCAGGCGGGCTTCAGTCACGGTGTCCATGGCCGCGGAGACCAGCGGAATGTTCAGCGAGATGTTGCGCGTCAGACGCGTGGTCAGGGAAGTATCTTTGGGGAGGATGTCCGAGAAGGCCGGAACGAGCAGCACATCATCGAACGTGAGTGCTTTTTGGAGAAGACGCATAGTGTTTCCTATAGGCGCAAAAGCGAATTATACAGAAAAGTTGATCGCGCGTCTTGCTCTACTTGCGTTTCTCCCTCCGGGCGTCGTAAAAATGCCGGAAGGCTGGAATGGAAGCCGGGGCCACACGCCGGCCGCTCACGGGCGGTCCGCGTGCTCCCGGTGCGCGGCGCGGCGGCGGCGCGATTGCTTGGGGTCGGCGATGAGCGGCCGGTAGATCTCGATGCGGTCACGCTCGCGCAGCACCGTCTCCAGCGTCTTGACCTTGCCGAAGATGCCGACCTTGCAGACCGACAGGTCGATGGCCGGCTGCTCGCGCAGCAGGCCGCTGCCTAGGATGGCCTGCTGGATGGTCGTGCCGGGCGCTACCTGCAGGTCCTGCAGGATCTGCAGGCCGGGCGCGGCGTAGCAGAGCTGGACTTGCAAAAAGGCATCTTCAGCCATATATCTGTTCGGCGCGTTTGCAGAAGGAATCGACGAAACTGTTGGCGATCATGCTGAAGACCGGCCCGATCACCCCTTCCAGGATGCGGCTGGAAAATTCATATTCCATGTCGAATTCGATCTTGCAGGCATCCTCGCGCAGCGGCTTGAAGGTCCAGCGGCCTTCGAAATGCTTGAACGGGCCTTCCACCAGGCGCATGGTCATGCTGGTCGGGCGCACATTGGTGTTCTGGGTACTGAAGGATTGCTTCAAGCCGTGGTAATTGATCTTGATCTTGGCCGTGAGGCTCTCATCACTGCGCTCGGAGACCTCGACACCACCACACCAGGGCAGGAACTCAGGGTAATCCTCAACCTTGTCGACCAGGTTGAACATCTGCTCCGCGCTATAGTTGATCAGGACGGTTTTGTGTACGACTGCCATCGAGGGTGATCCGTTTGATAAAATCGCAAAGGCACAATTTTAACCGACGAGACGAATTTTTATTTAGATGAGCATTATTGATAACAAAAAGGCCTTTTTCGATTACTTCATCGAAGAGCGATTCGAAGCAGGCCTCGTCTTGCAAGGTTGGGAAGTCAAATCGATCCGCGCCGGCCGCGTGCAACTGAAGGAAGCCTACGTGATCGTGCGCAATGGCGAGGTCTATCTGTTCGGCTGCCACATCAGTGCGCTGACCAGCACCTCCACACACGTGCATCCGGAAACGACGCGCACCCGCAAGCTGCTGTTGAATGCCGCTGAAATCAGCAAGCTGATCGGCAAGGTGGAACGGTCCGGCTACACGCTGGTGCCGCTGAACCTGCACTACAGCAAAGGCCGTATCAAATGCGACATCGGCCTGGCCAAGGGCAAGAAGCAGCACGACAAGCGCGAGACCGAAAAGCAGCGCGACAGCCAGCGTGAAATCCAGACGGCGATGAAGCAGCATCGCCGCTGATCCCTTCCTGCACTCCCCCTCACTGCGACCACGGCTGCCTCGCGCAGCCGTTTTCATGTGCGCTGCTTGTGCAGGATCTCTATGCCCAATCCGCAAACCTGGCGCGGCAAGCCGCCACCAGCTCCTCCACGACACTGCCCCACTGCCCGCGCTGCTGCTGGCGGAACAGCCGTACCGACGGATACCACAAGCTCCCGGCCCCCTCCACACCCCAGCGCCACTCGCCTTCCAGCCGCTGCGGCAGGAAGCACGGCAAGCCCAGCGCGCCGGCCAGGTGCACCACGGCGGTATCGACGCTGATCACCAGGTCCAGTGCACAGGCCAGTGCGGCGGAGTCTCCCCAGTCGGCCAGGGGGAAGGTCTGCAGCCTGCCACCCAGTTCCTGGTGAATGGCCTGATCGGCCTGCGGGATCTCCAGCTGCAGGCTGATGACATCGACCGGCAGCTCAAACAAGGGCAGCAACTCGGCCAGCGGCACATCGCGGCTGGGATGGGGCGTCGCGTACTGGCGCCCGGCCCAGGCCAGTCCGATGCGCGGACGGCGCGGCGATGCCTCGGCCGTCTGCGCCAGGCGCTGCTGCCATTGCTGCAGGCGCGCCGCATCCACCTGCAGATAAGGTGCCTGCGGCCCCTGGCGAGGATGCGGCAGATCCAGCAGGAGCGGCAGGCTCAGCAGCGAGGCATGGCAATCGTGCGGCCCGGCTTCATTGACGTGGGCCACGCAGCGCGCCTGCGGGAAAGACGGTGCCAGCACCGCCAGTAAGCCCACCGGGGCGCACAGTGTGACCTGGGCCGCCTGCTGCGCTACCAACGGAAGATACCGCACAAATTGCAGGCAATCGCCCTGCCCTTGTTCGGCCCATAGCAGCACGTGCTTGCCGCGCACCTCCTCACCGGGTTGCCAGCGTGGACTGGGGCTGGCGATGGCGTTGCGTGCCAACTCCGGGATCTGGAAGCGCGCTTCATGCGCGCGCCACCCTTGGGCATAGTCCCCACGCGTGAGCAGCATATGGGCCAGCCCCACGCGGGCTTGCGGGAAGTCGGGAATCCAGCGTAAGGCTTCTTCATATCCGGCCTGCGCCGCCTCGATACGGCCCATCCGGCGCAGGATGTCGGCGCGGTTGAAGGCGATCAGGGCGCGTGCCTCGTCGCTGGCGACCCCGGCCGGATAGCACTCGAGCGCCTCCTCATGCCGGTTCAGGCGCAGCAGGATGTCAGCATGCAGGGCCTGTTCATCCAGCGTCGCCAGCGGGCGCGCACCTTCGATGGCAAGCAGTGCCTGGCGGGGCTGGTCGAGCAGGTAGTGGAGACGTGCAAGCGTGACGAGTTGATCCGGACGCGGCCTGCTTTCCTGTGCGAGCGCGTTGGCCCATTGTTCCAGTACGGCACGATGCGCCACGCGCGCCTCGTCGTAGTCTGGAACCAGATCGAGACAGGCGGCATAGGCAGCTGCCGCAGCGGCAAGGTCACCGGTCTCCTGCAGGAGAGCGGCGCGCTGCATGTGCGCCGGCAGGAAATTGGCATCGAGCAGCAGCGCCTGATCCAGCGCAGCCAGGGCAGCCTCGGGCTGGTGGGCGCCACGCAGGGCGATGGCTTCGCACATCAGGCCCATGATGCGCGCCAGGAGGGCAGGGTCGGAAACATTCATGGGCGGCAGCTTAGCATGGCCGCCGCCCCTTCCGAGAAGCCCTCACGCCGTGGTATCGACCAGGTTGCCAGTGGTTTTGCCCGCTGCCAGCTTGCTTTGCAGGCTCTGCAGGAAGCTCGAGAGCGAGGTCGAACCTGAGGAGGCGCCGAGCGAACTCAAGAGGTCGCTGTAGGCGCTTTGCAGCGAGGAGACCGTGCCATCGCCTGAGCCCGAATCGGTCCCGTTGCTGGTCCCGGAGAGGCTGGCGATGAGGCTCTGAAGATCGGCCTCCAGACCACCGCCCGGTGGCGGCGGACGACCGCCGGGCGTGTACGAGCGCGCTGTGGCATCCGTGCTGGCAGTACTGCTGGCATCGCTGGTGGCCGATATGCTACTGGTGCTGCTGGCGCTGCTGGTGCTGCTGTCGGAAGACGACGGCGGGCGATCCGGCGGCGGGGTGTGCTGGCTCTGCAGGGCCGCCATCAGTTGCTGCAGGAAGGTATCGAGCTTGGAGTCGACGTTGGTGGCCGAAATGCTGCTGTCAGCGGAAGCCGAGGTCGCCGAGGTGGCACTGGTAGCGATGCTGTCCAGGCCGATGCCCAGCGCCGCCAGAATATCCTTGAGCGCGCCCATGAGACCGCCGCTCTTGTCGCCGGGCGGAGGCGGCGGGGGCGCATCCATGCGCGGCGCGGCGCTGGTCGAAAAGCCGCTGGTGCCGGATAGCGCCGACAGATCGGCAAGGCTGAAGTTGCTGGACGATACCGTGCTCAAGGCCATGACAGACTCCTTTGTTATGCGCGACGCCCCGTGCGTCGCCCCCTTGTGAATGTCAAAAGTATCGGACATCAAGACGCGTTAAGTTAGCGTCGCTTGCGTAAATCCGCGTAAAGTACTGTTAATAGCCGCTCCTGCCTGCGTCTGCCCGGACCAGCGCTGGCGTGGGTTGCCTGCGGGCACTCATGAAATCTTGTGACGGAAAAATGCATGTTGATGAGGTTTGCAAGACACGGGAACGGGCGGTAAATGAATGTAAAGATGCAAATGTAAAGATCGCCTGAAACACTTCTGCAAAACCTTTTACGGCATATTACGGGCTGCCGACGCCCTGCGGCCTGGAGGCAGGGCAATTCGAGAATGGAATGCAGCAATGTCTAAAGTGCTTTTGATCGACGACGATGTGGAACTCGTCGACATGCTCAAGGAATACCTGGAGCAAGAAAAATTCGAAGTCAACGTCGCCCATGACGGCGAAGTCGGGGCCGCCGAGGCGCTCACCGGCCAGTACGCCATCGCCGTGCTGGACGTGATGATGCCGCGCCTGAACGGCGTCGACACCCTGCGCCGCATCCGCGCCAAGAGCAACATGCCGGTGGTGATGCTGACCGCCAAGGGCGATGACACCGACCGCATCATCGGCCTGGAACTGGGCGCCGACGATTACGTGCCCAAGCCCTGCACGCCGCGCGAGATCGCCGCCCGCATCCGCGCCATCCTGCGCCGCGCCTCGGCCGAGAGCAGCGAACAGGCGCCCTATTCCCCCCTGGCCGTGGGTGCCCTGTCGATGTGGCCGGAACAGCGCCGCGCCACCTGGAACGGCCGTCCGCTGGAACTGACCAGCAGTGAATTCAACCTGCTCGAAGTGCTGGCCCGCAATGCCGGCAAGCCGGTCAGCAAGCAAACCTTGTCCGAACAGGGCCTGGGCCGTCCGCTGGCGCGCTTCGACCGCAACATCGACGTCCACCTCTCCAGCATCCGCCAGAAGATCGCCGCGCTGGGCAGTGACAAGAGCTGCATCCAGACCGTCTACCGCCTGGGTTACCAGTTCATCAAGGAATAAAGTGGGCCGGTTATTCTGGAAGTTCTTCTTCTTCATTGCGATCGCCCAGATCACCGCCACCTTCGGCGTGGGCGTGCTGTTTTGGATCGAGAACCTGGAACGCAGCAACCGCAATTCCGAGATCGACCTCAGCCCGCCGGCTTCCTTCATGATCCGCTCGGCTGCCGCCACGCTGCAGTTTGGCGGGACGGAAGCCTTGCGTAGCCTGATCAACGAGGGCCGCCCGCATCGCCTGCAGTTGTATGCCGTTGACGAAGACAATCAGGACCTGATGGGCCGCGAGGTCTCGCCCCATCTGGTGGAACAGGCGCGCCAGCTGCTGGCGAGTGAACGCGAACGCCGGGTGGTGGAGCTGGTCAAGGCCACCAATGGTCATAGCTACCTGATGTTCATCCCCACCCCCAACGACGAGTTCGGCCCGCCGCCGCCAGGTGGCATGGGGGGACGGGAACCGCACTATATGAAGAATCGCAGTAGCAAGCCGCTGTTCTTCCCGACCATGCCCATTGCGGTGGCGCTGCTGGCCAGCCTGGTCTTTGCGCTGCTGCTGGCGTGGTATTTCTCGCACCCGATCCGGCATCTCAAGAATGCCTTCAACCAGGCCGCCAATGGCAACCTGGACCTGGAGCTGGAACCGGTCATGAGCGCCCGCAATGACGAACTGGCCGACCTCGGCCGCGACTTCGACGCCATGACGGCCAAGCTGCGCACCCTGATGGAAAGCCAGCGCCGCCTGCTGCACGATGTCTCGCACGAGCTGCGCTCGCCGATTGCGCGGCTGCAGATGGCCATCGGCCTGGCACGGGTGCAGGACAAGGACAAGCTGGAACTGACACTGGAACGCATCGAACGCGAAAGCGTGCGCATGGACAAGCTGGTGGGCGAATTGCTGACCCTCTCGCGGCTGGAGGCCAATGTGCCCGGTTCGATGGAAGAAGCCATCGCCATCCAGTCCATGCTGGCCGACATGATCAATGACGCCCGCTTCGAAGCCGAAGCACTGGGCAAGCAGGTCGACAGCAGCATCGAGTGCCGGGTGGAGGTCAAGGGCAATCCGGAGCTGCTCTACCGCGCCATTGAAAACGTCCTGCGCAACGCCATCAAGCACACCGCCCCCGAGACGGCGGTACAGGTCGTGGCCGAGATCGATGAGGACCACAAGCTGCTGCACCTGTCGATTCTGGATCGCGGGCCGGGCGTGCCGGAGGAAGAAATGGACAGCATCTTTGAACTGTTCTTCCGCAGCAGCCGTACCAAGAGCAACAGTGCCGGACACGGCCTGGGCCTGTCGATTGCCCGCCGCATCGTGGAGGCGCACCAGGGCTTCATCCGCGCGGCCAACCGGCACGATGGCGGGCTGCGGATGGATATCACCCTGCCCTTCATGGCCGACGAGCCAGCGCGCGGCCAGACGCTGGAGAGCTGAACCCCGGCGCCTGGCCGGCCCGCACCGGCATCCACAAGAATGAGCCCCGTCCGGCTTTGCTCCGGACGGGGCTTTTCAATGCGCGCTGGTGATCTGTCTGCGACTCAAGGTGCAGCCGGATTGACGATGGCATTCATCAGCCCGCGCTGCACCGCCACCTGGAAAGCCTGCAGCTCGGTCACGCCCTGCTCGGGCGGATAGGGAAGCGGCAAGCGGTTCATCAGCACCGCCCAGGTCCAGCCATCGGCGCGCCACTGCAGGTAGGCATAGGTGCCGGTGGTCAGTGCGCCGCTGTGGGAGAGGATTTGCACGCCATTGCTGCGGGTGACGACCCAGCCCAGCCCGTAGTTGTTCTCGGCCTGGGCGGGATTGCGTTGCTTCATCAGCGCCAGGGTCTGCGGCTGCAGCAAGGCGGGCACGCCGCGCCCCAGCGTGGCATCGGCAAAATGCACCAGGTCGGTGGCCGTCGCCATCCAGCCGGCGGTAGCATCCATGGCCTTGAAATGCAGCGCCGAATAGGATTGCGGACCGGTGGCCCCACTGCCATCGCGGTCGGCCACGGCAGGCCAGCGCGGGTCGTCGTAGTAGACGGTCTCGTTGGCAGCGCGCTCGATGCGGCGGTCGCCGGCGATGGCAGCGTCCTCCACCCCGGCGGGATGGAACACCAGCGCCTGCACCGCCTGCTCATAGGGCATGCCGGACTTGTGCTCGATGATCCGGCCCAGCACGTTGTAGGCGAAATTGCCGTAGAAGTATTCACTTCCAGGCGCTGCATCCAGAAGGCGTTGCTTGAGCACATAGGCGATCACGTCGTGCGCCGAGGCCGGGGCCGGCACCTGGCGCGCCTTGGCGATGTTGACCAGATCGTATTGCGGGTCATAGTCGCTGCCGCCCCAGCCGCTGGTGTGCTGCAGGAGGTCGCGCAGGGTGATCTTCAACACCCGCTGATCCAGCGGCTGGGCGAAATCGGGATAGGCCGCGTCGGGCAGCAGGCCCGCCGGACCGAACACCGGACGATCCAGCGCCTGCGGCAATTCCTGCTCGAACAGCTTGAGCACGGCCACCGCCGTTACCGCCTTGGAGACGCTGCCGATACGAAAACGCGTGATAGGCGTCACCGGCGTGTTGGTCTCGGTCACCGCCATGCCATAACCACGCTGGTAGACCAGCTTGCCCTGGTAGGCAATCGCAATGCTGGCCCCCGGCACCGGATATTGAGCGAGCAATTGCGTCATCTGCTGGTCCACGCGTTCGGCCAGGGCAGTCTCGTCGATGTCCTGCGCAGACGCGCAAACGGCAATGAAAGCCAGGCCAGCGGCCAGCAGCTTGGCCCTCAGAACGGGCATGAAACGTGGACGCATGATTTATTTCTGTTGTCTCACCACTTGCAGGGCCGAGGCGATCAGCCCGCTCATGTCCGACAGGTTGGCCGGCACGATGATGGAATTGTTGGTCTTGGCCAGCTTGCTGAAGGCATCCACATACTGTTCTGCGACCTTCAGGTTGACCGCATCCGAACCACCCGGCTGCTCGATGGCGGCGGCGGTTTTGCGGATGGCTTCAGCGCTGGCTTCGGCGATGGCGAGAATGGCGGCGGCCTGGCCTTCGGCGCGGTTGATGGAAGCCTGCTTCTCGCCTTCGGAACGGGCGATGGCCGCCTCGCGCTCGCCGGTGGCGATGTTGATCTGCTCCTGCTTGCGGCCCTCGGAGGCGGCGATGAGGGCGCGCTTCTCACGCTCGGCGGTGATCTGGGCCTGCATGGCGTGCAGGATTTCCTTGGGCGGGGTCAGGTCCTTGATTTCATAGCGCAGCACCTTCACGCCCCAGTTCTCGGCCGATTCATCAATGGCGCTGACGATGGCGGTGTTGATGTGGTCGCGTTCCTCGAAGGTCTTGTCGAGTTCCATCTTGCCGATCACCGAACGCAGCGTGGTCTGGGCCAGTTGCGTGATGGCGGCGATGTAGTTGGACGAACCATAGGACGCGCGCATCGGATCGGTGATCTGGAAATACAGGATGCCATCCACCTGCAATTGCGTATTGTCCTTGGTGATGCAGACCTGCGGCGGCACGTCCAGCGGGATTTCCTTGAGGATGTGCTTGTAGGCCACGCGATCGATGAAGGGCACCACGATGTTCAGCCCCGGCGCCAGCGTGGCGTGATATTTGCCCAGGCGTTCGACCACCCAGGCGTGCTGCTGCGGGACCACCTTGACCGTCTGCACGACGAAGACGATGGCGAGGAAGAAAATGACCAGAGTAACGCTACCCAGCATGGAATTCTCCTGAAAACGAGGGGGGGAAGAAATGAAGATGCCGATCAACGGGGCGCCACCAGCAAACGGCTGCCACGGATTTCGCGGATGACGTAGCTGCCCGGCAGCGCATGATGGCCGGGCAGCAGCTCGACATCCCACTGTGCTCCGCGATACGGCACGCGGGCAAGGTATTGGTCGCCATGGGTTTGCCAGGCCCGCACCTCGACGCTCTGGCCGATATCGAGCAACAGATTGGGATCATCGTTGGCGCTGCTGCGGCGCAGCCGGCCGTACGGACTGCGGCGCAGTCCAAGGACCGCAGCCACGCCGACCACGGCGGCCACCAGCAACTGCCACTCCAGCATCAGCCCGGCCCACGCGGCGATGGCACCGGCCGCCATGCCCAGCGCGATCATGAGCAGGTAAAAGGTGCCTGTGAAGAGTTCTGCACCCAGCAGCCCGCCAGCCAGCACCAGCCAGATAGCCCAGTCGCTCATCGTCGAATCCCCATGAAGAAATCTGCAAACACAGCAAGTCTACCGCAGCTTGAGAATCTAAAAATAAAGGCGCGGACATTTCTGCCCGCGCCTTCCACTTCTTTTGAAGACCGTCTTGAGTGACGCTTAAAGCTTCATCACTTCTTGGCCAGTTGCTGCCAGGTGTCGATGACGGTATCCGGGTTCAGCGAGATGGACTCGATGCCCTGTTCCATCAGCCATTCGGCGAAGTCCGGATGGTCCGAGGGGCCCTGGCCGCAGATGCCGACGTACTTGCCCTTTTGGCGGCAGGTGGCGATGACCTTGGTCAGCAAGGCCTGCACGGCCGGATCACGCTCGTCGAAGTCAGCCGCCAGCAGTTCCATGCCGGAATCGCGATCCAGGCCCAGGGTCAGCTGGGTCAGGTCGTTGGAACCGATGGAGAAGCCGTCGAAGTGTTCCAGGAACTGCTCGGCCAGAATGGCGTTGGAGGGCACTTCGCACATCATGATGACGCGCAGGCCGTTCTCGCCGCGCTTGAGACCATACTTGCCCAAGAGGCCGATGACCTTCTCGGCCTGGCCCAGGGTACGCACGAAGGGCACCATCACCTCGACGTTGGTCAGGCCCATGTCTTCACGCACGCGCTTCATGGCCTGGCATTCCATCTGGAAGGCTTCGGCGAAGTCGTCGGCCAGGTAGCGCGCGGCGCCACGGAAGCCCAGCATCGGGTTTTCTTCGTCCGGCTCGTAGCGCGAACCGCCGATGAGCTTCTTGTACTCGTTGGACTTGAAGTCCGACAGGCGCACGATCACCGGCTTGGGCCAGAAGGCCGCCGCAATGGTGGCGATACCTTCGGCCAGCTTGTCGACGTAGAAGGCCTTGGGCGAGGCATGGCCACGGGCCACCGATTCGACGGCCTTCTTCAGGTCGGCGTCGATGTTCGGGTATTCCAGGATGGCCTTGGGGTGCACGCCGATGTTGTTGTTGATGATGAATTCCAGACGCGCCAGGCCGACACCGCCGTTGGGGATCGACTGGAAGTCGAAGGCCAGCTGCGGGTTGCCCACGTTCATCATCACCTTCAGCGGGATCGGGGGCAGTTCGCCACGGGCCACTTCGGTCACTTCGGTTTCCAGCAGGCCGTCATAGATCTTGCCTTCGTCGCCTTCGGCGCAGGAGACCGTCACCAGGGTGCCATCCTTCAACACGTCGGTGGCGTCGCCGCAGCCGACCACGGCCGGCACGCCCAGTTCACGGGCGATGATGGCGGCGTGGCAGGTACGGCCGCCACGGTTGGTGACGATGGCCGAGGCGCGCTTCATGACCGGTTCCCAGTTGGGGTCGGTCATGTCGGCCACCAGCACGTCGCCGGGCTGCACGCGTTCCATTTCGGCGGGATCGTTGATCACGCGCACCGGACCGGCGCCGATCTTCTGGCCGATCGCACGGCCGGTGGCCAGCACCGTGCCGGAGCTCTTGAGCTTGAAGCGCTGTTGCGCATCGGTGGCCTTCTGCTGCGACTTCACCGTTTCCGGACGGGCCTGCAGGATGTAGAGCTTGCCGTCGCGGCCATCCTTGCCCCATTCGATGTCCATCGGACGCTGGTAGTGCTTCTCGATGATGGTGGCGTACCTGGCCAGTTCCACCACTTCGGCGTCGGTCAGGGAATAGCGGTTGCGCAGTTCCACCGGCACATCCACGGTCTTGACCGAGCGGCCGGCCTTGGCCTCGCCGGTGAATTCCATCTTGATCAGCTTGGAACCCAGGTTGCGGCGGATCACCGGCTGCTTGCCCAGTTCCAGCATGGGCTTGTGGACGTAGTATTCGTCCGGGTTGACGGCGCCCTGCACCACGGTCTCGCCCAGGCCATAGCTGGAGGTGATGAAGACCACATCCTTGAAGCCGGATTCGGTATCGATGGTAAACATCACGCCGGCCGCGCCCACGTCCGAACGGACCATGCGCTGCACGCCAGCCGACAGCGCCACTTCCGCGTGGGTGAAGCCCTTGTGCACGCGATAGGAGATCGCGCGGTCGTTGTAGAGCGAGGCGAAGACGTGCTTCATGGCTTCGAGCACGTTGTCGATGCCGACCACGTTGAGGAAGGTTTCCTGCTGACCGGCGAAGGACGCGTCAGGCAGGTCTTCTGCGGTGGCGGAAGAGCGCACGGCGAAGGACATCTCGGCGGTCGAATCGGCCACCAGCTTGTCGTAGAAGGCACGGATTTCCTGATCCAGGCGCGGCTGGAACGGGGTCTCGATGATCCATTGACGGATCTCGGCGCCGGCTTGCGCCAGTGCACGCACGTCATCGATATCCAGACCTTCGAGACGCTTGGCGATACGGGCGGCCAGGGTCGGGCCGCCATCGGCGCTGTGTTCCAGGAAATCGCGGAAAGCTTGCGCAGTCGTGGCGAAACCGCCCGGCACGCGAACGCCCGCGCCGGCCAGCTGGGAGATCATTTCCCCCAGCGATGCGTTTTTGCCACCGACGGACTCGACGTCCGTCATGCGAAGATTTTCAAAGGAGGCTACGTATACCGCCCCCTGGGTGTTTACTGCGTTGGACATGACAACCCCTAGCTTGATGATAAGAAATCTTCGCGGGCGCGGCATGGGTCGGTTTATTTTTGTTATTCTGCGACGGTTGCGGCAGCAGGTGCGGCTTCGAGGACCAGCCCAGGGACAGCATCAGGCGCGCAGCCGGACCAGCGACGTTTGCCAGTGCAAACATCATCAGGAACTCGGGCAAATTGCGCAGCGGCATGAGGGTCATCAAGATGGGCTTCTCGAAATTGTTGCCAAGCATTGTACCGCGTGAAATCATTTTTGTTCGTAGCACCCAATACTTTTTCTATTTTCCAAAAGACAAGACATGCTCGACCCCATGCCGATCCCGCACCCTTCTCCCGTCCTGGCCGCCAACCGCACCGTGTTCTTCGTCTCCGACGGCACCGGGATCACGGCGGAGACCTTCGGACACTCGGTGCTGAGCCAGTTCGAGCTGCGCTTCAAGCAGGTGCGCCTGCCCTTCATCGATACGCTGGAAAAAGCCCACGACGCCACCCGCAAGATCAACGAAGCCTATGCGGTGGATGGCAAGCTGCCCATCGTCTTCTCGACCCTGGTGAAGTCGGAACTGTCCTCGGTAATCCGCCGCGCCAAGGCCATGCACATGGACCTGTTCCAGACCTTCGTGGAGCCGCTGGAGCAGGAGCTGGAGATGAAGTCCACCCACACCATCGGCCGCAGCCACAACACCACCGATTCGGAGGAATACCGCAACCGCATCGAGGCCATCAATTTCTCGCTGGCGCACGATGACGGACAATCCAACAAGAACCTGTCGGAAGCCGATGTGATCCTGGTGGGCGTGTCGCGCTCGGGCAAGACCCCGACCAGCCTGTACCTGGCCATGCAGTTTGGCATCAAGTGCGCCAACTATCCGCTGATCCCGGAAGACTTCGAACGCGAAAAGCTGCCCAGCGGCCTGGTGCTGCACAAGAAGAAGATTTTTGGCCTCACCATCGCCGCCGAACGCCTCTCGGAAGTGCGCAACGAGCGCCGTCCCGGCAGCAAGTACGCCGCGCTGGAAAATTGCCGCTATGAAATCAATGAGGCCGAGAAGATGATGCGGCGCGAAGGCATACGCTGGATGTCCTCGACCACCAAGTCCATCGAGGAAATCGCCGCCACCATCCTGCAGGAGATCAAGCTGGAGACGCGCTGACCGAAAATCGGCGAGAAAATTCAGTGCGCACGCGGGTGCGCTTCCTGGGGCCGTTGATGGTGGTCTCCATGGTGAAGGAGTCTTCACTATGGACTGTATACACTGCGCTATAGCAGTCCGGGCCGCACAGGTGATCGGCGGCCGGGATCAGTTCTTGTCCACGTAACAGATAGTCCTGATAGGGCTGGCCGATACGCTCGCCGTCGGCGAACAGCACGGACAGCCGATCTGCGCTGAAGCGATAGTCAAAGACACGCGAAAACGGAATCAAGCGGCCGGGCGCGCCGCTCATGCGCAACTGGCCCTGCTCGCGGTAGACCAGCTGGCCCGGGGTCTGGCCTGGTATGAAACTTAGTTCACCTGTGGCCGTGGCCTGAGGGGTGTCGCTGCCCTCCCAGATGGTGCGGGTGAAGATCCATTCCCCGAGGAAGCAATCGGCCATGGCGGCCAGATCGATGGGGGGAAAGGCAGCCATGATCCGCGCCGCCCTCAGCGCCCGACGGTACGCTGGCGCAGTTGTTCGAACAGGCAGACCGCCGCTGCAGCCGCCACGTTGAGCGACTCCATCTCACCCAGATGCGGGATCACCACTTCATGGGTGGCGGCATCCTGCAAGGCCGGCGACACGCCCTGCCCTTCATGCCCCAGCAGCCAGGCCACCGGACCGGACAGGTCGCAGTCGTAGATGGTCTGGGCCGCGTGCGAACTGGTGGCCAGCAAGGGGATGCGGCTGGCGGCGCACAGGGCCACCAGATCGACATTCTCGAAGATGTCCAGCACGAAGTGCGCGCCCATCCCGGCCCGCAACACCTTGGGCGACCAGGCAGCAGCGGTGCCGGGCGAGCAGAACACCTGCTTCACGCCCGCAGCGGCGGCGCTGCGCAGGATGGAGCCGAGATTGCCCGGATCCTGCAGGCCATCGAGCAGCACTGCCGATTCCTTCAACGCCGCCGGGGCCACCGGATCGGGCGTACTCACCAGCAACAGCAGACCCACGCCGTTCTCAACGGTGCTGATGGCGTCATAGAGCTTGTCGGCCAGCACCAGGCATTGCGCGCGCAAGGCTTCACATTGCGTGAGGATGGGCGCCACTTCAGGGTGATACTGAGCACTCTCGGCCACCACGCACACCTGCGGCGCGCCGCGATGCTGCAGCCAGGCCTGGGCCAGGTGCACGCCGTCCAGCAGGCTCTGGCCGGCGCGGCGGCGCGCCTGGCTGCTGGTGGCCAGTTGCTTCAGGTCCTTGAAGACCGGATTGTCCTTGGAGGTGATCAGTTTCATGCTCATCCCGCTCACGCCATCACCACCGTCTGGCCGGACAGCAAGGCCTTGACCGGCGCATAGGAGCGGCGATGCACCGGCGAGACGCCATGCAGCCGCAGCATTTCGAGGTGCAACGGGGTCGGATAGCCCTTGTGGCGGTCGAAACCGTAGTGCGGATAGGTGTCGTGCAAGACCAGCAGCGCCGCATCGCGCGCGGTCTTGGCGAGGATGGAGGCGGCCGAGATGGCGGGCACCTTGTCGTCGCCCTTGACGATGGCTTCCGAGCGGATGCTCATGACCGGGCAGCGGTTGCCATCGATCAGGGCCAGCGTGGGCGGCGTCGAGAGCGCTTCCACCGCACGGCGCATGGCCAGCATGCTGGCGTGCAGGATGTTGAGTTCGTCGATCTCCTGCTCGTTGCAGGAGGCAATCGCCCAGGCCAGTGCCGATTCCTTGATTTCCAGCGCCAGACTGTCGCGCGCGGCCTCGGAAAGCTTCTTGGAATCGCGCAGGCCCTTGACCGGACGCGCCGGATCGAGGATCACGGCCGCCGCAAAGACCGGCCCGGCCAGCGGACCACGGCCGGCCTCATCGACCCCGCAGATGATCTCGCCGGTATGGTCGTCAAACAAAGCCAGGGTCTGGGGGGCCGCCTTGGGCATAGCAAATTCCTTCATCAAACTCTCAAACGGATCGCCGCAGCGATCCTTCTTGGCGGCATATCAGCGGCGCCGCGCGCCAATGACTTCACATACCGCGTTGGCGCTCTCCCGGCTGGTATCGCGCAGCAGCGACTGGTGCAAGTCGGCAAAGCGCCTCGCCAGGCGCTGCTGGTGCGCATGGTCTTCCAGCTGGTGCCACATGGCATCGGCCAGCGCCTCGGGTGTGGCCTGGTGCTGCAGCAGTTCCGGCACCAGGAAGTCGCGCGCCAGGATGTTGGGCAGGCCCACCCAGGGCTGGTAGGCCATGTGCCGCATGATCTGGTACGAGGCCCAGTTGACCTTGTAGGAGATCACCATCGGCTTCTTGTACAGCGCCACTTCCAGCGAGGCGGTGCCGGAAGCCACCAGCACCGCGTCCGAGGCCTCCATCGCACTGTGCGACTGGCCACGGATCACGCTGACGCCAAGATCTTCATATCCGCCCTGGCGAATCTGATCCTCAAAGAAGGCCATCTGCCGGTCACCCGCCATGGGCGTGACAAACTGCAATTGCGCATCGCGCTGCCGCAACAGCCGTGCCGCGGCCAAGAAACCTTCGCCATTCTGCTTCAGTTCGCTCATGCGGCTGCCCGGCAGGATGGCCACCACCCTGCCCGGCCCGGTCAAACCGAGGCGCTGGCGGGCGCCTTCGGTATCGGGTTGCAGCGGGATCACCTCGGCCAGCGGGTGGCCCACATAGGTGACCGGCACGCCGGCCTGGCGATAGAGATTTTCCTCGAAGGGAAAGATCACCAGCATATGCGACACCGCACGCTGGATCTTCTTGATGCGCCAGCCGCGCCAGGCCCAGATCTGCGGGCCGATGAAGTGGATGGTCGGGATGCCGGCCTTCTTGAGCTGTTCTTCCAGGCCCAGGTTGAAGCCGGGGTAATCGACCCCCACGAAGACATCCGGACGATCCGCCAGCAGCTTGTCGCGCAGCGAGTCCTGGATACCCTTGATCTCGCGGTAGCGCGGAATCACCTCGAACAGGCCACGCACGGTCAGCTTGTCCATCGGCCAGTCGCTGGTAAAGCCCTGCGCCATCATGTGCTCGCCGCCGATGCCGTGCAGCCGCACGTCGGGCAGGCGCTCGCGCACCCCGGCCAGCAGGCGGCTGCCCAGCAGGTCGCCCGAGCTTTCTCCGGCCACCAGTGCGATCGACTGGCGGCGGGTGATGTCAGCGGATGATGCCACGGGCCGAAGCCTCGATGAATTCGCGCAGCAGGCGAATGTATTCGGCGCTGTGAGCGGACTTGGCTTCCATGTCCGCCAGTTGCTGCTTGGCCTCTTCCAGCGGCAGGCCGGCACGGTAGATCACCTTGTAGGCGCGCTTGATCTCCATGATCTGCTCGCTGGAGAAACCACGGCGCTTCAAGCCCTCGCTGTTGATGCCGGCCGGCACCGCACGGTTGCCAGCTGCCGTCACGAAGGGTGGCACGTCCTGGCTCACGGCCGCCGTAAAGGCGGTCATGGCATGGGCACCGATATGGCAGAACTGGTGCACCGTGGTGAAACCGCCCAGGAACACGTGGTCGCCCAGGTGCACGTGGCCGGCCAGGGTGGCATTGTTGGCCAGGATGATGTGGCTGCCCAGCTGGCAGTCGTGCGCCAGGTGGACGTAGGCCATGATCCAGTTGTCGTTGCCGATGCGGGTGGCGCCGCCATCCTGCACGGTGCCCCGGTTGAAGGTGACGAATTCGCGGATGGTGTTGCGGTCGCCGATTTCCATGGTGGTCGGCTCGCCGGCGTACTTCTTGTCCTGCGGCGCGGCGCCGATGGAGGCGAACTGGAAAATCTCGTTGTCGCGGCCGATGGTGGTGTGGCCTTCGATCACCACGTGGGGGCCGATGCGGGTGCCCGCGCCGATGCGCACGTCAGGGCCGATGACGGCGTAGGCGCCGATCTCGACGGATTCGTCGATCTGCGCTCCGGGAGCAATCACTGCGCTTGGATGGATCTTGGACATGTCCTGTGCTTCGGTAGGTTCACTGGTTGCACATCTTGCAATGAAGCAATCTGCACAATGAATCAGGCCCGGCGCGATCCTGCCGATCGCCGCCGGGCCTGGCTTGATACGTCAAGCCTTGCAGGCTGGCCTGCGGTCAGGCGCTCTGGCTGGCGTCGGCGGCGCTGCGCATGGTGCACATCAGGTCGCCTTCCACGGCCACCTGGCCGTCCACGGTGGCCACGGCACGGTATTTCCAGATGCCACGGGCACGGCGGGTGATTTCCACTTCCATCTTCAGCTGGTCGCCTGGCTCCACCGGACGCTTGAAGCGGGCATTGTCGATGCCGACGAAATAGACCACGGTGTTTTCATCGGGCTTCCTGCCTTCGGTCAGGAAGGACAGCAGCGCGGCCGTCTGAGCCAGCGCCTCGATCATCAGCACGCCCGGCATCACCGGCTTGTGCGGGAAGTGGCCGTTGAAGAATTCTTCATTCACGGTCACGTTCTTGATCGCGGTGATGGTCTTGCCGCTCTCCCAGTTCAGCACGCGATCAACCAGCAGCAGCGGGTAGCGGTGTGGCAGGTACTGTTTGATTTGATTGATGTCGAGGCTATTCATTCTCTTCTTGATTCTCTGAAAGCGGGGCTTGGCCTGCTTGTTCTTGTGTTAACGTTTTAAGCGATTTTTCCAACGCCCGGATTTTCTCACGCATCGTGCCCAGATTGCGCACCAAGGCAGCGGATTTTTCCCAGTCGCGGTGTTCGGTGATGGGGTAGAAGCCGGTGTACTGCCCCGGCTCCAGGATGGAACGCAAGGCCAGCGTACCGGCCGAGACGTGCACCTTGTCGACGATGGTGATGTGGCCGTGGATCATGGCGGCACCGCCGATGGAGCAATACTTGCCGATTTTCGCGCTGCCGGCGATGCCGGCACAGGCGGCGATGGCGGTATGCGCGCCGATGTGGCAGTTGTGGGCGATCTGGATCTGGTTGTCGAGCTTGACGCCCTCCTCGATCACGGTATCGGCCAGGGCGCCACGGTCGATGGTGGTATTGGCGCCGATTTCGACGTCATCGCCGATCATCACACGGCCGACTTGCGGGATCTTGATCCATTGCCCGGCTTCGTTGGCGAAACCGAAGCCATCGGCGCCGATCACCGCACCCGAATGGACGATGCCGCGTGCACCGATCTCGCAGGCGTGATGCAGGGTGGCGCGGGCATGAAAATGGGTGTCTTCGCCGACCTTGGCGTGATGGCCGATGAAGCTGCCGGCATCGATGCGGGCACGCGCGCCGATGACGGCACCGGCTTCGATGACCACCAGCGGGCCGATCACGGCGTCCGGCGCCACCTGCGCAGAAGGATCAACGACAGCGCTGGAGTGAATGCCTGTAGCAGGACGAACTTCCGCCTCCGCCTGGAACAACTGCGCGGCGCGCGCAAAGTAGGCGTAAGGGTTGCGGGTGACGATACGGGCGCCGGCGTAGCCCTGCACCTGGGCATCATCAGCCTCGGACAGGATCAGCGCCGCCGCCTGGGTCGCTTCGGCTTGTGCGCGGAACTTGGGATTGGAGAGGAAGGTAATGTGGCTGGCACCTGCGACGTCCAGCGGCGCGATGCCCTGGACCGCGATGGTCGCATCACCCTTCAGCTGCCCGCCCAGGCGCTCGACCAGTTGCTGCAGTCGAATACTCATCTTGGCTTTTCCGAATGATAGGCGTTGCTTGGCGTTACGGAAGAACAAAGGCCACCAAGACGGCGGCCCCTGAAGCGACATGCGGGCGCCAGGGCGTTGCCACCCTGCGCCCGCATGGCAATACGGCGATTACTTCGCCAGTTCCTTGAGCACCTTGTCGGTGATGTCGATGCGCTTGGAAGCATAGACGGCTTCCTGGAAGACGATATCGTACTTCTCGGCTTCAGCGATCTGGCGGATCACCTTGTTGGTGCGTTCCAGGACCACGGCCAGTTCCTCGTTGCGGCGCTGGTTCAGGTCTTCACGGAATTCGCGCTGCTTGCGCTGGAATTCCTTGTCCAGGTCGGACAGGTCGCGCTGGCGCTTGGCGCGGTCGGAGTCCGACAGCACGGCAGCATCCTTGTCCAGCTTGTCGGACTGCGCCTTCAGACGTGCGGCCATGTCTTGCAGGTCACGGTCACGCTTGGCGAACTCGGCTTCCAGCTTGGCTTGCGCGGCCTTGGCGGGCGCCGCTTCGCGGAAGATGCGCTCGGTGCTCACGAAAGCGATTTTGGAGCTTTCCTGCGCGTGGGCAGGAGCAAAGCTCAACAGGCAGGCCGCCATCACGATGGTCTGCAGGGACAGGAACGATTTGGTCATGAACTTCAAGATTACTCTCCGTATTACGAATCAATGATGACCGCTTTAGAAGCCGGTACCCAGTTGGAACTGGAAGGTTTGAGACTTGTCACCCGCCTTCAGGTTCAATGGCTTGCCGAAGCTCAGCTTCAGCGGACCGATCGGCGACACCCAGCTGATACCGACACCGGCCGAATAGCGCAGGTCGTTGAGCTTGATGTTTTCGCCGTCGGCGAAGACGTTGCCGCCGTCAAAGAAGGTGAACCAGCGCAGCGTGCGGTCCTGGCCCGAGCCCGGGAACGGGAACTGCAGTTCGGCATTGCCATACAGACGCGAGGCGCCGCCCATGGAGTCGCCGTACTGGTCCTTGAGGCTACCCAGCGAGGAAGCCTCGTAGCCACGGACAGTGCCGATACCGCCGGCGTAATAGTTCTTGAACACGGGATAGGGCTTGCTGCCCAGGCCGCGACCGTAATCCACTTCGCCGTTCAGGGCCAGAGTCACGGCCTTGCTGAAGAAGGGCTGGAAGTACTGCTGCTGGTAGCTGGCACGATAGTACTTCAGGGTACCGACGTAGGAAACCTCGAAATTGGCACGCTGATAGCGGCCGGTGGTCGGCACCAGGGCGGAGTCTCGACCATCACGCTGCCATGCGACGGTCAGCGGGATGCTGGTGGTACGGGCGCTGCCCACGCCGCAGTTGTTAGTGCTGGAGGTCACGTCGCAGTCGTTGGCGCCCACGCCGCCAAAGTCTCGCACGTACTGGCGATACAGAGTCGGGCTGGTGCTGTCGGTACTGACGTTGGTGTTTTCAACGCCGACGCCAAAGAACACCCGGTCCAGTTCCGAGAACGGCACGCCAAACTTGATGCTGCCGCCCAGCGTCTTGACCTTGTAGTCACCGGTGGCGTACACCGACGGACGAATCGTGCGCAGGTAGACTTCGTAGGTGCGGCTGATACCGTCGTCAGTGAAGTACGGGTTGGTGGTCGACAGCGAGATCGTGCGATAGCGCGAGCTGGTATTGACCTCGATACCGACGGTATTGCCGCTGCCGAAGGCGTTTTCCTGCGAGATCGAGCCAGTCAGGCTCACCTTGTCGGCCTGCGAGAAACCGGCACCGATCATGATGTTGCCGGTCGGCTTTTCTTCGACCTTCATGTTCACATCCACCTGGTCGCTGGTGCCCGGAACTTCAGGCGTATCGACGGTGACTTCCTTGAAGTAGCCCAGGCGGTCCACGCGGTCGCGGGAGAGCTTGATCTTCTCGCCGTCGTACCAGGAATCCTCGAACTGGCGGAATTCGCGGCGGATCACTTCATCACGGGTCTTGGTGTTGCCGGCGATGTTGACGTGACGCACGTAGACGCGCTTGCCCGGGTCGACCATGATGGTGAAGGCGACTTCCTTCTTTTCGCGGTCGACATTGGGGTTGGCGTTGACGTTGGCGAAGGCGTAACCGAAGTTGCCCAGGCGTTCGCCGATCTTCTTGGTGCTGTCGGTGAGCTTGGCGCCGGAATAGACGTCGCCCTTCTTCAGCTGCACCAGCTTGGCCAGTTCCGGCTCCATGCCGAACATCTCTCCTTCCAGCTTGATGTCGGAGACGGTGTACTTCTCACCTTCCTTGATATTGACGGTGATGTAGATGTCTTTCTTGTCAGGCGTAATCGATACCTGGGTCGACTCGACCTGCATTTCCAGATAGCCACGGTCCAGGTAGTAGGAGCGCAGGGTTTCAATGTCGCCCTGCAGCTTTTCCTTGGAGTACTGGTCGGCCTTGGTGTACCAGGTGAACCAGCCCGGCGTGGTCAGCTTGATCTGGTCGCGCAAGGTGCTGTCGGAGAAGACCTTGTTGCCGACGAAGTTGATCTGCTTGATGCGCGAAACTTCACCCTCGTCCACCGCAAAGGTAATGGCCACGCGATTGCGTTCGACCGGGGTGACGGTGGTGGACACCTTGGCGCCATACAGGCCGCGCGAGAGGTATTGACGCTTCAGTTCCTGTTCGGCGCGATCGACCTGCGAGCGGTCGAAGATGCGCGACTCGGCCACGCCGATTTCCTTCAGGGCCTTGGTCAGCTGTTCCTTGTCGAATTCCTTGATGCCGGAGAAGTCGACGCTGGCGATAGCCGGGCGCTCGACCACCTGCACCACCAGCACGTCGCCTTCGGCTTCGATGCGCACATCGCGGAAGAAACCGGTGGCGTACAGCGCCTTGATGGCGGCCGTGGCCTTTTCATCGTTGAAGGTATCGCCCACGCGCACCGGCAGATAGCTGAAGACGGTACCGGCTTCAGTACGCTGGATGCCTTCGACGCGAATGTCCTTGACCACGAAGGGCGTGATCGCCATGGCCTGGCTGGAGCACAGGGCAAATGCGGCGGCAGCGATCAGGCGACGGGAGAAAGTCGGGATGGGATGTTGCGCAGGGTGTAATTTCATCTATCGTTCATCAACAGTTTTTCGCTGCGGCTCTGCCTGACATGATGCTGGTAAGCAATTGAAAACGGATGCTTGATCCATTGCCAATTGCTTAACAACTGCCATCGGGGTTGGCCGGCAAATGTAAAAAATCCGGTCTTTCTCGCCGCCCCGCCGCGTTCTTGCTCGCTTGCTCGCCGGGGCCGGCATCAGGCCGGATTCATCCTTGGAACATCAGTCGCACGATATCGTTGAATGCAGCAACGAGCATCAGCGCCATCAGTAATCCCAGGCCGGCGCGCTGCGCGATTTCCCCAAACCGCTCGGAAACGGGCCGCCCTGTCAAAATCTCCAGCGCATAATACAGCAAATGACCGCCGTCTAAAACCGGGATTGGTAACAGATTCATCACTCCCAGGCTGATACTGATGAAGGCCAGGAAGCTCAGATAGCTCACCAGGCCCACGCGGGCGGTCTGTCCGGCATAGTCGGCGATCGTGATGGGGCCGGTGATGTTCTTCAGCGAAACCTGTCCGACGATCATCTTGCCGATCATCTTGACGGTCATCGCGCTGGTATCCCAGGTACGCTGCGCGCCCTTGGCCACGGCGGTCAGCAGATCGTCGCTGACGGTGGCCATCTCGGGTGCCAGCGGCACTTCGACCTTGATGCGGCCGATACGCTTGCCGCTTTCAGCCTCTTCCACCGTGTCTGGCGTGACGCGCGCTTCGAAGGTGGTGTTGCCGCGCAGCCCCTGCAGCAGCAGCGCCTTGCCGGCCGACTCGCGCACCTTTTCGACGAAGGCCAGGCCATCCTGCACGGGCA
Organism: Herbaspirillum sp. DW155; assembly: GCF_037076565.1. NCBI lineage: Bacteria > Pseudomonadati > Pseudomonadota > Betaproteobacteria > Burkholderiales > Oxalobacteraceae > Herbaspirillum > Herbaspirillum sp. DW155. The sequence continues at coordinate 2,326,624 of NZ_AP029028.1, read as the reverse complement.
GGCCATCGATGGAGGTGATGTGGTCGCCCGTCTGCAAACCGGCCGCCTTGGCCGGTCCATCCAGGATCTTGCCCATGATCGCGGGCGGACGCGCCAAGGCCAGCCCCAGCTTGGCCAGGAAGTCGCCCTCCAGCTCATTGCTGCCGATGCCGGCCAGGCGCAGGGTCACGGTATCGAGCAGCTTGCCATTGCCGGAGGGATTGGGACGCTCGATGTCGAGCCGGGCATCGGCCTTTTCCAGCACCAGTTGCATCAGTTTCCAGCGCACTTCGGACCAGACCTGCACCGGGGCGCCATTGATGGCGGTAATGCGGTCACCTGCGCGCAGGCCGGCCTGATAGGCGGCACTCTGCTGGGCCGCCGCACGCAGCACGGGGACCGGCTCGGGCACGCCATGCATGTAAAGTCCGGCAAAGAGGGCGATGGCCAGCAGGAAATTGGCAATCGGACCGGCCGCCACGATGGCGATCCGGCGCCAGACCGACTGGCGGGTGAACTCGCGCTGGAGATCAGCCTCGGGAATCTCCTCCATGGACTGCTCGCGGGCGTCCAGCATCTTCACATAGCCGCCCAGCGGCAAGATGGAAATCGCCCACTCGGTCTGGTCCCGGCCGAAGCGGCGCGACCAGATCACCCGACCCATCCCCACCGAGAAGCGCAATACCTTCACGCCGCACCAGCGCGCCACCAGGTAATGCCCCAACTCATGGACCACCACCAGGGTGCCCAGGGCAACGAAGAAAGCGATCAGGGTATGCAACAGGTTCATCGTGAAATCAGGGCACTGGCAAGGTCACGCGCCTGCCGGTCCTGATCCAGCAAGGCCGCGATGTCGTCGGCTTGCCGGTTGGGAATGGCGGACATGACTTCTTCAATCAGGGGAGCGATCTTCCCGAAGCCGATGCGGCCATCGAGGAAGGCTTGCACGGCGACTTCATTGGCGGCATTGAGGATGGCCGCCAGCGTACCGCCGGCTCGCAGGGCATCATACGCCAGTTTCAGGCAGGGGAAGCGCTGATAGTCGGGCGGGAAGAAGGACAACTGGGCGATCTGGGCCAGATTCAGCGGCGCCACGCCCGAGGCGATACGCTCCGGATAGGCCAGCGCGTTGGCAATGGGCGTACGCATGTCGGGATTGCCCAGCTGCGCCAGCACCGAGCCATCGGCATAGGAAACCATGGAATGGATCACGCTTTGCGGGTGGATCACCACCTCGATCTTGTCCGCAGGTGCGCCGAAGAGCCAGTGGGCCTCGATCACCTCCAGACCCTTGTTCATCATGGTGGCCGAATCCACCGAGATCTTGCGACCCATCACCCACTTGGGATGGGCGACGGCCTCTTCCACGCTCACCTGATCCAGCGTACTCACGTCGCGGTGAAGGAAAGGCCCGCCGGAAGCCGTCAACAGGATCTTTTCGACCCCATGGGCAGCCATCGAACGGGTATAGCCAGCCGGCAGGCACTGGAAGATGGCGTTGTGTTCGCTGTCGATCGGCAACAGGCTGGCGCCGTGGGCCTGAACCGCATCCATCAGCAACTGGCCGGAGATGACCAGCGCCTCCTTGTTGGCCAGCAGGATCTTCTTGCCGGCGCGGGCGGCAGCCAGCGTGGAGGCCAGTCCGGCCGCCCCGACAATGGCCGCCATGACCATATCGCAGCCGTCGGCGGCCGCGATGTCGCACAAGGCTTGCGGACCGTGGGCCACTTCCGTGCTCAGATTGGCGGCACGCAGCAAGACCTGCAACTGAGACGCCGCCTCGGCCGAGCCAACCACGGCCACTTGAGGGCGAAAGCGCTGGCATTGCTCGGCCAGTTCGGCCACGCGCGCATGGGCGCTGAGCGCAAAGACACGATAACGGTCGGGATGGCGGGCCACCACGTCCAGCGTGGACACGCCGATGGAACCGGTGGCGCCGAGAATGCTGATGGACTGCATGGAATTTCCAGGAGGAAAGCGGCGGCTCAGGCAGCCGCCAGCCAGAGGTCGACCAGCGCTGCCAGCGGCAGCACCGGAATGAGCGCATCGATACGGTCGAGCACGCCGCCGTGGCCGGGCAGCAGGTTGCTGCTGTCCTTCATGCCGGCGCGGCGCTTCAACTGTGATTCGAACAGGTCGCCCACCACGCTGGCCGCCACCATCAGGCTGAGAATGCCGACGAAGCCACCCCAGCCCCAATGGCTATAGAGGTGATATTGGAAGGTTTCACCTCCGCTCATGGACATGGCCACCGCCGCCGAGATCACCAGCACGGCCAGCCAGCCGCCGATGGCGCCTTCCCAGGACTTGCCGGGGGAAATGGTCGGTGCCAGCTTGTGACGGCCGAAGCCCTTGCCCGAGAAATAGGCGCCGATATCCGCCACCCAGACCACGGCCATCACCGACAGCAGGTACAGCGGCGAATGCTGGAACAGGTCCACGATGGCCACGAAGCAGCCGAGGATGGAAAGCATGTAGGTGCCGTTGAGCAGGCGATTGCCGAAGGCCTCGATCCTGGGCAAGCCCAGGCCCAGCGCCGGCACGAATCGCAGCGCCCACAGCAGCACGCACAGTACGTAGAGCGCACGCACACTGGGCAGGCCCGAGAAGAACAGGATCACGCTGAATACAAGCGTCCACACCAGCGCCCACAGGGTCGGACGGGGACTCTTGAAGAGGCGGAAGCATTCCCAGGCGCCAGCGGCGAAGAACACCAGCACCGCCATCGCAAAGGCCGGGAAATAACCGAAATACAGGATGGGCAACAGGATTGCCAGCAGGATCAACGCCGTGATGACACGCGTCTTGAGCATCAGGAAGCCTTTTTCTGGTCCAGCACCTGGGCGCTGGTGCGCCCGAAACGGCGCTCGCGTTGTTGATAGGAGGCGATCGCCTGGTCCAGTGCCTTGGCATCGAAATCAGGCCAGAAGGTCTCGGTGAAGTACAGTTCGCTATAAGCCAGCTGCCACAACAGGAAATTGGAGATACGCTGCTCGCCGCCGGTACGGATGAACAGATCGGGCTCGGGCGCGTAGGCCATGGCCAGGTAGGGAGCCAGCTCTTCTTCGGTGTAGTCGGTAGCGCCCGGCTTGTCCTTGACCATCTTCGAGACGGCCTGCATGACATCCCAGCGGCCGCCATAGTTGGCGCACACGGTCAGCGTCAGGCGGCTGTTGCCGGCGGTCTGCTCTTCGGCCTTGATGGCCATCTCCTGCAATTTGGAATCGAAACGGCTCATATCGCCGACGATGCGCAGGCGTATGCCGTTGTTGGCCATCTTGCCCACTTCACGCTCCAGCACCGTCATGAACAGGCGCATGAGGACCGACACTTCGTCGGCAGGGCGGCGCCAGTTCTCGGAGCTGAAGGCAAACAGGGTCAGAAATTCGATGCCGCGCTCAGCACAGGCCTCGACGATGGAGCGCACGGCATCCACGCCCTTGGCATGCCCGGCCACGCGCGGCAGGAAACGCTTGGTCGCCCAACGACCGTTGCCGTCCATGATGATGGCAACATGGCGCGGAACCGCGGAAGTCTCCGGAACCGCCAGAGTTGAGCTTTGATGCTTCATGTAAATGATTTATTACTTTTCCGTACACGGGACAGAGAAGCGCAACATGGTAACGGGCGGCGACCGCTTTGACAAACCGACCTGCCTGCGTCTGCAATTTCCCCCATTGCCTCTCCCCCCTGCACTTTTCTGTCTTGGACTTGTTCGTGCAGCGCGGCCGCCGTGGCAGCCGCGCGTGGGCCCTGCAGGGACGGCTTACACCGTCATCACTTCCTTTTCCTTCTCGGTGACCATCTTGTCGATGTCAGCAACGAACTTGTCGGTCAGCTTCTGGATCTCGTCCTGGCCGCGGCGCTCTTCGTCTTCCGAGGCGATCTTGTCCTTGACCAGCTTCTTCAGGCCTTCGTTACCTTCGCGGCGGATGTTGCGCACGGCGATCTTGGCATCTTCGGCTTCGCTCTTGACCAGCTTGACCATTTCCTTGCGACGTTCTTCGGTCAGCGCCGGCATCGGCACGCGGATCAGGTCACCGTGGGTGGCCGGATTCAGGCCCAGGTCGGCTTCACGGATGGCCTTTTCGATGACGGCGGCCATCTTCTTTTCGAAGGGCTGCACACCGATGGTGCGGGCATCGATCAGGGTCAGGTTGGCCACCTGCGACAGACCGGTGGGCGAACCGTAGTACTCGACCATGACCTGATCCAGCAGGCCGGTGTGAGCACGGCCGGTACGGACCTTGGCCAGGTTGGCCTTGAGGGTTTCGATGGACTTGGCCATCTTCTGTTCGGTATTTTTCTTGACGTCAGCGACACTCATGCTGCTCTCCTAACTGTGGTGCAATAACTTGGCTTGTCTTGATGGCAAATGCCTGAAAGACCGGCATTGTAAACGGGAATCCCGGCCTGCGGCCGGTTTCTGCACTGCAATATCGCTCAGATGTGATCAGACGTGAACCAGGGTGCCCTCGTCATCGCCCATGACCACGCTCTTCAGCGCGCCCGGCTTGACGATGGAAAACACCTTGATCGGCAGCTTCTGGTCGCGGCACAGCGCAAAGGCGGTGGCATCCATCACCTGCAGGTGCTTGGCGATGGCTTCATCAAAGGAAATCGACTGGTAGCGTGTGGCTGCCGGATCCTTCTTGGGGTCGGCGGTGTAGACGCCATCGACCTTGGTGGCCTTCAACACGATCTGGGCGCCGATTTCCGAGCCACGCAGTGCAGCGGCGGTGTCGGTGGTGAAGAAGGGGTTGCCGGTGCCGGCCGCGAAGACCACGATCTTGCCTTCTTCCAGATATTGCAGCGCCTTGGGGCGCACGTAGGGCTCGACCACCTGCTCGATGCCGATGGCCGACATCACGCGGGCCGTCAGGCCGGCCTGGCGCATGGCATCGGCCAGGGCCAGCGAGTTCATCACGGTGGCCAGCATGCCCATGTAGTCGGCGGTCGCACGATCCATGCCCTGGGCGCCCGGCGCCACGCCGCGGAAGATGTTGCCGCCACCGATCACGATGGCCAGTTCCACGCCCAGTTTGCTGATTTCTGCTACATCCGCGACCATGCGTTCGATGGTCGCGCGATTGATACCATAGGCGTCGTCGCCCATCAGTGCTTCGCCGGAGAGTTTGAGGAGTACGCGCTTGTAAGCTGGTGTTGTCATTGCAGGGCTCCGTGTTCTTTCCGAGGTTGAATTACGTATTGACGCGCCGGCACTCGCTGTGACCCGACGAAATGGCGCGTTTTCGTCATCAGAGGGTAGCTCGAACGCATGAGGGGATGTACTGCTGCGCCTTGTTCTGTTGCCTGTATTGCCTGTATTTCGTTTATTACTGGTTGCTGCCGGTACTGCCGGCACGACCTTGCCGTTCCTGCCTTCATCAGCGCCAGCCCCATGAGCGACCCTGACTGTAGATGCAGCCGACCCCGAAAGTTCCCGGGCGCCGGCTTAAAAAAACGGGCCTCTCGGCCCGTTTTTCCTGCGACGCTTACTGAGCTTGTTTCGCTGCAGCCACTTGCGCTGCCACTTCGGCAGCGAAGTCGTCTTGCTTCTTCTCGATGCCCTCGCCCACCACGTACATGGCGAACGACTTGACGGTGGTATTGGCCGCCTTCAGCATCTGTTCCACGCTTTGCTTGTCGTTCTTCACGAAAGCCTGGTTGAACAGGGACACTTCCTTCAGGTACTTCTGCACCGAACCATCGACCATCTTGGCGACGATATCAGCCGGCTTGCCGGATTCGGCAGCCTTCAGGGCGGCGACCGAACGTTCCTTCTCGATCAGGTCGGCCGGCACTTGCTCGGCCGACAGGGCGACCGGCTTCATGGCAGCGATGTGCATGGCCACGTCCTTGCCCACTTGCTCTTCGGCGCCGTCGAACTCGACGATCACACCGATGCGGGTGCCGTGCAGGTAGGAAGCCAGCTTGCCGCTGGTTTCGAAACGCTGGAAGCGACGGAACGACATGTTCTCGCCGATGCGGCCGATCAGTTCGGTGCGCAGTTCTTCCAGGGTCTTGCCGTCGGGCAGCTTGCAGGCGCCCAGGGCAGCCACGTCAGCCGGGTTCTGCTCGACCACCAGCTTGGCAGCGGCTTCGACCAGACCGATGAACTCGTCGTTCTTGGTCACGAAGTCGGTTTCGCAGTTCACTTCGACCAGGGCGCCGACATTGCCAGCGATGTAGGTCGAAATCACGCCTTCTGCGGTGATGCGGGAAGAGGCCTTGGAAGCCTTGCTGCCCAGCTTGACGCGCAGAATCTCTTCGGCCTTGGCCATGTCGCCATCGGCTTCGGTCAGCGCCTTCTTGCATTCCATCATCGGCGCGTCGGTCTTCGCGCGCAGATCGCCCACCATTGCTGCGGTAATTGCCGCCATACTTTTCTCCTGACTTGGAGGCATCCCGCGCTTGCGGCATGCCTGAAACTCGAAAATTGAATCAAAAAAAAGGGGCCACTGCGTCACTACCCGCTGTTACCCCTTTTTGAACTACCGTACTACCGGAAGAGCAGAATCAAGCCTGCTCGACCTCGACGAATTCATCGCCCTTGACGGCTTCAACGACGTCATTGACGGCGTTGGCGCGGCCTTCCAGCACGGCGTCAGCCATGCCGCGAGCGTACAGAGCGATCGCCTTGGCGGAATCGTCGTTACCCGGGATCACGTAGGTGACGCCTTCGGGCGAGTGGTTGGTGTCGACCACGCCGATGACCGGAATGCCCAGCTTGGCGGCTTCGGTGATGGCGCCCTTGTGGTAGCCGACGTCGATGACGAAGATGGCGTCAGGAATGCCGCCCATGTCCTTGATGCCGCCGATGGCCTTCTGCAGCTTTTCCTGTTCACGGGTGAACAGCAGGGCTTCCTTCTTCGACAGCTTCTCGACCGAACCGTCTTCGATGGCAGCTTCCATGTCCTTCAGGCGCTTGATCGAGGTCTTGATGGTCTTGAAGTTGGTCAGCATGCCGCCCAGCCAGCGCTGGTCAACGTAGGGCACGCCGGCGCGTTGCGCTTCTGCAGCCAGGATTTCGCGGGCTTGACGCTTGGTGCCGACGAACAGGATGGTGCCGCGGTTGGCCGACAGCTGGCGCACGTACTTGACGGCTTCCTGGTACATGCCCAGGGTCTTTTCCAGGTTGACGATGTGAATCTTGTTGCGATGACCGAAAATGAAGGGGGCCATCTTGGGGTTCCAGAAGCGGGTTTGGTGACCGAAGTGGACACCGGCTTCCAGCATTTCGCGCATGGTAACGGACATGAATTTCTCCAGGGTTAGGTCTGGAATCCGCTCGGTCATCCGGCTCATGCAGCCGGACACCCTTTTAGCGAACGGATTCGCGTTTCAAAAGATTTTTACGACGGTTTTTACATCATTTATTGCCAAAGTTGCATGAAGAATCATTCCGCACACCGCATTCGACAACCAATCTGTGGTTTTCAGATCAGCCCGGCATTCTACTCGACCCTACACTTTTGTTCAAGTAGCACATAAAACCGGGTCGCACAGTCGACGCCAGGCCGCGCCCTGCTGCTCCGAGCGGGCAAAACAGAAACCACCCCCATCATCTATAATCCCGTCTTGACGATTTTCTAGCGAATTGCGATTTATCATGGGCAACATCACCATCAAGACCGCCGAAGACATCGAAGGCATGCGCGTGGCCGGCCGCCTGGCCGCCGAGGTGCTGGACTACATCACCCCCTTCGTGAAACCGGGCGTGACCACCGGCGAGATCGACCGCCTCTGCCACGAGTACATGACCAACGTGCAAGGCAGCATCCCGGCCCCGCTGAACTATTGCCCGCCGGGCTACACGCCCTACCCCAAGGCCATCTGCACGTCCCTGAACGATGTGATCTGCCACGGCATCCCGGGCGACAAGGTGATGAAGGACGGCGACGTGCTCAACATCGACGTCACCATCATCAAGAACGGCTACCACGGCGACACCAGCCGCATGTTCTTCCTGGGTGAGCCCTCCATCCTGGCCCGCCGCCTGACCGAGATCACCTATGAATGCATGTGGCTGGGCATCTCCAAGATCAAGCCCGGCGCACATCTGGGCGACATCGGCCACGTCATCCAGCAGCACGCCGAAAAAGCCGGCTACAGCGTGGTGCGCGAATTCTGCGGTCACGGCATCGGCAAGGTGTTCCACGAAGAACCGCAGGTGCTGCACTACGGCCGCCCCGGCACGCTGGAGAAACTGGAAGCCGGCATGATCTTCACGGTGGAACCAATGATCAACGCCGGCCGCCGCGAAATCCGCGAAATGGGCGACGGCTGGACCATCAAGACCAAGGACCGCAGCCTGTCGGCGCAGTGGGAACATACCGTACTGGTCACCGAAACCGGCTTCGAAGTGCTGACCGTCTCGCCCGGCATGCCGGCGCCGCCGGCCTTCATCCAGAACCAGGTCGCCACCCCGGCGTAATCCTGATGGCCGCAAATCTGTGCACGCCCCTTCATCTGCACAGTTTCCGGCATAAAACCTGCTTGGGGCGCGAAGCCGCATGGGGATGCGGCTTTGTTCATATGGGCGCTGCCCCGCCGCCCTGCCTGCTCTGATTGCCTACCACGATGCCCACACTCGCCATCACGCTCAAGAAACAGCTCAAGGCCGCGCGCCAGCAAGCCATCGAGGTGTTCCAGTCCAACCACAAGACCGAGCAGTTGCTGGCGCAATTGCGCCGCAACGTCGACGAAGCCCTGACGCGGGCCTGGGAAGAACTGGGCATGTCCGGCAATGCCGCCCTGGTGGCAGTGGGCGGCTATGGCCGTGGCGAACTGTTCCCGCATTCGGACGTGGACGTGCTGATCCTGCTGGACCAGGCCCCGGATGCGGCCAAGAAGGAAAAGCTGGAATCCCTGGTGCAACTGTTCTGGGACATCGGCCTGGAAATCGGCCACAGCATCCGCACCATCGACGAATGCCTGGACGAATCGGCCGCCGACATCACGGTGCAGACCAGCCTCCTGGAAGCGCGTCTGGTCACGGGCAGCCGCACCCTCTTCAAGCGGCTGCAGGAGCGCTATCAGGCCGCGCTGGACCCGCTGGCCTTCTTCCAGGCCAAGACCCTGGAAATGCGCCAGCGCCACATCAAATATGAAGACACGCCCTACAGTCTCGAACCCAACTGCAAGGAAAGCCCCGGCGGCCTGCGCGACCTGCAGGTGATCCTGTGGGTGGCCAAGGCGGCCGGGCTGGGCAACTCCTGGGCCGAACTGGCCGTGCACGGCATGCTGACCTCTACCGAGGCGCGCCAGCTGCGCCAGAAGGAACGCGCCTTCAAGGACATCCGCATCCGCCTGCACATCCTCACCGACCGCCGCGAAGACCGGCTGGTGTTCGACATCCAGACCCAGCTTGCCGAAACCTTCGGCTTCAAGACCACCGACACGCGCCGCGCCAGCGAATACCTGATGCAGCGCTACTACTGGGCCGCCAAGGCCGTGACCCAGTTGAACACCATCCTGCTGCAGAACATCGAAGCCCACCTCTTCCCGCAACAGGCGGTGCCACGCCCGCTCACCGAGCGCTTCAACGAAGTCAACGGCTTCGTCGACATCGCCCATGACAAGGTGTTTGAAGAAACGCCCTCGGCGATGTTCGAAGTCTTCCTGGTGCTGGCCGAGCATCCGGAACTCAAGGACATGTCCGCACGCACCCTGCGCGCGCTCTGGCATGCCCGCTTCAAGATCGACAATGCCTTCCGCGCCGATCCCGAGAATCACCGCCTGTTCATGCGGATCATCCAGAGCAAGCGCGGCATCCTCCACGCCCTGCGCGGGATGAATGCCACCAGCGTGTTGGGCCGCTATCTGCCGAACTTCCGCCAGATCGTCGGGCAGATGCAGCATGACCTGTTCCACGTCTACACGGTGGACCAGCACATCCTGATGGTGGTGCGTAACGTGCGTCGCTTCACCATGAGCGAACATGCGCATGAATATCCCTTCTGCAGCCAGCTCATGGCCAACTTCGGCCAGCCCTGGGTACTGTATGTGGCGGCGCTGTTCCACGACATCGCCAAGGGCCGCGGCGGCGATCACTCCAAGCTGGGCATGGCCGATGCACGCGCCTTCTGCGAGCAGCATGGCATCTCGGAAGAGAACACCGAACTCATCGTCTTCCTGGTCGAGCAGCACCTGGCCATGTCGCACGTGGCGCAAAAGCAGGACATGTCGGACCCCGACGTCATCACCGCCTTCGCCCAGCTGGTCAAGGATGAGCGCCACCTGACCGCGCTCTACCTGCTGACGGTGGCCGACATCCGCGGCACCAGCCCCAAGGTCTGGAACGCCTGGAAAGGCAAGCTGCTCGAAGATCTCTACCGCATGACCCTGCGCGTACTGGGCGGCGAAGCCCCCTCGGCCGACCGCGAACTGAAAAATACCCAGCAGGAAGCCATCAAGACCCTGCGCCTGTACGGCCTGCCGGCCGACGCCCACGAAGCGCTGTGGAAGCAGCTGGACGTGGCCTACTTCCTGCGCCACGATGCCTCCGACATCGCCTGGCAGACGCGCTGCTTCTACGACAAGGTGGAGACCGGCGTGCCGCTGGTACGCTGCCGTCTGGCACCGATTGGCGAAGGCGTTCAGGTGGCGGTCTACACGCCTGACCGCCCCGACCTGTTTGCGCGCATCTGCAGCTACTTCGATGAAAAAAGCTTCAGTATCTTCGACGCCAAGATCCACACCACCCGCAACAACTATGCGCTGGATGCCTTCCTCATCAATGCGCCGGTCTTCGCCAAGAACTACCGCGACATCATCAACCTGATCGAGCACGAACTGGGTGCCCTGCTGCAGTCCGACGCCCCCCTGCCGGCACCGTCCAAGGCACGTCTGTCGCGCCTGTCGCGCACCTTCCCGGTCAATCCCTCGGTGGACCTGCGCCCCGATGAGCGCGGCCAGTACTACCTGCTGTCGGTCTCGGCCAATGACCGCGCCGGGCTGCTGTATTCGATCTCCAACGTGCTGGCCAAGTACCGCATCAACCTGCACACCGCCAAGGTGATGACCCTGGGCGAGCGCGTGGAAGACGTGTTCCTCATCGACGGCCCCGGCCTGTCCCAGCCGCGCAACCAGATCCTGCTGGAAACCGAACTGCTGCAGACCCTGCGCATCTGACCCGCCTCCCCCTGTCCGCGCTGCCGCCCGCGTCTGGCGCGGCGGCGCGGCTGGTCGTACAATCTCACCCTCGCCGCTGGCCGGCCCTCCGTTTTTCGCAAGGCAATCCCCATGACTGAACCTGTACGACTTTCCAAACGCATGTCCGAACTCGGCCTGTGCTCGCGCCGCGAAGCCGACGAATGGATAGAAAAAGGCTGGGTGCGCGTGGATGGCCAGGTGGTGTCGGTGCTGGGTAGCAAGGTGCTGCCACACCAGAAGGTCACCGTGGAACGCCAGGCCAGCGCCGAGCAGGCCCAGCGCGTGACCATCCTCATCAACAAGCCTATGGGCTACGTCAGCGGGCAGGCCGAGGATGGCTACAAGCCGGCCGTGGTGCTGGTCAACGAACAGTCGCGCTGGGCCGAAGACCAGACCGAGATGCGCTTCCACCCGCGCCAGTTGAAGAGCCTGGTGCCGGCCGGACGGCTGGACATCGATTCGGTGGGCCTCTTGGTACTGACCCAGGATGGCCGCATCGCCAAGCAATTGATCGGCGAGGATTCGGCGGTCGACAAGGAATACCTGGTGCGCGTGCAATACACCCGCCCGGGCAAGCTGCCCGAATCCGATCTCAAGCGCCTGAACCACGGCCTGATCATGGATGGCAAGCCGCTGCGTCCGGCCAAGGTGATGTGGCAGAACGAGGATCAGCTGCGCTTCATCCTGCGCGAAGGCAAGAAGCGCCAGATCCGCCGCATGTGCGATATGGTCGGCCTGAAGGTGATCGGCTTGAAGCGCGTGCGCATCGGTGGCGTCAAGCTGGGCGAGCTGCCGACGGGTCAGTGGCGGTATCTGCGGCCGGACGAAAAGTTCTAGGCAGCACATGACCAAAAAACAAAGACCCTGATCGAAAAATCAGGGCCTTTATGTGTTCGTCATTCGATATCAATAAGGCACCGTTCATCCTGAGTAGGGCCGCAAGGCCCGTATCGAAGGCGCAGCGTCCGTACGCCTTCGATACGCGGCGATGCCGCCGCTACTCAGGACGAACGGCAGGTTGATGGACCGCCCGGCCGTCCTGAGATCAGAGGAAACGATCCAGTATCTTGCGGCTGTGCTTGTCCAGCGCCTTCTGGTCGCGGATCAGGAACTGGATGCCGTGGCTGTCCGCAATCAGCAAGGCCGGTGCCGCCAGACGACGGATATCTTCCTCGCCCTTGAGCGTGAAGGTGGTGGTGCCGCGCGTGGTCTGCACGGTCCAGTCGCTGGGCGTGGCAAAGGTGGAGACGCTGACGATGCGCTGGATCTCCGGCATGAATTCGCGGCTGGCCAGTTCTTCCTCGATCAGGCGGCGCGTCGGGGCATCCACTTCGTCCAGGGTATCGATCCAGGCCAGCTCATGGCCGTCGCTGCTGACCAGAGAAAGGCCGCGTTCAGGCGATGTGATCGGAAATGCACGCACCGGAATCACGTGCTCGTGCAGGCCGCCCTGGGCGTCGGTCAGCACCAGACGTCCAAAAGCGTTGCGTTCCAAAGTGAAGGTTTGGGCAGAATTCATCAGAGTGCTCATGGCTTATTCACCCTTCTCTTCTTCGCTCACCGAGACCTCGGCCTCGCCGTCAGGATTGCGCGCCTGTGCCTGGTAGAGCTTGTAGTAATGCCCTTCACGGGCCATCAGTTCTTCGTGATTGCCGACCTCGACCACCTGGCCGCGATCCAGCACCACCAGACGATCGGCCTTGCGCAGCGTGGACAGGCGGTGGGCGATGGCGATCGTGGTACGGCCTTGCACCAGGTTGTCCAGCGCCTTCTGGATTTCCTTTTCGGTGGTGGTATCGACCGAGGACGTGGCCTCATCCAGGATCAGGATGCGCGGGTCGATCAGCAGTGCGCGCGCAATCGAGATGCGCTGGCGTTCACCGCCTGACAAGGCCTGGCCGCGCTCGCCCACCAGCGAGTCATACCCCTGCGGCAGGCGCAGGATGAATTCATGCGCGTGGGCGGCACGGGCGGCGGCGATGATTTCCTCACGGGTGGCTTCCGGCTTGCCGTAGGCGATGTTCTCGGCAATGGTGCCGAAGAACAGGAAGGGTTCCTGCAGCACCAGACCGATGTTGCGGCGGTATTCGGAAATCGGCAGCGAACGGATGTCCACGCCATCGATGCGGATCGCGCCTTCGGAGACATCATAAAAGCGGCAGATCAGGTTCACCATGGTGGACTTGCCCGAACCGCTGTGGCCGACCAGACCGATCATCTCGCCCGGCGCAATGGACAGGCTCATGTTGCGGATCACCGCACGGTTGCCATAGCGGAAGCCGATGTTGCGCACTTCGATGGCGCCCTGCACCTTCTCCAGGTGCACCGGATTGGCCGGCTCCGGCACGCTGGAGACGTGATCCAGGATGTCGAAGATGCGCTTGGCGCCGGCCGCGGCCTTCTGCGTGACCGAAACGATGCGGCTCATCGAATCCAGGCGGGTATAGAAGCGGCTGATATAAGCCAGGAAGGCGGTCAGCACACCCACCGTGATCTGGTTGCTGGAGACCTGCCAGATCCCGAACACCCAGACCACCAGCAAGCCCACTTCGGTCAGGAAAGTCACGGTCGGGGTGAACAGCGACCAGATCTTGTTCACCCGGTCATTGACCATCAGGTTGTGGCGGTTGGCCTCACGGAAACGCGCCACTTCGCGCTTTTCCTGCGCAAAGGCCTTCACCACGCGGATGCCGGGGATGGTATCGGCCAGCACATTGGTCACTTCCGACCAGATGCGGTCGATCTTCTCGAAGCCGTGACGCAGGCGGTCGCGCACCACGTGGATCATCCAGGCGATGAAGGGCAGCGGCAGCAGGGTCACCAGCGCCAGCCAGGGATTGATGGAGATCAGGATGGCCGCCGTCATGATGATCATCAACACGTCGATGGCGAAATCCAGCAGATGCAGCGACAGGAACACGCAGATGCGGTCGGTCTCCGATCCGATGCGCGCCATCAGGTCGCCGGTGCGCTTGCCGCCGAAATATTCCTGCGACAGCCGCAACAGGTGGGCATAGGTGGTGGTGCGCAGGTCCGCGCCGATGCGCTCCGAGACCAGCGCCAGGATATAGGTCCGTGCCCAGCCCAGGCCCCAGGCCAGCAATGCCGCACCCAGCAGGCCCGACAGGTAGAGCGTGGCCAGATGGGTATCGATGGGGGCGCCGTTCTGGAACGGGATCAACACGTTGTCCATCAGCGGCATCGTCATGTACGGCGGCACCAGCGTGGCGGCGGTGGAGGCCAGCGTCAGCAGGAAGCCCAGCAGCAGCGAGCCCTTGTAGGGCTTGGCAAAGCGCGACAGGCGGAACAGCGCCCAGGTGGAAGGCGGCGCTTCCTTGGTCTCGGGGCAGATGGCACAGGTTTCCTGGCCTTCGGGCAGCACGGCCTTGCAGGTCGGGCAGACGTCACCTTCTTCCTCGGCCCGCACGCCCGAGGCCAGCAGTTCGCGCTGCTGCTCGAACAGCTTGATCAGGCGCAGCGCCTGCGGGTTCTGCGCCAGGGTATAACGCCAGGCGGCCAGGCGGCCGGCACCGTCGCACAGTTCCAGCGTGCCCACGCCGGCGTGGTCGGCATGCTTCAGTTGCAGCGCGGGGCGATAGGGCCAGTCCTGCCATGTCTGTCCGTCCGGGGCCGCGGCCAGCAGGCGCTGGTCGGTGGCCACCACCAGCGAGGACTTGAAGTGCAGCTGGGCGTCCAGGTCCAGCTCCAGCCAGGCCAGCACGGATTCACCGGGCGCCAGGCGGGCAGCAGTTTCCGTTTGCCAGCGCTCGGGCAGGCTGGCGGTCGCGGAAGGTATTGAGTCAGTAGTCATGTAACGGCAACGTTGAGGCCCGAAGCGAGCAGTTTGGCTAGGTATTTGAGTATTCGAGGGAGTTCAGGTCTCGCCGGACCTGTTGTCTTGATGCCTGCAGGGATGTGCCAACGGGCAGCGCGCGATTATAGCGCAGCGTCCCCCGTTCCCCATCGACGATCTGCGTGCCCATCTGTGGCCGCCCTTCCGATAACGCGAGAGCGCACCAAACGGTGTACCGGGATGTTCATTCGCTACCGCACAGCTATGAAGATTCCCGCTCAATGCGAATGGCCGGAGCGCCAACATCTTCACATGCCTGCAGCAAGACAAGCAGCCCGCGGTTTTTTATGCCCCCATTGCCACGGCAGCGGGACAGTCTGCGACAATATCGTTCATATCCACCCTTTTCCCCTCTGCCTGCCCGATGAACCCCGCATTTCGCCCGCGCCGCTCTGTTCTTCCCCCATGCAACAGGCGCGCTGATCGTTTTCTTTGAGGCAATCTCATCTTTCATTCATTTATTGCATACGACAAATGCAGTAAACCAAAAGCCGCGCTGCGCGTTACTGATCCATGCGTTATTCTGACAGGGCGCTGACCGGCTTTGCCGGACGGCGCCCTGGTACGGCCGATGCGGCCCGGATCGGCCAACGGTCTCAGGCGCCTTGGGCAACTACAGCGGACTCCCCACCACACATGAAAAACATCGAATTCCTCCGTTTCCTGAATCTCAAGGGCCCCAACATCTGGACCTACCGTTCCGCGCTCGAAGTGTGGATCGATATCGGCGAACTGGAAGACTTTCCCTCCAATACCATTCCCGGCTTCGTCGACCGCCTGACCACCTGGCTACCGACCCTGATCGAACACCGCTGCAGCTATGAAGAACGCGGCGGCTTCGTACGTCGCCTGCATGAAGGCACCTGGCCCGGCCACATCCTGGAACATGTCACGCTGGAACTGCAGAACCTGGCCGGCCTGCCCGGCGGCTTCGGCAAGGCGCGCGAGACCAATGTGCGCGGCGTCTACAAGGTGGTGGTGCGCGCCCGCCATGAAACGGTCACCCGCGCAGCGCTCTTCGCCGCCCGCGACCTGGTGATGGCCGCCATCGAAGATCAGCCGTACGACCTCGATGCCACCCTGCGCAAGCTGCGCCGCATGGTCGACCGCCTGTGCCTCGGTCCCAGCACCGCTTGCATCGTGGACGCCGCCGACGAGCGCCGCATCCCCACCATCCGCCTCTCCGAAGGCAACCTGGTGCAACTGGGCCACGGCTGCAAGTCGCGCCGCATCTGGACCGCCGAATCCGACCAGACCGGCGCGATTGCCGAAGGCATCTCGCGTGACAAGGACCTCACCAAGTCGCTGCTGGAAACCTGCGGCGTGCCGGTCCCCGAAGGCCGCCTGGTGGACAGCCCGGAAGACGCCTGGGATGCCGCCCAGGACATCGGCCTGCCGGTGGTGGTCAAGCCCTGCGATGCCAACCACGGCCGTGGCGTCTTCATCAACTTGAATACCCGCGAGGAAATCGAGACCGCCTTCAAGGTCGCGCTGGAAGAAGGCAGCGGCGTGCTGGTCGAACGCTTCATCCCGGGCCTGGAACACCGCCTGCTGATCGTCGGCGGCAAGCTGGCCGCCGCCGCCCGTGGTGAACCGATCTTCATCGTCGGCGATGGCAAGTCCACCGTGCAGGATCTGCTGGACGAACTGAACCGCGATCCGCGCCGCGGCCTGCTGGAAGAACACCTGCTGGACCCGGTGCTGCTGGACCGTGAACCGGCCGCCGCGCTGGAACTGCAGCGCCAGAACCTGACCACCGAATCGGTGCCCGCTGCCGGTCGCCGCATCCTGCTGCTGCGCAATGGCAACGTTTCCTCCGACATCACCGACCTGGTGCACCCGAGCGTGGCCGCTGCCGCCTCGCTGGCCGCGCGCATCGTCGGCCTGGACATCGCCGGCGTGGACATCGTGGCCGAAGACATTTCCCGTCCGCTGCAAGACCAGGGCGGCGCCATCGTCGAGGTCAACGCCGGCCCCGGCCTGCTGATGCATCTGAAGCCCTCGGACGGCAAGCCGCGTCCGGTCGGCGAAGCCATCATCGACAACCTGTTCGGCCCGGAAGAAAACGGTCGCATCCCCATCGTCGGCGTCACCGGCACCCACGGCAAGACCACCATCGCCCGCCTGATCGCGCGCATCGTGCATCTGTCGGGCAAGCACGTGGGCCTGGCCTGCGGCGAAGGCCTGTATTTCGGCGAACGCCAGATCGAGCGCGGCAACCGCGCCACCTGGGACGCCGCCCATCGCGTGCTGTTGAACCGCGCGGTGGAAGCCGCCGTGTTCGAGAACGGCAGCGCCGCCATCCTGGCCGAAGGCCTGGCCTATGACCGCTGCCTGGTCGGCGTGGTCGCCAACATCGATCCCACCGACAGCCTGCCCGAGTTCTACATCGAGAACGCCGAGCAGATCGCCACCAAGGTCAAGCGCACCCAGGTCGATCTGGTACTGCCCGAAGGCGCCGCCGTGCTCAATGCCGACGACCCGCTGGTGGCCGACATGGCCCAGCTGTGCGATGGCGAAGTCATCTTCTTCAGCACCGATCCGGCTTCCGAACTGCTGGCCAGCCACCTGAAGGAAGGCGGTCGTGCCGTGTTCCTGCGCGATGGCGACCTGATCCAGGCCGATGGCCAGCGCCAGTGCAAGGTCAGCTCGGTGGATGCCATCCCGCTGACCGAAAACGGCGCCGTCGCCTACCAGGTCGAGAACGTGCTGGCCGCCGTCGGTGCCGCCTGGGCGCTGGGCATCGGACCCGAGGTGATCCGTGCCGGCATCGAGCTGTTCGGTACCGAACGCGCCGAAGAGCAAGGCCTGAAGTTCAAGAGCCAGGCGGCCTGAGCCCGGCACGCCTGACCGATTCAAGATCAAGAGACACCTAGGAAAAATTGTCCATGGACGTATCCCGCATTCGCGCCCTGCGCGGCCCCAATCTCTGGAGCAGACATACTGCCATCGAAGCCATCGTTTCCTGCCCGGAAAACGAGCGCGTCATCGATGACATGCCCGGCTTCGAACTGCGCCTGCGCGCCCGCTTCCCGCAGATCGGCTTCCTCGAACCCGATGGCGGCAAGCAGGTCGTCTCCATGGCCCACGCCCTGGCTGCCGCTGCCCTGGCACTGCAAAGCCAGGCCGGCTGCCCGGTGACCTTCAGCCGCACGGTATCGACCGTCGATACCGGCATCTATCAGGTGGTGGTGGAATACAGCGAAGAAGAAGTCGGCCGCCTGGCCTTCGATCTGGCGCTGGAACTGGTGCGCGCCGCCCAGGCGGATACGCCCTTCGACCTCACCGGCGCCCTGGCCCGCATCCGCGAACTGGATGAGGACGTGCGCCTGGGCCCCTCGACCGGCTCCATCGTCAACGCCGCCATCAAGCGCGGCATCCCCTATCGCCGCCTGACCCAGGGCAGCATGGTGCAATTCGGCTGGGGCAGCCGCCAGAAACGTATCCAGGCCGCCGAAACCAGCAACACCAGCGCCATTGCCGAATCGATTGCGCAAGACAAGGACCTGACCAAGATGCTGCTGCACGCCGCCGGCGTGCCGGTGCCCAATGGCCGCGTGGTCGAGACCGTGGAAGATGCCCTCAAGGCGGCCGAGGAAATCGGCTCGGCCGTGGTCATCAAGCCGCTCGACGGCAACCAGGGCAAGGGCGTGGCGGTCAACGTCAGCACCCCGGAACAGATCACCCGCGCCTTCAACAATGCGGCCCTGATCAGCGATGAGGTCATCGTCGAACGCTACCTGCCCGGCCACGACTTCCGCCTGCTGGTGATCGGCAAGACCCTGGTGGCGGCGGCCCGCCGCGATCCGCCGCAAGTCATCGGCGACGGCGTGCACACCATCCGCCAGCTGATCGATCAGGTCAACGCCGACCCGCTGCGCGGCGACGGCCATGCGACTTCGCTGACCAAGATCCGCCTGGACGACATCGCCCTGTCGGTGCTGGCCGGCCAGAACCTGGACCCGGAAGCCATCCCCGCCCAGGGCGTGCGCGTGGTCCTGCGCAACAATGCCAACCTCTCCACCGGCGGTACCGCCACCGATGTCACCGATGACGTACACCCGGACGTCGCTGCACGCGCCATCGCGGCGGCGCAGATGGTCGGGCTCGATATCTGCGGCGTGGACGTGGTTTGCAACTCGGTGCACATGTCGCTGGAAGAACAAGGCGGCGGCATCGTCGAAGTCAATGCCGCGCCCGGCCTGCGCATGCATCTCTCGCCCTCGTACGGCAAGGCGCGTGATGTGGGCGAAGCCATCATCTCGACCATGTATGAAGATGGCGACGATGGCCGCATCCCGGTCGTGGCCGTGGCCGGCACCAACGGCAAGACCACCACCGTGCGCCTGATCACCCACCTGCTGGCCAAGACCGGCCTGCGCGTGGGCATGACCAATACCGATGGCGTCTACATCGACGGCCAGCGTACCGATACCGGCGACTGCAGCGGCCCGCGCAGCGCCCGCAACGTACTGTTCCACCCGGATGTGGATGCCGCCGTGCTGGAAACCGCCCGTGGCGGGGTGCTGCGCGAGGGGCTCGGCTTCGACCGCTGCGCCGTGGCCGTGGTCACCAACATCGGCATGGGCGACCACCTGGGCCTGTCCTACATCAGCACCGTGGAAGACCTGGCCGTGGTCAAGCGCGTCATCGTCGAGAACGTGGCGCCGACGGGGACTGCCGTGTTGAATGCGGCCGACCCGATGGTCTCCAAGATGGCCTCTTCCTGCCCCGGCTCGGTGACCTTCTTCGCACTGGACCCGGCCCACCCGATCATGGCCACGCACCGTGCGCAAGGCCATCGCATCGTCTATCGCGACGGCGACGCCATCGTGGCCGCACAAGGCACGTTCGAAAAGCGCCTGAAGCTGTCCGGCATTCCGCTGACCCGCAGCGGCGCCATCGGCTTCCAGGTCGAGAACGTGATGGCGTCCGTGGGTGCCGCCTGGGCGCTAAACCTGGACTGGGAACAGATCACCGGCGCCCTGGCCAGCTTCATCAGCGACAGCGGTACCGCACCGGGCCGCTTCAACCTGTTCGACTACAAGGGCGCCACCCTGATCGCCGACTACGGCCACAACCCGGATGCCATCCAGGCCCTGATCAAGGCCGTCGACAGCATGCCGGCCAAGCGCCGCTCGGTGGTCATCAGCGGGGCCGGTGACCGCCGCGACGTCGACATCACGCGCCAGACCGAACTGCTGGGCGATGCCTTCGATGAAGTGGTGCTCTACCAGGACCAGTGCCAGCGCGGCCGTGAAGACGGCGAAGTGATTGCGCTGCTGCGTCAGGGCCTGCAAGGGGCCAAGCGTACCAGCGATGTGAAGGAAATCAACGGCGAATTCCTCGCCATCGATACCGCCCTCGCTTCCCTGCAGCCCGGCGACCTGTGCCTGATCCTGATCGACCAGGTGGAAGAGGCGCTGGCCCATATCGACCAGCGTGTGAAGGAAAGCGCCTGATTCCCCGAACGCGGTTTCATCGCTCCTGAAACGAACATCCCGGTCTGGTGCCGGGATGTTTTTTTTGCAGCGTCCTTGTTCAGTCGTCCTGGTTGGGATCCAGGTCCGGGAACAGCACTTCCGTAAATCCGAACTGGCGGAAGTCCCGAATGCGCATCGGATACAGGATGCCCTGCAGGTGATCGCACTCATGCTGCACTACGCGGGCATGGAAGCCATCGACAGTGCGGTCGATCTCGTTGCCGTGCTGGTCCACCCCCTGATAGCGCAAGCGGCTCCAGCGTGGCACCACGCCGCGCATGCCGGGCACCGACAGGCAACCTTCCCAGCCCTCTTCTTCCTCCTCCGACAAGGGCGTCAGCACCGGATTGATGAGCACCGTCTCGGGTACCGCCGGTGCATCCGGATAGCGCTGGTTATGGCCGAAGCCGAAGATCACCAGTTGCAGGTCCACCCCGATCTGCGGTGCCGCCAGCCCGGCGCCATTGACGGCGCGCATGGTCTCGAACATATCCTCGACCAGTTGCGCCAGTTCGGGCGTACCGAATTGCGTGACGGGCTGCGCCTGGCGCAGCAGGCGCGGGTCGCCCATTTTGAGGATCTCGCGTATTGCCATTGAAGCTCTCCATGAAAGACGCCCGGCAGGAACCGGGCGTCATTGTGCAAGCAGTGCGCCGCACAAGATGCGGGCGCTGGACAGCAGCAGCGATCAGCGCGCCTTGCTGGCCGCTTCCTGCAGGTACTCCGAAAAGGCCGGGCCGGTTTCCGGATGCTTCAGGCCCATGGCCACCATAGCCTTCAGGTAACCAAGCTTGGAGCCGCAATCATAACGCTGGCCCTGATAGCGGTAAGCCAGCACGGATTCGGCCTGCATCAGCTTGGCGATGCCGTCGGTGAGCTGGATCTCGCCACCGGCACCGCGCGGGATGTTTTCCAGATAGTGGAAGATGCGGCTGTTCAACACGTAGCGGCCCACCACGGCCAGCGTGGACGGAGCTTCTTCCGGCGCCGGCTTTTCGACGATGGCGTTGATGCGTTCCAGGTCCGGCTGGTAAGGCGTGGCGCTGACGATGCCGTACTGGCGGGTATCGCTCTTGGGCACTTCCTGCACGGCCAGCATGCTCATGCCTTCACGTGCATAGATGTCGGTCATCTGCGCCAGCACCGGCTTGACGCCTGGATCGGTATCCATGAAGTCGTCGGCCAGCAGGATGGCGAAGGGTTCTTCACCCACCACCGGACGCGCGCACAGCACCGCGTGGCCCAGACCCAGCGGCTCGGACTGGCGGATGAAGATGCAATTGACGCTCTTGGGCACGACGTTGCGCACGATTTCCAGCAGCTTCAGCTTGCCGGCAGCCTCCAGCTCGCTTTCCAGCTCATACGCCTTGTCGAAGTGGTCTTCGATGGCGCGCTTGTTGCGGCCGGTGATGAACACCATTTCAGTGATGCCGGCAGCGACCGCCTCTTCCACTGCGTAATGGATCAGCGGCTTGTCGACGATGGGCAGCATTTCCTTGGGCTGCGCCTTGGTGGCGGGCAGGAAACGGCTACCGAGACCGGCGACAGGAAAAACGGCTTTCTTGATCTTCTTGATCATCATCACTCCGAGGTAAAAAGAGGTCTTGCTATATTGTTATGCTGATATCCTGCACCGCGGTCCCGGAGTCCAGGACTGCATACCGGCGGCATTGTATATGAATAAAAAGACAAGGTGATTACGCTGCTGACGGATCCTGACCGGCGCACAGCGCCTTGAGCCCGTCTTCGTCGAGGATGGCGATGCCCAGCTCCTCAGCCTTGGCCAGCTTGCTGCCGGCTTCGGCACCGGCGACCACGTAGCTGGTCTTCTTGGAGACCGAACCGGAGACCTTGCCGCCAGCCGCCTCGATCAGCGCAGAGGCCTCATCGCGGGACAGGTTGGGCAAGGTGCCGGTCAGCACGAAGGTCTTGCCGGCCAGGTGCTTGGCGCCGCCCTCCACGCCTTCGCTCTCGGGCCAGTGTACGCCGACCGCGCGCAATTGCTCGACCAGCTCCACATTGAGCGGATCGCTGAAGAAGGCGCGAATCGAGGCTGCCACCACCGGTCCGATGTCGGCCACTTCCAGCAATTGTTCTTCGCTGGCGGCCAGCACCTTGTCGATGCCGCCGAAGTGGCGCGCCAGTTCCTTGGCGGTGGCTTCGCCCACGTGGCGGATGCCCAGCGCATAGATGAAGCGGGCCAGCGTGGTGGACTTGGATTTCTGCAGCGCGTCCAGCACGTTCTGCGCCGATTTCTCGGCCATGCGGTCCAGCTCGGCCAGGGCCGACAAGCCCAGGCGGTAGAGATCGGCGGGCGTATTGACGACCTGGCGGTCCACCAGTTGCTCCACCAGCTGCTCGCCCAGGCCTTCAATATCCATGGCACGGCGTGAAGCAAAATGCTGCAGTCCGCCCTTGCGCTGTGCTGAACATTTCAGCCATCCACCCGAGCAGCGCGCCACCGCTTCATCTTCGGCGCGCACGATGGGCGAGCCGCACACCGGGCAGCTGGCGGGCATGACGAAAGCGCGCGCATCGGCCGGACGCTTCTCGGGTACGAAAGCCACGACTTCAGGAATCACGTCACCGGCGCGGCGCACGATGACGGTATCGCCGATCTGGATATCCTTGCGGCGCACTTCATCTTCGTTATGCAGGGTGGCGTTGGTGACCGTGACTCCGCCGACGAAGACGGGATTCAGGCGCGCCACCGGGGTGATGGCTCCGGTGCGGCCGACTTGCACTTCGATGTCCTGCACCACGGTCAGGGCTTCCTGCGCCGGAAATTTGTGAGCCAGCGCAAAGCGCGGGGCGCGCGAGACGAAGCCCAGGTGCTTTTGCTGGTCCAGCCGGTCGACCTTGTAGACCACGCCATCGATCTCGTAGGGCAGGCTCTCGCGCTTGGCGCCGATGCTGCGGAAGAAGTCCAGCAAGCCCGCCGCACCGGTGACCACGGCGCGCTCCTTGCAGACCGGCAGGCCCAGTTCCTGATACCAGTCCAGCAGGGCCGAATGCGAAGCCGGCATCTCGGCACCTTCCAGCACGCCGATGCCATAGGCGAAGAAGCGCAGCGTGCGTTGCGCGGTGATGCGCGAATCTAGCTGGCGCAGGCTGCCTGCGGCCGCATTGCGGGGGTTGGCGAATTCCTTCTGGCCGGCATCGCGCTGGCGCTGGTTCAGGCGTGCGAAGTCTTCCTTGTACATCAGCACTTCGCCGCGCACGTCGATCACCTCGGGGAGGTTCTCGCCATGCAGGCGCAGTGGAATGGCGCGCACGGTGCGGATGTTGGCGGTGACGTTTTCGCCGGTGGTGCCGTCGCCGCGCGTGGCAGCCTGCACCAAGACGCCGTTCTCGTAGCGCAGGCTGATGGCCAGGCCGTCGAACTTCAGTTCGGTGGCGTAGCGCACTTCCTGCAGGGTTTCCAGGCCGTCGCGCACGCGCTTGTCGAAGGCTTCGATGTCTTCGTCGGCAAAGCCGTTGCCCAGCGAGAGCATGGGGATGTCATGGCGCACCGGCTCGAACTGCGGCAGCGGACCGGCGCCCACGCGTTGCGTCGGCGAATCCGGCGTGAGCAGTTCGGGATGGGCGGTTTCCAGTGCCTGCAGCTCCTGAAACAGGCGGTCGTATTCGGCGTCCGGGATGCTGGGCTGGTCCAGCACGTAATAGCTGTGGTTGTGGCGGTTCAGTTCATCGCGCAGCGCATGGGCGCGCGACTGCCAGTCCGGCACCCCTTGCGGGGGCCGTCCGGCGGAAAACAAGTCGTCTTGCATCGTAGGGGGAGTGAAAACGTGGCCTTAGCTGAACAGGCGCAAGGCACGGGTGGAGCCAGCGGGAATCTCGGCCGATTCCATGGCGCTGTAGAACGCGGCCACCTGTTCGGCGATATCGGAAAGCGCTTCGTCGGTCAGCGGCTGGTCGCTGTCATCGACGATGATGCCGCCAAGGCGTGCCGACAACGATTTGGCGCAGGCCACCAGGGCACCATAGCCATCGCGGGACGGGGCCACGCGGGGCACGTCCAGCAAGAGCGTGAGGCGGTCGGTAGTCTCATCGGTCGGGGTGGCGTTGGTGGAGAGTGCGAAGAGGACTTCACCTTCGCCATCCTGCATCACCAGATAGCCTTCGGTGCGGCGGTCGAAGCCCTGGCGCGTCAATGCCGCCAGCAAGGTGGCCAGGCTCCAGGGCGCGCCTTGCGAACGCACATTCACCGACAGCTGCGCATCGTGGTCGATGATGAACTGATGCAGCGCCTGGGCGGTACGGATGACGTCAGGCATGTCCGGCAGCTCCGGCTCGCCCGAGAGTGCATCGGTCAGGTCGCGCAGGCGCATGACCAGTTCCGAATACTCGATCTCGTTGATGGCATTGCTGCGGTTGGCCAGTTGCGCGCCGGCCAGCAAGGCATTGTAGATGCTGCCGTGGGCGATGGCTTCCCAATGGCCCTCGGTGGTGCGGCCGATGAAATGCACCGGCTTGTTGCCGACGTGACGCAGGCCCTGCAGCATCGGCAGCAGTTTCTCGCCGCGCAGCGGGTTGTCCAGGGCGATGGGGATGTTGCAGTCGATCAGCTCGTCGACCGGCAGCTCGCGCTTGGGTGCCAGACGGGCCTGCATCTCGGGGGGCGGCATGAAGGCCGGGGCCGGTGCGATATCGGCCTGCTCCTCGGCACCGGCGATGACCTGGGCCACGGTCGATTGCGGGGCCTGGGCCAGCGCTTCGACCAGCACGGCATCATCAGCGGCGACAGCCGCCGGCGCAGCAGCGCTCACCGCAGGCTCACCCAGGTAGGGCTCGCGCGGCTCGAACTCGGCCTGGTCCTGGTAGGCTTTCACGGGCGCCGGGACCGGCTTGCGTTCAGGCGGATCGTACAAGGAAGGTTCGGCGCGCTCGACGCCCGGGTCCAGCACCGGCTCGGCCATGCGGGGTGCCGCGGCGCTGCGTTCGGCTGCTGGCGGCACGAATGCCGGTTCGGCGGCGGCCGGCTCATCCGGCGACATCAGCACGTCATCATGCGACGAAGAAAAGGCGCGCTCCACCGTCTTGCGCGCTTTGTGTTCCTGCCACTTGTTGTAGGTAATGACCCCGGCGACGAAGATGCCGCCAAGGATGATCAGGCTGGTCTGGAGATCCATCATCATGCTGCACGACCTTTCAGGCTGGCGGGCTGGAGGGCGCCATCAAGGGCAGCGCGTGGCATGGTCGGCTGGGAAAAGCTGCTCATCGAAGAAATCCGAATCCTATCAATCCAAGAATGCCCGGACCGCGCGGGCCGCTCACACGGCCACCCACCGCGCCCGCCGGATCGCCGGCAGGCTCCCGCATCGCCATGATGAGGCCATGCAGGTGAATCGAACGGATCGGGTACGACAAGTGCGCGGTCAAGATATTGTTATTTTTCCATGGCCCGTGGGGGCCGATATCAGTGCGGTTCCAGCTCGGGCTCGCGCCGCTGCGGGCTGGCCGGCAAGGTTTTCAGGGTACGGTCACGCCCCCTGCTTGTCAAGCCGACAAAGCTTCGGGACCGGCCCGCACAAGCCCCGGCAGGCCATCAGGCAGCCTGCTCGGCGCTGGAGAAGTTGGCGGCCGACTCCATGTCCACCGCCACGATGCGTGACACGCCCTGCTCCTGCATGGTCACCCCTATCAGCTGCTGCGCCATTTCCATGGCGATCTTGTTGTGGGAGATGAAGAGGAACTGGGTGTGATCCGACATGCGCTTGACCATGTTGGCGAAGCGTTCGGTGTTGGCATCGTCCAGCGGCGCGTCCACTTCGTCGAGCAGGCAGAACGGCGCCGGGTTCAGCTGGAACATCGAGAACACCAGGGCCGTGGCGGTCAGCGCCTTCTCACCACCGGAGAGCAGGTGAATCGTGGCGTTCTTCTTGCCCGGCGGCTGGGCCATGACCTGCACGCCCGAATCGAGGATCTCGTCGCCGGTCATGATGAGCTTGGCCTGGCCGCCGCCGAAGAGCACCGGGAACAGTTCCGAGAAGTGGTGGTTCACCTTGTCGAAAGTGTCCTGCAGCAGGTCGCGGGTTTCCATGTCGATCTTGTGGATCGCATCCTGCAGCGTGGTGATGGCTTCGTTCAGGTCGGCGTGCTGGGCATCGAGGAAGTGCTTGCGCTC
This sequence comes from Herbaspirillum sp. DW155, assembly GCF_037076565.1. Lineage (NCBI taxonomy): Bacteria > Pseudomonadati > Pseudomonadota > Betaproteobacteria > Burkholderiales > Oxalobacteraceae > Herbaspirillum > Herbaspirillum sp. DW155. Next base: position 2,300,025 of record NZ_AP029028.1, on the reverse strand, counting down.
GGAAGCGGTAGCGAGTTCGTCCAGCGCGGCCAGGTTGACCGCGCCCAGTGCCGCGATGGCATTGGTCAGTCGCGTCACTTCGCCTTGCAGGTAGGACGGGCGCATGTCGCTGGTCAGCTTTTCCGACAGGGCCGCCTCGTCGGCCTGGGTCTGGGCCAGCGCTTCGGAGAATTGCTCCTGGTTCAGGCGCGCGGCCTGTTCCTTCAGTTGCAGTTCGGTGATGCGGTCACGCTGCGGCTGCAGGCTGCGCTCGGCCTGCATGCGCGATTCTTCATGTGAACGAAGTTGCTGCGACAGCTGATCCAGTTCGTGGCGGGCGTCTGCCAGCGCACGCTCCTGCTCGCTGCGGCGGTCCAGCAATTCCTGCAGGCCGGCCTGGGCGGCCTGGTCGTCCAGGCTTTCCAGTTCCAGCGAGCCTTGCTGCATGCTGGCGAACAGTTGCGCAGCCTGTTCCAGCGCAGTGGCGATGCCGCGCTTCAATTCCTCGATCTTGTTGCGATGCGACTTCTCGGCGAATTCGGTTTCCTGGGCGGCGCGTTCCAGCTCGCGCAGGCGGGTGCGGGCGTCGTTGAGCTGCTGTTCCTTGTTGAGGTAATCGGTCTGGCCGTTCTCGTGCTGCTCCTGCAGTTCGGCCAGTTCGATGTCCAGCGCCTCGAAGCGAGCCTCGGATTCGGCCTGCACCTGCTGCTGCTCGGCTTCCTGCATCGCGATTTCTTCCAGATCGGTGGCGATCTGGGTGCTGCGCTGGTTGAAGCGCTCCTGCACCTCGGCCAGCTTCATCACCTCGATCTGCAGACTGTGCGCCGACTGTGTGAGCGAATTGACGCGCTGGCGCAGTTCCTGCAGGCGCTGCGAGGCCGCCGACAGGGCCGCCTCGGCGCGCACGGCGCGGCCCTTGGCTTCCTCGGCCAGCATGGCCTGGGCGCGCTGCTGCTTGGTGATGTTCTCGATTTCCTGCTGGCGCGCCAGCATGCCATCCTGCTCCGAATCGGAGGCGTAGAACCGCACGCTGGCATTGCTCACCACGTGGCCCTGACGGGTCACGAAGAGGCCGCCCAATGGCAGCTTGGAGCGCTCGGCAAAGGCGCTGGCGGTGTCGTCGGCGATGTAGATGTGGTTGAGCCAGTCGTTCATCAGGGCACGCAGGCCCGGATCGTTCAGCTGCAGCAGCGTCACGAAGGGCTTCAGGCCAGCCACCGGCTGGGCGTCGGGCTGGGCCAGGCCGGCGTTGGGGGCGTACAGCGCCAGCTTGGCCGGCGGGGCATCGCTGAAGAAAGCCTTGGCCCAGTCCAGGTTGGACATTTCCAGTGCCGACATGCGCTCGCGCAGCACCGCTTCCAGCGCGGTTTCCCAGCCGGATTCGATGTGCAGCTTCTGCCACAGGCGCGGCAGCTCGGCCAGGCCGTGCTTTTCCAGCCAGGGTTGCACCTTGCCCTGGGCCTGCACGCTTTCCTGCAATTGCTTCAGGGCGGTGAGGCGGGCTTCCAGCTGGGCATTGGCCGAGGTTTCCTTGCTGACCAGTTCCTGGGCGGCGCGGCGCTCTTCTTCCAGGCGCGGCAACTGCTCCTGCGCTTCTTCCAGATACATGTTGGCCTCTTCCAGCGAGGCCTGCTTTTCTTCCAGCTGCATGCGCAGGTTGGAGAGATGCGTCTCGTCGGGCAGGGCCATGCCGTTCTTTTCCTGCATCAGGCGTTCGCGGCGCGCGGCCAGGCCCGAGAGGATGTTGGAGGCATTGCGCTGGTGCGTGGACTGCAGTTCGATCTGCTGCTGCACCTGCATGATCTTGCCGCGCGACTCGGTGGTCTTGACCTGCGCTTCGCGCCAGGCCGATTCCAGCGACGGCAGGCGGTCGCTGGTGTCCTGCACGGCGTGCTGGGCCTGCTCCACGCGCATGCCGAATTCTTCCAGCTGGATTTCGGCCTCGGCCAGTTCTTCCTGCTGCTGCGTGCCCTGGCGCTGCCACTGGTCGCGCTGGGCGCCCAGCGAGTTCAACTGGGCTTGCAGACGATTGCGCGATTCGATGACGAACTTGATCTGCGCTTCCAGGCTGCCGATCTCGGAATTGGTCTGGTACAGGTGGCCCTGCGCCTGGTGCAGGCGGTCGCCGGCGGCGTAGTGCGCCTGGCGCATGTGTTCCAGCTCGGTTTCGACGTGGCGCAGCTTGGCGGTCTGCTCCTCCAGGTCGATCTGGGCGCGTTCGATTTCCTTGAAGAAGCGCTCCTGCTCGGCGCGGGCTTCATTCTTGCGCAGCAGCCAGAGCAGTTTCTGCTTTTCTTCCTGATCGTTCTGCAGCTCGTGGAATTTCTTGGCCACGGCCGCTTGCGCTTCCAGCTTTTCCAGGTTGGCGTTGAGTTCGCGCAGGATGTCTTCCAGGCGCGTGAGGTTTTCGGTGGTGTCGTGCAGCCGGTTCTCGGTCTCGCGGCGGCGTTCCTTGTACTTCGATACGCCTGCGGCTTCTTCCAGGAAGATGCGCAGCTCTTCAGGACGCGCCTCGATGATGCGCGAGATCATGCCCTGGCCGATGATGGCGTAGGCGCGCGGGCCCAGGCCGGTGCCCAGGAAGATGTCCTGGATGTCGCGGCGGCGTACCGACTGGTTGTTGATGTAGTAGGAAGACGTGCCGTCGCGGGTGAGCGTGCGCTTGACGGCGATTTCGGCATACTGACCCCACTGGCCGGCCGCCTTGCCGGCCGAGTTGTCGAACACCAGTTCGACCGAGGCGCGACCGGCCGGCTTGCGATGGGTGGAGCCGTTGAAGATGACGTCCTGCATCGACTCGCCGCGCAGCTCGGAGGCCTTGGATTCGCCCAGGACCCAGCGCACGGCATCGATGATGTTGGATTTGCCGCAGCCATTGGGCCCGACCACACCCACCAGCTGCCCCGGAACCTGGAAATGCGTAGGCTCGACGAAGGACTTGAATCCAGATAATTTGATGGAAGTTAGACGCACGTTATCGACAAATTGAAACAGTTGGGAGGAAGCGGGATTTTTGCTTCCGGAACGGCCGGTATCATAACATCGCCCGGCCCCGGCAAGGCCAAAAAGGGCGCGGGATCGCCTCTGGCCGCCCTTGGGCCGGTGTTCTGCCCGCTCATGAAAAACGCCGCACCGGCAACACCCGGTACGGCGTCCATTGCTTCATATCAGAGGCGTTGGATCAGAAGGTTTCCCAATCCCCATCATCGTTTGCGGGCGATGGCCTGCCCGCAGAAGCCGGTTTGGCGGGGGCTGCAGGCTTGCCCGGTGGCGGCAGCGGCGCCTCAGCACGGGCCGGGAGCTTGGCAGCGGGCTTCGGGACGGGCTTGGGTGCAGCCGTTGGCCTGGCAACCACCGGCGCCACCTTGGGGGTGGCCGCTGCTTGCTTGGGTGCAGCCGCATCCTCCTCGCCTTCGACCCGGAAGGTCGCCACGGCCGCCTTGAGGCGCCGCGCCTGCTCTTCCAGGGAACCGGCCGCAGCGGCCGCTTCTTCCACCAGAGCGGCATTCTGCTGGGTCACCTGATCCATTTCTCCGATAGCCAGGTTGACCTGTTCGATGCCACGGCGCTGTTCTTCGGAGGCCGCGGAGATTTCGCTGACGATATCGGTCAGGCGGTGTACTGCCGCGACCACTTCGCCCATGGTTTGCCCGGCGCGCGCCACCTGATCCGAACCATCGCCCACGCGCTGCACCGAATCCTCGATCAGGGCCTTGATCTCCTTGGCGGCCTGGGCGCTGCGTTGGGCCAGCGAACGTACTTCCGAGGCCACCACCGCAAAGCCGCGCCCCTGCTCACCGGCACGGGCCGCTTCCACTGCCGCATTCAAGGCCAGGATATTGGTCTGGAAGGCGATGCCATCAATCACGCCGATGATGTCGGAAATCTTGCGCGAACTTTCCGTGATGCCTTCCATCGTCTGCACCACCTGCCCCACCACCTCGCCGCCACGCCGGGCGATGTCCGAGGCGTTGTTGGCCAGCTGGCCGGCCTGGCGGGCGTTGTCGGCGTTTTGCTTGACGGTGGCCGTCAGCGTATCCATGTTGGAGGCCGTAGTCGCCAGCGAACCGGCCTGCTCTTCCGTACGGGAGGACAAGTCGAGGTTGCCCGCCGCGATCTCGCGCGCGCCGATGTCGATGGCGTCGGTGCCCTGGCGGATACCCTTGATGACGCCGGCCAGCCGCTCCCGCATGCTGGCCATCTCGAAGAGGAGGCTGCGCTTGTCACCGGCACGGGTATCGACCCGCACCGTGAGGTCGCCGCTGGCGATGCGCGTGGCGATGGCCACCGCATAGGCCGGCTCGCCGCCGAGGCTACCGGTGATACGGCGGATGATGGCCAGCATCATCACCGATACCAGCACGCCCACGACCACCAGAATCCCGATGAGCCGCAACACGTCTGAGCGGAACTGGGCCTGCACGTCGGAGAGGAACACGCCCGTGACGATGAACCAGTCCCAGGTCTTGTTGTGCACCACGTAGCTCATCTTGGGGGTGCGGTTGCTGTCGTCGGTACCGGGCAGGCGGCCCATGTATTGCACGAAGCCCTGCCCCTTTTCCTGCCCGATCTTCATCATCTCGACGTAATACGGCTTGCCCTCCGAGTCCTTGCGGTCGGCCACGTTCTTGCCCACCATGGTCTTGTTGGAGGGCAGCATCAGCACCACCGGACGAGCATCGAAGATGAACAGGTAGTTGTCGCCGTCATAGCGCATGGCGGCGATGCGTTCCAGAGCGTTCTTCTGGGCCTCTTCCTTGGACACCTTGCCGGCCGCGACATCGGCCGCGTAACTGTTGACCACGCCATTGGCGGCTTCCACCACGCGGCGCAGGCCATCCTTGCGTTCATCCATCATGTTTTCGCGGGCGCTGTAGGCCGACCAGGCGGCCAGCGCCAGCAATCCTACCCACATCACGACCAGCGCAGACAGTAACTGCGCTTTGAGGCTTTTCATTCTTGTGCTCCGGGAATTTGTGGGCGCACCTTGTGAGCACGCCCGTTTTTGGCGAGCGACCACTTTACTCTCCGACCTTCCCTGACAATCCGCTGAACAGATCGCTTACCTGGCCCTGATTTTCCGGATTGCCATTTTTCTTTGCCAGCGCACGGGAGATGAACGGATGCGCACGCAAAACCACCCGAGCCGCTTTTTGCTCCTTTCTTGCTCCTTTCTTGCTCCTTTCTTGCTCCTTTCTTGCTCGTTTCTTGCTCGTTTCTGGCTTCACAGGCATGCCGTCAGGTCAACATTGCGCCCAACCGCAAGCACGGCAATGCCTGCAAATGACGGTATAATCGCAAGCTTTCCCAGTCCTTTGCCGTGGCCGCCCAAGTTCGCTGACGCCTCTGCGAGCCTGCCGACCCGGGAAGCCTTACTCCAGTCCAGCGACGTGAATCCCCTACTCGACAAACTGCAGCCCTATCCCTTCGAAAAGCTCAAGAAGCTCTTCGCCGGCATCACGCCCGACCCGGCTTACCGCCCGATCAGCCTGGGCATAGGCGAGCCCAAGCATCCCACGCCCGCCTTCATCCAGCAGGCGCTGACGGACAACCTGTCCGGCCTGGCCTCGTATCCGGCCACCCTGGGCAGCGACGCCCTGCGCGGCGCGATTGCCGACTGGCTGCAAAAACGTTACGACATCCCGCGCCCTGACCCGGCCACCGAGATCCTGCCGGTAATCGGTTCGCGCGAGGCGCTGTTCTCGCTGACCCAGACCGTGGTCGATCCGACCCGGCCGGGCGCACTGGTGATGTGCCCCAACCCGTTCTACCAGATCTACGAAGGCTCGGCCTATCTCGCCGGCGCCGAGCCCTACTTCGTCAATTCGGACCCGGCGCGCAACTTTGCGCCGGACTTCAGCCAGGTGCCGCAGGATGTGTGGGAACGCGTGCAACTGCTGTTCGTCTGCTCGCCCGGCAACCCCACCGGTGCCGTGCTGACGCTGGAGGACTGGAAGGAACTGTTCGCCCTGTCGGACCGCTATGGCTTCGTGATCGCCTCCGACGAGTGCTATTCCGAGATCTACTTCAAGCAGGACCCGCCGCTGGGGGGCATGCAGGCCGCGCGCCTCCTGGGCCGCGACTATCGCAATCTGGTGTCTTTCTCCAGCCTGTCCAAGCGCTCCAACGTGCCAGGCATGCGTTCGGGCTTCGTGGCCGGCGACGCCGCCATCCTGAAGAAATTCCTGCTCTACCGCACCTATCACGGCGCGGCCATGAGCCCGGTGATCCAGGCCGCGTCGGTACTGGCCTGGCAGGACGAGACCCATGTCCAGGACAACATCGCCAAGTATGTCACCAAGTTTTCGCAGGTCACGCCGCTGCTGCAGGAAGTGATGGAGGTCGCATTGCCCGATGCCGCCTTCTACCTGTGGGCCAAGGTCGACAAGCTGGTCGATATCAGCGATACCGAATTCGCCCGCCGTCTCTACGCCGAATATAATGTCACGGTGCTGCCCGGCAGCTACCTGGCGCGCGAGGCGCATGGCGTCAATCCGGGCGCCGGCCGCATCCGCATGGCGCTGGTGGCCGAAGTCGAAGAATGCCTGGAAGCGGCGCAACGCATCGTCGCCTTCACCAGGAAACTGGCCGGCCAGGCATAAGCCCGGCGCAAGAAGCCAGATTCACTCCCCTTTCACCCAACCGTTCATAGATATCAACATGACACAGTCCATTCAGCAAATCATCGATCAGGCGTGGGAAGACCGCGCCAGCCTGTCCCCCAAGAGCGCTCCGGCCGACATCCGCAATGCGGTGGCCGAAGTGATCGCAGGCCTGAACGATGGCACCCTGCGCGTCGCCAACCGTCAAGGCGTCGGCCAGTGGGAAGTCAACCAATGGGTGAAGAAAGCCATCCTGCTGTCCTTCCGCCTGGAAGACAACGTGCCGATGTCGGCCGGCACCGGCTATCCGCAGTTCTACGACAAGGTGCCCACCAAGTTCGCCAACTACACCGCTGAAGATTTCGCCAAGGGTGGCTTCCGCGTGGTGCCGCCGGCAGTGGCCCGTCACGGTTCCTTCATCGGCCGCAACGTGGTGCTGATGCCTTCCTACGTCAACATCGGCGCCTATGTCGATGAAGGCACGATGGTCGACACCTGGGCTACCGTCGGCTCGGCTGCCCAGATCGGCAAGAATGTTCACTTGTCCGGCGGTGTCGGCATCGGCGGCGTGCTCGAGCCGGTGCAGGCCGGCCCCGTCATCATCGAAGACAATTGCTTCATCGGCGCCCGTTCCGAAGTGGTCGAAGGCGTCATCATCGAAGAAAACTCGGTGCTGTCCATGGGCGTCTACATCGGCCAGTCGACCAAGATCTACGACCGCGAAACCGGCGAAGTCCACTACGGCCGCGTGCCGGCGGGCTCGGTGGTGGTGCCGGGCAACCTGCCCTCCAAGGATGGCAAGTACAGCCTGTACGCTGCGATCATCGTCAAGAAGGTCGATGCTCAGACCCGCTCCAAGACTTCCATCAACGAACTGCTGCGCGGCGAGTAATCCCGCAGCAGCGGCTTGCCTGAAGTCCTGAAGCACCCACGCGCCGCGCCGGTCGTCCTGTCCGGCGCGGCGTCGTGTTCTAGTGGCCCCGATTGCGAGAACGAGCATGAGCGACAAGATCACCCTCTATGGCATCCCCAATTGCGATACCGTCAAGAAAGCCCGTGTGTGGCTCGACGAGCACGGGATCACCTTTCACTTCCACGATTTCAAGAAGGCCGGCCTCACCGCCGAACAGGTGCAAGCCTGGCTGAAGGACGTGGAGCGCGACGTACTGGTCAACCGCAAGGGGACCACCTGGCGCGCCCTGCCGGACGAACGCAAGGCGGCCATCACCGATGACGCCGCCGCCGTCGCCCTGATGGTGGAAAACCCCTCGGTGGTGAAGCGGCCGGTGCTCTTCGATGGCAAGCAGTATCACGTCGGCTTCAAGGCCGATCAGTATCAACACATTTTCGAGAAATGATCATGAGCAAGACGCTGGCCCTGACCCAGGAATTGATGTCCCTTTCTTCCGTCACCCCCGAAGACAAAGGCTGCCAGGCCAGGCTGGCGGAATTGCTCACGCCGCTGGGCTTCGTTTGCGAGACCATCCAGTCGGGCGACGTCACCAACCTGTGGGCGCGCAAGGGAACGGCCCAGCCGCTGGTGGTCTTTGCCGGCCATACCGACGTGGTGCCGACCGGTCCGCTGGAAAAATGGCAGTCGCATCCCTTCCAGCCGACCCTGCGCGACGGCCGCCTGTATGGCCGTGGCGCCTCCGACATGAAGACCTCGATTGCCGCCATGGTGGTGGCTTGCGAAGAGTTCACGGCGGCCCATCCGGACCACAGGGGTTCGATTGGTTTCCTCATCACCAGCGATGAAGAAGGTCCAGCCACCGATGGCACGGTCGTCGTCTGCAATGCCCTCAAGGCGCGTGGCGAACAACTGGATTACTGTATCGTCGGCGAACCGACCTCGGCCAAGACCCTGGGCGACATGATCAAGAACGGCCGCCGCGGCACCATGTCGGGCAAGCTGACCGTCAAGGGCATCCAGGGCCATATCGCCTATCCGCAGCTGGCGCGCAACCCCATCCACCAGGCCGCACCGGCACTGGCGGAGCTGGTGGCCGAACAGTGGGACGCGGGCAATGAATACTATCTGCCGACTTCCTGGCAGATCTCCAATATCCACGGCGGCACAGGTGCCTCCAACGTGATTCCGGGCGAAGTGGTAATCGACTTCAACTTCCGCTTCTCCACCGCCAGCACCGTGGAAGGTCTGCAGCAGCGCGTGCATGCCATCCTCGACAAGCACGGCCTGGAATACGAGCTGAAGTGGACCGTCGGCGGCCTGCCCTTCCTGACCCCGCGCGGCGATCTCTCGGATGCGCTGTCCAGGGCGATCAAGGACGAGACCGGACTCGACACCGAACTGTCGACCACCGGCGGCACCTCCGACGGCCGCTTCATCGCCCAGATCTGCCCGCAGGTGATTGAGTTCGGTCCGCCCAATGACAGCATCCACAAGATCGATGAGCACATCGAAGTGCGCTATATCGATCCGCTCAAGAACATCTACCGCAAGACGCTGGAAAACCTGCTCGCCTGAGCGGGCAGCCTTGCATTGAAGAGAACCTCATGACCCCCAACAATTTCTCCACCGTGCGCGACCTGCTGCGCTACGCCGTGACCCGCTTCAACACTGAACAACTGTTCTTCGGCCACGGCAGCAGTAATGCGCTCGATGAAGCGGCCTACCTGATCCTGCATACCCTGAAGCTGCCGCTGGACCAGCTCGATCCCTTCCTCGATGCGCGTCTGCTGCCCGAGGAAATCGCCTCCGTCATGCGCGTCATCGAACGCCGCAGCAAGGACCGCGTGCCGGCCGCCTACATCACCAACGAAGCCTGGCTGGGCGCCTATCGCTTCTACGTCGATGAACGCGTGATCGTGCCGCGTTCCTTCATCGCCGAACTGATTCCGCAGCATTTCTCGCCCTGGATCCAGGAGCCGGACGCCATCGAAAATGCGCTGGACCTGTGCACCGGTTCCGCCTGCCTGCCCATCCTGCTGGCCGATGCCTTCCCGAATGCGCAGATCGATGCCGTCGACATCTCCGCCGATGCCCTGGCCGTGGCGCGCAAGAACGTGGACGACTACCAGCTGCAGGACCGCATCAACCTGGTCGAGTCCGATCTGTACACCCAGCTGCCGCTGCGCAAGTACGATCTGATCATCAGCAATCCACCGTATGTGAATTCCGGTTCCATGAGCAAGCTGCCCCAGGAATACCTGCGCGAGCCGCAACTGGCGCTGGCCGGTGGCGAGGATGGCATGGACCTGGTGCGCAAGATCGTGGCTGGCGCCGCCGAGCGCTTGACGCCCGAGGGTGTGCTGGTGGTCGAGATCGGCAATGAGCGCGCCTTCGCCGAAGCGGCCTTCCCGGAATTGGAACTGACCTGGCTGACCACCAGCGCCGGTGACGACATGGTGTTCCTGGTCACGGCCGAACAACTGCAACTGGCCTGAGCCTGAGCGCCCCTTTGAGTCTGAATCACCGATGATCCGTTTCCAGCAAGTTTCCCTCCAGCGCGGCGTCAAGCCGCTGTTGGAGAATGTCGACCTGACGCTCAACCCGGGCGACAAGATCGGCCTGATCGGCGCCAATGGCGCCGGCAAGTCCAGCCTGTTCGCCATGCTGCGTGGCGAGCTGCATGCCGACCAGGGCAACATCGATTACCCGGCGCGCTGGCGCATGGCCTACGTGGCGCAGGAAACCCCGGCGCTGGATCGTCCGGCCATCGAATACGCCATCGATGGCGACGCCCATCTGCGCCAGCTGCAAGCCGAACTGGCCCGCGCTGAAGCCCAGCCGGACGACCAGCACGACGGCAATCACATCGCCGAGCTGCATACCGCCCTGGCCGATGCCGATGCCTATACCGTGCGCTCGCGCGCCGAGCAGTTGCTGCTGGGCCTGGGGTTTTCGCTGGAACAGATGGAGCGGCCGGTGGCCAGCTTCTCCGGCGGCTGGCGCATGCGCCTGAACCTGGCGCAGGCGCTGATGTGCCCGTCCGACCTGCTGCTGCTGGACGAACCGACCAACCACCTGGACCTGGATGCCATCATCTGGCTGGAAGACTGGTTGAAGCGTTACGAGGGCACCCTGCTCATCATTTCACACGACCGCGATTTCCTGGATGGCGTGGTGAACGTGATCGTTCATATCGATGATCGCAAACTGAAGCGTTATTCCGGCAACTACAGCGCGTTCGAGCGCCAGCGCTCGGCCCAGCTGGAGCTGATGGCGGGCATGATCGAGAAGCAGCAGCGCCAGCGCGCGCATCTGCAATCCTTCATCGACCGCTTCAAGGCCAAGGCGACCAAGGCGCGCCAGGCGCAGAGCCGTATGAAGGCTTTGTCCAAGATGGAAGAGCTCGCACCGCTGCGGGCGGCCGCCGAGTTCTCGTTCGAATTCCGCGAGCCCTTGTCCGCGCCCAATCCGCTGCTGGTGATGGAAAAGGTCAACGCCGGCTATCACATCGAGGGCAAGAACGGCGCGCCGGATGAAGACAAGATCATCGTGCATGGCATCGATTTTTCGCTCCAGAATGGGCAGCGCATTGGCCTGTTGGGTGTCAACGGCGCGGGCAAGTCCACCCTCATCAAGACCGTGGCGGGCGAGATCGATCCGCTCTCCGGTACCGCGCGCCTGGGCAAGGGGCTGGTGATCGGCTACTTCGCCCAGCACCAGGTGGAGATGCTGCGCCATGACGAATCACCGCTGTGGCACCTGATGCGGCTGGCACCCGACGTGCGTGAACAAGAGTTGCGCAATTTTCTGGGCAGCTTCAACTTCAACGGCACCATGGCGACCTCCTCCATCGCCCCCTTCTCGGGCGGTGAAAAGGCACGCCTGGCGCTCGCCCTCATCGTCTGGCAGCGCCCCAACCTGCTGCTGCTGGATGAACCGACCAACCACCTGGATCTGGAAACCCGCGAAGCGCTGACCATGGCGCTGGCGCAGTTCGAAGGCACGCTGGTGCTGGTCTCCCACGATCGCCACCTGCTGCGCGCCACCACCGACCAGTTCCTCATCGTGGCCGAAGGCAAGCTGCAACCCTTCGATGGCGACCTGGACGATTACAAGGACTGGCTCTTCAAGACCAAGCTGGCGGCCCGCAATGACGCCGCAGCCGCCGCGCCGCTGCCGACGGCCAGCCAGCCGATGGAAATCGCGCCCGCGTCTCTGGTGGACCGCAAAGAACAGAAGCGGCTGGAAGCCGAGCAGCGCCAGAAGATGTCGGCCCTGAAGAAACCCATCGAGGCCCGCATCAAGCGACTCGATGAGCAGATCGCCAAGCTCAACGTCCGCAAGGCCGAGATCGATGCGCGCCTGGCCAGCCCCGACATCTACGACGCCGCCAACAAGGAAGAACTGAAGACGCTCATCACCGACCAGGCCTACTGCAGCAAGGAACTGGAACAACTGGAAAACGAATGGCTGGAGCAGCAGGAAGCGCTGGAGCAATTGCAGGCCTGAAGCGCGCGGAACCGGGGGGTGGCATAAGCTTTCTACATCATTGTCTTAAGCCAGCCCTTGCAGTTGGGCAAAACGAAGGCATCATTGCGCCCTGGCCACACTTTTTGTGGCGAAAGTTTTTATAAGGACATCGACATATGAACAAGAACATCAAGCAATGGCTGCTGGCCGGTGTCGGCGCGGCACTGCTGGCTTCCTCCCTGAGTGTCTCGGCTGCCGACCTGCTGCAATCGGTCAAGAGCAGCGGCACCCTGAAGGTAGCGCTGGAAGGCAACTATCCTCCGTTCAACTTCAAGGATGCCAAGACGGGCGAGCTGACCGGTTTCGAAGTCGACGTGGCCAAGCTGCTGGCAGCCAAGCTGGGCGTGAAGCCCGTGTTCACCACCACCGAGTGGAGCGGCATCCTGGCCGGCCTGGGGGCTGGCAAGTATGACGTCATCATCAACCAGGTCGGCATCACCGACGAGCGCCAGAAGGCCTTCGATTTCTCCGAGCCGTACACCCTCTCCAGTGCCCAGCTGATCGTGCGCAAGGATGAGAAGCGCGAGTTCAAGAGCCTGGACGACCTCAAGGGCAAGAAGCTCGGCCTGGGCCAGGGCACCAACTTCGAACAGAAGGCCAAGGCCGTGCCGGGCATCGACGTGCGCACCTATCCGGGTTCGCCCGAGTACCTGGCGGACCTGGCGGCTGGTCGCATCGACGCTGCCCTCAACGACAGCCTGCTGGTGGGCTACATCCTCAAGTCGACCAACCTGCCCCTGAAGGCTGGTAGCCCCATCGGCACCGTCGACAAGATCGGCATCCCCTTCCGCAAGGGCAACCCCGAGTTCAAGGCCGCGCTGAACAAGGCCCTGGCCGACATCAAGGCCGATGGCAGCCTCAAGGCCGCTTCCGAGAAGTGGTTCGGTATTGACGTGAGCCAGCCGCCGAAAGCACAATAAGCCGCGCTCCATCCAGCACTGCACTCCGCCCGGCACGGTCCGGGCGGACCGACTTATCCCCGCATCGCGGGGATAATTTTTTTTAGTTCGAATGCTTATGGAAATTCTGGAACTGCTGCAGCAAGCCGCCCCCACCCTGGCCAAGGGCGTGGGCTATACCCTGCTCTTCGCGCTGGCTTCGATGGTCGGCGGGCTGGTGCTGGGCTTCGTGCTGGCGGTGGCACGCATCGTTCCCTGGCGCCCGATCCACTGGCCCGCTGCACTCTACGTCAGCATGATGCGCGGCACGCCCCTGCTGGTGCAGATCTTCGTGGTCTATTACGGCTTGCCTGGGATCGGCATCGAATTCTCGCCGCTGACTGCGGGCGTGCTCACGCTCAGTCTCAATGCCGGGGCGTATCTGTCGGAAAGCCTGCGCGGTGCCATCCTCGGCGTGACACGAGGCCAGTGGAATGCTTCCTACAGCGTCGGGCTGAACTACTTCCAGACCTTGCGCTACATCATCGTGCCGCAGGCCGTGCGCATTGCGGTGCCCTCGATGAGCAATACCCTGATCAGCCTCATCAAGGATACGTCGCTGGTCTCGGTCATCACGGTGACCGAACTGATGTTGGCGACCAAGGAAGTCATTGCCGTGACCTTCCGCCCGCTGCCGCTGTACCTGGCTGCTGCGGCCATCTACTGGATGCTGAGCCTGTGTTTCGAGGCCTTGCAGCACCGGCTGGAGAAGCGGCTGGGCAAGGCGCACCAGCACTGATCTCGCCCGGCCAGAACAAAAAGCCCGAATGCGATGCACTCGGGCTTTTTGTTGGGTGAAACGGGAATCTTTTCGGGTGGGAGAACTCAACGCTTGACGCGGTAGATATCCTGGCCGACCTCGTTGATCTGACGGCGCAGTTCGCGACGCTCATCGGCACTGAGCTTGCCGTTGCGGCGCTGATCCTGGTCACTGGCAATCTGGTTGCGATGGTCGGGCGGGCCGAAGTCGCCACCATGCTGTCTGAAGTCGCCCGGCTGTCCCGGCATCGGCCGGCCGCCCTGGGGTGGGCCAGCCAGCGCGGCCGCTCCCACTCCGAGCGCCAGCATCGCTGCCAGACATAGCTTGTTGACGACTGCAATCTTCATAATGCGATTTTTCCGGGGACAGAGAATCAGGAAGAGAAAGCAATAACGGCATGGCTTTCCCGACGTGATTCCAGTTTAGGCCGCAGGCCGCGATGGTATAAGATGATTAAGGTAAGGTATGTAACAGTTTGTAATGGATCAACAGCCCCGACTTGCTCAAAATCGCCAAGACGCTACCATAGGCAACATGAATACAACTCCCGGCAACAACAATAGTAATACGACAACATCCACCAATCAATTCAAAGTATTGGTGGTGGATGACGACATCCGCCTGCGTGACCTGCTGCGCCGCTATCTGACCGAGCAAGGCTTCAACGTGGTGACGGCGGAAAACGCCCAGGCCATGAACAAGCTGTGGATCCGCGAGCGCTACGATCTGCTGGTGCTGGACCTGATGCTGCCTGGCGAAGATGGCCTGGCCATCTGCCGCCGCCTGCGTGGCGCCGGCGACCAGACCCCGATCATCATGCTCACCGCCAAGGGCGAGGACGTGGACCGCATCATCGGCCTGGAAATGGGTGCCGACGACTACCTGCCCAAGCCCTTCAACCCGCGTGAACTGGTGGCCCGCATCAATGCGGTACTGCGCCGCAAGGGCCCCGACGAACTCCCGGGTGCGCCCTCGGAAACACCGGAAACCTTCGAGTTCGGCGATTTCATCCTCGACCTGGGTACCCGCACCCTGAAGAAGAACGGCGAAACGATTTCCCTGACCACGGGCGAATTCTCGGTACTGAAGGTATTTGCACGCAACGCCCGCCAGCCGCTGTCACGCGAAAAGCTGATGGAAATGGCGCGAGGCCGCGAATATGAAGTCTTCGACCGCAGCCTGGACGTGCAGATCTCGCGCCTGCGCAAGCTGATTGAACCGGACCCGGCCAATCCGCTCTACATCCAGACCGTCTGGGGTCTGGGCTATGTCTTCATCCCGGAAGGGAAACCGCGCTGATCTCCCGCTTTACCCCTGACCTGCAGGCCGTTTGCCGATGAAAACCCGCCCTCAATCCGGATGGTTCAGCAACGGCCTGTTCTGGCGCACCTTCTTCCTCCTGACCTTCCTCATCACCGCCAGCATGGTGGCCTGGGTGGCCAGCTTCCGCATGGTCGAACGCGGCCCGCGGGCAGAGCAACTGGCCGCGCAGATCGTCTCGGTGGTCACCATCACGCGCGCCGCCCTGACTCACTCTGCCCCCGAGATGCGCAGAGAACTGCTGTTCGACCTGGCCAGCAATGAAGGTATCCGGATCTATCCGCTGGAAAAAACCGACCGCATCGCCCCTCTCGATGATTCGCCCATCGTGCCCGAGCTGGAATACTACGTGCGCCAGTCGCTGGACGAGAACACCACCTTCGCCTCCAGCGTCAACGACGTGGATGGTTTCTGGATCAGTTTCAACATCGACGATGACCAATACTGGCTCATGCTCGACCGCGGCCGCCTGGATCGCACCTCGGGCCTGCAATGGCTGGGCTGGGGGTCGATTGCCCTGTTCCTCTCGCTGATCGGCGCGGTCTTCATCTCTACCCTCATCAACCAGCCGCTGGCCCGCCTGACGGCGGCCGCCCGCGCCATCGCCAAAGGCCGCCAGCCCGAACCGCTGCCCGAATCCGGCCCGACCGAGATCGAGGAAGCCAACCGCAGCTTCAACCAGATGGTGGCCGACCTCAACCGCATCGAATCGGACCGCGCGCTGATCCTGGCCGGCATTTCCCACGACCTGCGCACGCCCTTGGCGCGCATGCAGCTGGAGGTGGAGATGGCCAATCTGTCCGATGAATCGCGCGACGGCATGCACTCCGACCTGGCACAGATGGACAGCATCATCGGCCAGTTCCTCGACTACGCGAAACCCTTCGACAGCAACAGCCTGGAAAGCACCGACCTGGCCGGGGTACTGGAGGATGTCGCGGCGAAGTCAGCGCGGCTGTCGGACGTCAAGATGACCACCGAGATCACCCCCGCCACCGAGATCGCCGGCAACGGCACCGAACTGGCCCGGGTGTTCAGCAACCTGGTGGAGAACGCGCGCCGCTACGGCAAGACACCCGGCACCGACTGCGCCGAGATACATCTGCGCAGCCGCATCGAAGGCCATCAGGTGGTGGTGGACGTGTTCGACCACGGCCCCGGCGTACCTGAGAACGAATGTGAGCGCCTGCTGCGCCCCTTCACCCGGCTCGATACCGCACGTGGCCAGGCCAATGGTTCCGGCCTGGGGCTGGCCATCGTCAACCGCATCGTGCTCAAGCACAATGGCAAGCTGCTATTGAAGGGCCATGAAGAAACCCATGGCGGGCTGCTGGTGCAGATTTCCCTGCCGTTGAAGGGCCATCGCCGCCATGCGTGAGCGCGCCCTCGTCCTCGCCCTCGTCCGACCTCTGCTGCCCTGGCTGCTGCTGGGCAGCGCCCTGCCCGGCCTGGCCTGGGCCCAGACCTACACGAACCGCAATCTCAGCATCCCGGCCACCGGCAGCGACGCCGGCCAGCGGCCCATCGTGATCGTCTCGCCGGTCACGCCGACCGGCCCCGCGCCGCGCAATATCGCGCCAGCCAGCGGGGGCCCGTCCGGGGCTTATGCCTCCGACGAGCCGGGACCGGACATCCGCCAGCGCAACACGGACTACATCACGCAATTCAAGGTGGTGGGACAGGTGCCGCCGGGTGCGACGATTCGCAAGGTCAGCTGGCGCTATACGCTGGCCAGCAAGCCGCCCGGATTCGAGGCAAAACTCTGCTGGCAGGATGCAGGATGGTGCTGGGACGTGAGCCAGGCCAATGCCGGCAGCACCGATTTCTTCAACGGTCGCGACGCCACCCGGCCGTTCCAGCTGCATTACAGCGTGCGCGGCACGGCACGCACGGGCGAGGCCCCCATCAAGGGCGAGATCAACCAGGTCATCGTCACCTTTGACACGCCCGGCTGAGCCCCGGCCAACCCTCTTCAGGCAGCGTAATCGTCGATCTCGCGCGCCTTCTGCAAGGCGTCATCGATGCGCTCCACCGGAATCACCTTCAATCCCTCGATGGCTTGCTTGGGCGCATTGGCCTTGGGAATGACGGCAATCGAGAAGCCCAGCTTGGCCGCCTCGCGCAAGCGTTCCTGGCCGCGCGGTGCCGGACGGATCTCACCAGCCAGGCCGACTTCCCCGAAGACCACCAGTCCGCGCGGCAAGGGCTTGTTGCGCATGGAGGAATTGATGGCCAGCAGCACCGCCAGGTCGGCAGCAGGTTCGGTAATCTTCACACCACCGACTGCATTGATGAACACGTCCTGATCGAACGCCGCCACACCGGCATGACGGTGCAGCACCGCCAGCAGCATGGCCAGGCGGTTCTGCTCCAGACCGACCGAGAGCCGGCGTGCATTGGGCACATGCGAACTGTCCACCAGGGCCTGGATTTCCACCAGCAGTGGACGCGTGCCTTCCTGCGTCACCATGACACAGGAGCCCGGCACCTGATTTTCGTGCTGCGACAGGAACAGGGCCGAGGGATTGGAAACGCCCTTCAAGCCCTTCTCGGTCATGGCAAACACGCCCAGTTCGTTCACTGCGCCAAAGCGATTCTTGAAGGCGCGCACCAGGCGGAAACTGGAATGGGTATCGCCCTCGAAATAGAGCACCGTATCGACGATGTGCTCCAGCACGCGCGGCCCCGCCAGCGCGCCCTCCTTGGTGACATGGCCGACCATGATGATGGTGATGCCGGAGGTCTTGGCCACGCGCGTCAGCTGCGCCGCGCATTCGCGCACCTGCGCCACCGAACCGGGGGCCGAGGTCAGGGCATCCGAATAGAGAGTCTGGATGGAGTCGATCACCGCCACTTCGGGCTTGTGCTCGGCCAGGGTGGCGAGAATCTTTTCCAGCTGGATCTCGGCCTGCAATTGCAGCTCGCGCGCATCCACCGCCAGCCGCTTGGCGCGCAGCGCAATCTGCGAGCCGGACTCTTCGCCACTCACATAGAGCACCTTCTTGAGCTTGGAAATGTTGGCCAGCGCCTGCAGCAGCAGGGTCGACTTGCCGATGCCGGGATCCCCCCCGATCAGCGCCACCCCGCCCGGCACCAGCCCGCCGCCGAGTACGCGGTCGAATTCCTCGATGCCGGTGCCAAAGCGCGGAACGTCAATGGCTTCGATATCGGCCAGGCTCAAGACCGGCGCGGTCTGTGCCAGGCTTTGCGGCGTGGACGAATAGCGATTGCCGCCGCCCGCCTCCACCAGCGTCTCGACCAGGGTATTCCACTGCCCGCAGGCCGGACACTGGCCGGCCCATTTGTTACTGACCCCGCCGCATTCTGTGCAGGTGTAATTGGTCTTGACCTTCGCCATCGTCGCCTTGCTGCTCTGTGCTCTGTGCTGTCCGTGTCCACGGAACTTCCTGAAAATCGGTCAGGAAGTTCATCTGTTTTCGATCAGTCGACCTCGCGTACCGCCACCCGTGGCGCCAATGCGCACATCAATTCATATCCGATCGTACCCGCCGCAAATGCGACCTCATCGATGGGCAACTGCTGGCCCCACAGCTCGACGCGGCTACCCACGCCAGCATTGGGCAGGTCGGTCAGGTCCACGCAGAGCATGTCCATCGAGACCCGGCCGAGGGTGCCGGTCTTGATGCCATCGACCACCACCGGGGTGCCGGTAGGCGCGTGGCGCGGATAGCCGTCAGCATAGCCGCAGGCGACCACGCCCACGCGCGTGGTCTTGTCGGCCACGAAGCGGCTGCCGTAGCCGATGGCTTCGCCGGGGCCGATTTCCTGTACGCCGATGATCTGGCTCTCCAGCGTCATCGCCGGGCGCAGGCCGAAGTCGGCCGCGCTGCCGCCGCCGGGCGTACCGCCGTAGAGCATGATGCCGGGGCGCACCCAGTCATGGGCCAGCTCGCCATGCATCAGGTCGGCGGCGGAATTGCACAGGCTCAGGGGACCGGGCAGACCTTCGCTGCCGGCCCGGAAGCGGCGCACCTGCTCGGACAGCGGCAGGGCCGGATTGCGGGCATCATCGGCATTGGCAAAGTGGGTCATCAGGGTGATGCTGCGCACGCTGGCGATCTTGCTTACGCGCGCATGGGCGGCACGGAAGGCCTCGGGCTTGAAACCCAGGCGGTTCATGCCGCTGTTCATCTTCAGGTGCACATGCAGGGGACGATCAGTGACGAATTGTTCCAGCAGCGCGATCTGCTCCTCGCAATGCACGGCGAACTGGATGTCGTGCATGGCCAGCACCGGCAAGTCATCGGCATCAAAGAAACCTTCCAGCAGCAGGATGGGCTTGGCCCAGCCCAGTTCGCGCAGGCGTACCGCATAGTCCGGCTCGACCAGCGCCAGGCCGTCGGCCTCGGCGAAACCGCGCATGGCGCGTTCCAGCCCGTGGCCGTAGCCGTTGGCCTTGAGCACGCCCCAGACGCGAGCGTTGGGTGCGTGGGCGCGGGCGACGGCAAGATTGTGTTGAAGTGCGGAAATGCTGATGGAAGCGACGATCGGTCTTGGCATGATATCCAGTGGCGGTAACGAGGGCAGATGGCTAATCAGAGGGCTGGTCAAAGGCGGATCGCGGGATGGCGATCCGCCTGCATCAGCTGGCAATGCGTACGGCGAAAGGCAATGCCGCCATGGGCCTGCCTGTCACGGTTCGCCCGGAAGTTTTGCCCAGCGGGGAACAAGCGAGCATTTTACCGGACGAACATCTTTCTGGTGGGACTTATGACGGAGTGCGCATGGTTTCATGGTATAAAGCTAGCCGGACATCATTTGTTATACATCTTGGACAGGGATGAATCGCGGTTTCTATACCATCATGGCAGCGCAGTTCTTTTCGTCGCTCGCCGATAACGCGCTGCTGATCGCCGCCATCGCCCTACTTGCCGAAATGCATTCTCCAGCGTGGATGACCCCGCTGCTGAAGCTGTTCTTCGTGCTTTCCTATGTGCTGCTGGCCGCCTTCGTGGGCGCCTTCGCCGATGCCTTCCCCAAGGGCAAGGTCATGCTGATCACCAACATGATCAAGATCGTCGGCTGTTCCCTCATGTTCTTTACCGTGCATCCGCTGCTGGCCTATGCCGTAGTCGGCTTTGGCGCGGCGGCGTATTCGCCGGCCAAGTACGGCATCCTCACCGAACTGCTGCCACCTGAAAAACTGGTTGCCGCCAATGGCTGGATCGAGGGGCTGACGGTGGGCTCCATCATCATGGGCACCGTGCTGGGCGGGGCGCTGGTCAATCCCAAGATTTCCGCCGTGATCCTCAGCTTCGATTTCCCCCTCTTCGACCTGCCCGTCGATACCCCCACTGAAGCGGCGTTGTGCATCATCTCCTGCATCTACGTCATCGCTGCCCTGTTCAATTTCTACATTCCCGATACCGGTGCCCGCTACGAGCACCAGGAACGCAATCCCATCCGCCTCATCGTCGATTTCGCCGGCTGCTTCACCACCCTGTGGAAGGACAAGCTGGGCCAGATCTCGCTGGCCGTGACCACGCTCTTCTGGGGTGCGGGGGCGACGCTGCAGTTCATCGTGCTGAAGTGGGCAGAGAAATCGCTGCACATGCCGCTGGACCGCGCCGCCATCCTGCAGGGCATCGTCGCCGTGGGCGTGGCGATGGGGGCGGTGGCGGCAGCCCGTTTCGTGCCACTGAAGAAATCACTGACCGTGATGCCCCTGGGCATCATCATGGGCATCGTGGTGATGCTGATGACCACCACCACCTCGGTGTGGGTGGCCTATCCGTTGCTGGTGATCGTGGGCGCGTTGTCGGGCTATTTCGTGGTGCCCATGAACGCCCTGCTGCAGCATCGCGGTCACGTGCTCATGAGCGCGGGACATTCGATTGCCGTGCAGAACTTCAATGAGAACCTCTCGGTGCTGACCATGCTGGTGCTGTATGCCTTCATGGTGCGCATGAACCTGGATGTGAATACCGTCATCATCATCTTCGGCTGCTTCGTGGCCGGCGTCATGTATCTGATCATGCGCCGCCATGCCGCCAACCAGCGCGAGCATGACTCGCTGGCGCTGATCGGCGAGGACAAGCATCCTCACCACTGATGTCTGATGAATAAATGGTCAGAGCCGCCGGCTCAGACCTGAACGATCGCGTGCTGTACCGTAGTCGCAGCACGCGCTTCCCACTGCGGCGGCACGACGAAGCCGCGCCTGACTTCCAGCAGTTCTGGCTCGGCCCCTTCCTTCAGGCGGCATTGCGCCACCATGACCGGGCTGTCGTCGGCGTGGAACCGCTCCTCCAGCCTGCCCCTCAATTGCGCCAGCGACATCCCCTCGGCGGCCGGCAGGCGTGCCGGCGCCAGCCAGGAAAGGCGCGGCAGCAAGGCATAGCACGCAGCGCCATCATCGATCGTCTGCAAGGACGGCGCATCGCACCAGAATCCCCGGCAATGATCCGCGTTAATGCCCATCGCCGGCGGCAAGGTCAACTCCACACCCAGCGGATAGAACAGCCATCCCTTGACAAGGGCGCGGGCCGCCACTACCGGCGCGGGCAACACCGCCTGCGCGGCCGGATGCTCGGAAAGCCGCAGTTGCTGCTGCATGATCTTGCGCATCTTGCGGCCCAGTGAATCGGCCAGGTTGGGACCGACGAAGGCGTCGGCTTGCGCTTGTATTGAAGCGTCGCGAGCCTGCAGCAGGTAGAACTTGGTGGCGAACTCCCAATGCACGACGCCTGCATCACTTTCCGCATCGGGCGAGCGCACCAGGAAATCGAATTCCCCCAGCGTCTCGCGCGTCGCTCCCTGGTTGCGCACCTGAAGATTGGCGGCGACCAGGCAATCCTGCTGGCGCAGGTAGAAGCCGAGGAGTTTTTCGGCATACCGCCCGAGGCGCCCCGAAGGCTGCTGCGCCATGTGGGCGTGCAGCGCCTCATTGAGGATGGGATCGTATTGCAGGTCATGCAGCCAGCCGGCCACCTCGGGCGAGAGCTGGCCCAGCGTGGCGATGCGAGCCTCCCAGCAGGCCGCATCCGGCGCCAGCAGATCGGGCGCATACAGCAACCAGGCCAGCGCGCGCACATGGGGATCGCGCAACGCCGGCCAGCGCTGGTGGAAGCGCGCCTGATGCTTGGTCAAGTCCATGCCCGGCATGATCTCAGCGCGCTTGCGCCTGATAGGTGTTCATGGCCAGGCACAGGTCGGCCCAGGCCTTGCTTTTGTCATTGAGCGTGCGCAGCAGGTAGGCCGGGTGATAGGTCACCACCAGCGGCCGGTCCTGATAGCGATGCACCGTGCCGCGCAGGCGCGAGACCGGCGTGGCCGGGTCCATGCCCAAGAGCGAAATGGCGGCGGTCTTGCCCAACGCCACCAGCACGGTGGGCTGGATCAGTTCGATCTGGCGCTGCAGGTAAGGCAGGCAGGAGGCCACTTCCTGTGGCGAGGGCGGGCGGTCGCGGCCGTTGTCATCGGTGGGCCGGCATTTGACGATGTTGGCGATGTAGGCATTCTCGCCCCGCTTGACGCCCATGGCCTGCAGCATGTTGTCCAGCAGCTTGCCGGCCGGACCGACGAAGGGTTCACCCTGCTGGTCCTCGTTGCGGCCCGGGCCTTCGCCGATGAAGAGCCATTTGGCCTTCTCGTCGCCCACGCCGAAGACAGTGTTCTTGCGCCCCTGACACAGCCCGCAGCGGCGGCACTCGGCGACCTGCTGCTTGAGCTGTGGCCACTCCATGACCTTGATGCGGGCCAACACGGGATCGACGGCTGGAGCCTCTTCGTCCTCATCGCCATCAGGAATGAGCATGGGCTCCAAGGAGGTGGCGAAGTCCATCTCGTCCAGCCAGGACGGCGGCCCCCCCTCTTCCTCGGCCGGCGCACGAGGGCGCACCGGCGCAGCGGGGGCCGCTGGGGATGGGGGGGGCGCAGCAGGGGGAGCGGCGGGTGCCTTGGATTGCGCGAGAGCGGGCTCAGGCGCGATAGTTTCTTGCAGTTCAGCCGGTGCTGCCGGCGCGGAGGCAACGCTTTCCTGCGCGGGCGCTTCGGCTTGTGCCGCCTGCATTTCTTCCACCGCCAGTTCGCGCCGTACCCATACCGGGCCGATGCCCAGGGCATCCAGCAAGGCCAGGGAGGAACCGAAGTCCGGTTCTTGTTTCAATTCTTCACTCATAAGGGCAGGCTCATGACGATAGCCCCTTCTCGGGTCTGATTGGCGGCGGGATAGTAGTTCTTGCGCCGGCCGATTTCGGAAAAGCCGTACTGGCGGTAGACCTTGGCCGCGTGCAGGTTCGATTCACGCACTTCCAGCAGCATGGTGCGCATGTGGCGCTGGCGCGCCATTGCCGTGGCCTGGTCCAGCAGCAGGCGGCCCAGCCCTTGATGCTGATGCAGCGCGGCCACGCTGATGTTGAGCAGATGCGCCTCATCCACGGCCAGCATCACCAGGAAATAGCCCAGCAATTCGCCGTGGCCGTCACGCAGCGTCTGCGCCTGATAGCCGCTGTAGAGCGAATCCTGGAAATTGCCGCGGGTCCAGGGATGGGAATAGACGGCCTCTTCGATCCGCACGACCGCATCCAGGTCGCTCGCGCCCATGGCCGCGAAGTGCAGGCGGCCGTAACGCGGATGCAAGACCGGCTGAGGCAGCGCCAGTTCATCCATGCTCATGCAGCACCTTTGGCGGCATCGCGCACTTCGCGTTCGGCGGTGGTGAGGGCGACCTTGTTGCGCAGGTAAAGCGGCTGCGCCTGCTGCGCCTGCTGCGCCGGCAAGGCTACGCCCTCATTGAAATGCACCTGCCCCAGCCTGGCCACCTGGCGCGCATGAGGCATGGCCAGCGGATGGATGGAGGCAAAGGCGCCGGCACAGAAGTCAGCGCTGAAGTGCCCGGCATACACCGACAAACCATTGCCGCACGCGTGGGGGCGGTGATCGACCGGCACCTGGGCGGCGCAAGACAGCGCCGGTTCGGCCAGCACATCCCAGCCGCCCTGGGCGCGGGCCCGGTAACGGGCCCAGTAGACTTCGCCCATGCGGGCGTCGAGGATGGCCAGCACCTCATCGGCCTCGGGCGCTTCGTCGCGGCATGCCTGGGCTGCGGCCTCCAAGGTAATGACAGGAACTACGGGCCGGTCGGCCCCGAAGGCAAGCCCCTGCACCACGCCGCAGGCCGTGCGCACGCCCGTGAAGGAGCCGGGCCCGACCCCGAAGGCCAGCGCATCGCATTGCGATAGCGCCAGGCCGGCATCGGCCAGCAATTGCTGGATCATGGGGAGAATGGCATCGGAGTGGGTCTGGGCGCCGGCGGACTGGCGCGCAATCAGTTCGCCCCGGTAGAGCAAGGCCGCCGAGGCCAGCTCGGTGGAGGTTTCTATGGCAAGAATCGTGGACATCCCGCTATTTTACCGTGCGGCGCGCAATTGTTCGGTTCGTTCGCGTCTATCGTGAGCCTTTGTGCGGCAGCGCAAAACCATGCGCTGCGAAGGGGGGTAAAATAACCGCGCCATGTCCTACCTGAAACTAGACCAAACCAATCGCCGCCACCTTGCAGAGGCGCTTCGCAACGACACCTGGGTCGTGGCCTGCCTGTGTGCGAACTGGTGCGGCAGTTGCCGTGAATATGAAGCTGCCTTCCAGGCCTGGGCGGCACGCTATCCGCAACACCATTTCGTCTGGATCGACATCGAAGACCAGGCCGATCTGGTCGGTGATCTCGACATCGACAATTTCCCCACCCTCCTGATCGAACGCGGTGCCACCGTGGCGTTCTTCGGTCCCATGGAACCGGATACCCGCCTGGCCGAACGCATCCTGCTGGCCCAGCTCGACAAGAGCGATGCCGAGCTGCAACGCGAAGCCGCCAGTACCGCCGAACGCCGCAGCTGGCAACAAGAGTGCGCCCTGCTGGACAAGCTCGCGGACGTCATCGGCTGAAGCGTGCGCCTCAGCCCAGCCAGGGATCGGTTTCCGGATGCGGAAAGCGCGCGCTGACGAAATCGGCAAAGCTGCGCACCTTGGCCGACAACAGCCGGCGGCTCGGATAGACCATCGAAATGACCACCTGGCCCATATCGAAGCCCGGCAACACCTGCACCAGCTTGCCACAGCGCAGGTCATCCCCGAGCGAATAGGAAGGCCGCAACGCGATGCCCATGCCGGCCAGCGCCAGGTCGCGCAAAAGCACCCCGCTGTTGGACACCACCTTGCTGACGATGGGCACATCCATCACGCCACCCTCGGTATTGACATGCCAGTGATGGCGCAAATATTCATGCGAGAAGTTCAGGCAGCTGTGCCGGGACAGATCTTCGGGCTGCTCGGGCGCACCGGCGCGGGCCACGTAGGCAGGTGAAGCACAAAGGATCACCTTGGCTACACCCAGCTGTCGCACGATCATGCTGGCATCGAACTTCTGCATGCTACTGAAGAATCCGATATCGATGCCCTCTTCCACCAGATCGATGGAGCGGTCCGAGAGGTGGATGTCCAGCCCCACCTCCGGGTAGGCCTCGGCATAGGCGGCCAGCATCTCACCCAGCTGCGACTGCCCGAAACCGGCATTGGAATAGATCGCCAGGGTGCCCGCCGGGCGTTTGGTCTCCAGCGACACCAGCGCCTCGGCATCATCGACCTCGGCCAGGATCATGCGTACCCGCTCCAGATAGGCCTGCCCGGCCTCGGTGAGGGAAAGCCGGCGGGTCGACCGGTTGAGCAGACGCGTGCCCAGATGGGCTTCCAGATCAGCAATGAAGCGGGTGGCCACCGCATTGGAAATCTCCAGCAACTCGGCCGCGCGCACGAAACTGCCCTGCTCCACCACCTTCGCAAACACCCGCATTGATTGCAGACGATCCATTTTTCAAGCCCTTGATTGTTCCACAAAGAGAAATAGTCAATTCCGATTAAACCTATTTTTCTTCGTCTTCGCAATATTTACACTTCATGCATCGGTTGGCGCACTGCAGCACAGCAACATGCAAGACGCCTGCCGGCTTCGCCAGAGGGCCCACGAGTGGGCTTTCCCACAAGGAGAGCACCGACTTGCCGGCCTCTGGAGAAGAAGACCCCCACTTACCTGAACAGAGGACACTATCATGAACATCAAGAATATCGTCGTTGCCGCCTCCCTGCTGGCTGCTGCCGGTGCCGCCATGGCTGAAGCACCGTATCCTCCGGAAACCCCGTTCCACTCGACCCAGACCCGCGCCGACGTGAAGGCCGAACTGCAACGCGCCCAGGCCAATCACGAGATCGTCTCGCGCAATGAATATCCCTTCATTCGCCAGGCTCCCTCGCAACTGAGCCGCCAGGATATCGAAAAGCAGGTGCAACAGGCCAACGGTGCCTCGCAAAACCTCTACACCGGCGCCTGATCGGAACCGATCTGCATCCGGACAATGGATGGACCGATTCCCTCATGGCCGCGTTCCGCACCGGAGCATGCCCCGCGCCGAACCTGAATGAGCGCGAACGAATGCCCGCCGCCTGCGTCTGAACCAGCTTGCCGGGAACCAGCACTACCTTAGCGTCTCACCCGCAGTACCGAAGTTTCAAGTACCGCAGCACCACCTGCCATGCCGCCATGAATGACCGGGCGCATGACAGCTGGTGCACCAGCCTTCACCCTGCCTCTTCTCGCATCCCCTTTTTCTTCACTTATCCCGCCCTTGGTGCACGGCCTGCGCATTCTCACCGCCTGAGCCTGGCAAATCGTGCAGACAGCCGCTTGCCGACGCTCATTTTTGCTGCGTCGCCACATGCAAAATTCCCCGCAAAGTCGTGCCAGATCAAGCTTTCCCTTGAGCTTTTTGCGCACCGCATGTAAAGTCAAGGGTTTGTTCCTTCCGGCCTAGCTAAGGGTTTCTTGTCAAAGTCGGGCCACCTATTTTTATCCCTATGGCTTTATACGTTCACAAATACGGCGGCACCTCGATGGGCTCAATCGAGCGCATCCAGAATGTCGCAAAGCGCGTTGCCAAATGGCACGACGCCGGCCATCAGATCGTTGTCGTGCCCTCGGCGATGTCTGGTGAAACCAACCGCCTCCTGGGCATGGCCAAGGAAATCATGGCCCAGCCCGACGGCCGCGAGCTGGACATGCTGGCCTCCACCGGCGAACAGGTCTCGGTGGCGCTCTTGGCCATCGCCCTGCAGGCGCTGGGCAAGCAGGCCGTGTCCTACGCTGGCTGGCAGGTTCCCATCAAGACCGATTCGGCCTTCACCAAGGCGCGCATCCGCTCCATCGATGATGCCAAGGTCCGCAAGGATTTGAATGCCGGCAAGATCGTCATCATCACCGGCTTCCAGGGCGTGGACGCCGACGGCAACATCACCACCCTGGGCCGTGGCGGCTCGGACACTTCGGCCGTGGCCGTGGCCGCGGCCATGAAGGCTGCCGAATGCCTGATCTACACCGACGTGGATGGTGTCTACACCACCGACCCGCGCGTGGTGAGCGATGCCCGGCGCCTGAAGACCGTGACCTTCGAGGAGATGCTGGAAATGGCCTCCCTGGGTTCCAAGGTCCTGCAGATCCGCTCCGTGGAATTCGCCGGCAACTACAAGATGCCGACCCGCGTGCTGTCGTCGCTGACCGACCCGCTCACGCCGCTGGCCGAAGAAGCCGCCTCCGGCACCCTGATTTCGTTTGAGGAAGACAAGAACATGGAACAAGCAACCATCACCGGCATCGCCTTCAGCCGCGACGAAGCCAAGATCACCGTGCTGGGCGTGCCCGACCGTCCGGGCATCGCCTACCAGATCCTGGGCCCGGTGGCCGACGCCAACATCGAAGTGGACATGATCATCCAGAACCAGTCGGTGGAAGGCAAGACCGACTTCACTTTCACGGTGCCGCGCGGCGAATACGCCAAGGCCGTGGAAGTGTTGAACAGCAGCGTGAAGGCGCACATCGGTGCAGCTGCCATCAACGGCGACACCAAGGTCTCCAAGGTCTCGGTGGTGGGCGTGGGCATGCGCAGCCACGTGGGTATCGCTTCGCAGATGTTCCGCACCCTGTCCGAAGAAGGCGTGAACATCCAGATGATCTCCACTTCGGAAATCAAGATCTCGGTGCTGATCGACGAGAAGTACATGGAACTGGCCGTGCGCGCCCTGCACAAGGCATTTGACCTGGACAGCGCCAAGTAAATCGCGCGCCGATACAAGGCGAAGACCGCATGGCTGAAAAAACGGTGATTTTTTGCAAGACCACTGTTGACCGGATGCAAATGAGAAGATATTATCTCGGTCTTCGCTGAGGCAACGCAGCAATGCGACAACAGCCTTCAGTGTGGAGACGTGGCCGAGTGGTCGAAGGCACTTCCCTGCTAAGGAAGCATACGGGCTTAAACCTGTATCGAGGGTTCGAATCCCTCCGTCTCCGCCAAGCATTACTAAGCCCCTGTTTTACAGGGGCTTTTTTATTGGTTCTTCGATGTTGGTGTCACTCTTAGGGGTGCCTCTTTCACTTGAAAGAGCCTATAAGAATCCCCAGCAAGATCAGCCAATCTCGCCACGGCATTTATGCGTTGCCATACAGACCGGCCTCGGCACGCCTTTGCCGAGGTACTGGGCGAATCCCCGCAAAAGATCCTGCGCGATATTCGCGCCCGCCAGCAGGCCTGAGCCTGCGGGGCCGGCACTGAGGCCCCTCAGGCACAGGCGCGCGGCCTGCTTACTGGATCACCCCACACGCCAACCGCACACCCCCGCCACCCAGCGCCGCCGGATGATCCGAGTGATTGTCTCCGCCCACATGCACCATCAGCGCATGTCCACGGACTTCGGCCAAGGTCTTCAGGCGCGGCGCCAGCACCGGATAATCGGCCTTGCCATCCGCCGTGACGTACAGGGCCGGCAGATCGCCCAGGTGCCCGTCGCCATAAGGGCCCTCGTGCTTGCCGGTCTTTTGCGGATCCCAATGTCCGCCTGCGGCCAGGGCCGGCTCCATCTTGCCGTCCTTCTCCAGCGGCGCGCAGGAAGGATTCTGATGCACATGGAAGCCATGCACACCCGCCGGCAAGCCCGTCAGCGCCGGCTGGAACAACAATCCATAGGGGGTCTCGCTGATGGTGACCTCTCCCGCCGGGGACGCCACGCCCTGTGCATTGACCAGGTTCAGCGCCACCTTGACCGGCGCCTCGGCCGCCAGGGTGGCGGAGGCCACAGATGCGCCAGCCATCAGGGCCAGCAGTGCAATAGCTCGTTTCATAATCATTCTCCTTGGTTGAACGAAGGGTGAAGAATAGACACTGACGCCACGGGTCGCCGGAAAGCGGCGAAATCGGCGATGAAATCTGGACAATATTCTCCCATCAGACCGAAAAGATTCGAGAGAATGCCCAAAGAATATGCATTTGATTGTCACACGAACTAGCGGACAGGAGTCGCCCCGGCGGAGGACAACGCGCAAATGCAAGGAAAGGCAGCAACAAGCCGGGCAACACAGGCGGGCCCGACAAAGGCATCACGGATCATTGGAGGCGGCAGACGATGCCGCCCTATGCCACCCTATGCCGCAGCATCCGGCATTACATTGAGCTTGCGCCCTTCCAGCAACATGGCATGGAAGTCGGCTGCCGGAATCGGACGTGAAAACAGGAAGCCCTGCAGTTCATTGCAGCCGGCTTCGCGCAGGAAGTTGAATTGCTTCTCGGTCTCCACCCCTTCGGCAATGACCTTGTGGCGCAGTTGCTTGGCGATGCCGATGATGGCGCTGGCAATGGCGCAGTCATTGGTATCGTCGGGGATGCCCATGGTGAAGGAACGGTCGATCTTGAGCGTGTTGATGGGGAAGCGCTTCAGGTAAGACAGGCTGGAATAGCCGGTACCAAAGTCATCCAGCGAAATCGTGATGCCCAGGCTGCAGATCTTTTCCATGATGGAGATAACGCGGTCGGTGCTGTGCATCAGCATGCTCTCGGTGATTTCCAGCTCCAGCCAGTCGCCGCTGAGAGAGTGACGGTTCAAGGCAGCACGCACGCGATCCGGCAGCGAGCGGGTGAACTCGCGCGCCGTCACGTTCAGGGCGATGCGGACCGGCGGCAGGCCGGCATCCTTCCAGGAGCGGGCCTGGCGACACACGGCGTCCAGCACCCAATCGCTGAGCTGCACGATCAGGCCCGTTTCTTCCGCAATGGGGATGAACTCGCCCGGCAACAGCAAACCGCGCTCTGGATGCTGCCAGCGCACCAGTGCTTCGCCGCCGGTGATGGCCAGGGTGTTCATATCCACCTTGGGCTGGTAGTACAGCAGCAATTCGTCGTATTCGAAGGCGTGCAGCAGGCCCGTTTCGATGCGCAACACATCCAGCGTGTTGCGGTTCATCTCTTCGCTGTAATAGACGTAGCCGCCTTCGTTGTTGTCGCCACCCTGCTTGGCCCGGTACATGGCGATGTCGGCCAGGCGCAGCAGGGTCTCGGTGTCGCTGGCGTCTTCCGGATACATGCTCACGCCGATGCTGGCGCCTACGCGCAGCTCGTGGCCATCGATGAAGAAAGGTTCATCGAACACGCCCAGCAGCTTCTGGGCGACGAAGCCGGGATGGTAATCCTTGTCGATGTCGAACAGCGCCACCGCGAATTCATCCGCACCCAGGCGCGCCACCAGATCCTGCTCGCGCAATGCGCGGCGCAGGCGGATGGCCACTTCCACCAGCAGCATGTCGCCGGCCACGTGACCCAGCGTGTCGTTGATGGGCTTGAAGCGGTTCAGGTCGACAAACATCACGCAGCCATGCATGTCCTCGTGGCGGGCCTCGGTAAGCGCCTGATCCACGGTGCGCGTGAGCAAGGTACGGTTGGGCAGGCCGGTCAGGGCGTCATAGTAAGCCAGATGATGGATCAGCTTTTCGGCGTTCTTGCGCTCGGTGATGTCGTTGAGATAGCCGATCAGGCCAATGGCGTGGCCGCTCTGGTCACGCATGACCGACAGCGACAGGCTGGCCCAGAACACCTCGCCGGACTTCTTGCGGCGGCGCACCTCCATCTCGCGGCCACCCTGCTCCAGGAACAGGTCGCGCAGGGAGTCTTCCTCCTCCTCGTTCTCGTAGAGGAAGAGCACGTTGCGGCCGATGGCTTCCTGTGCGCTGTAGCCGAACAGTTGCTCGGCACCGCGGTTCCAGCTGGTGATGAAGCCGGCCGGGTCCATGGTGATGACCGACTCATGCATCTGGTTCAGGATCTGCGCCTGCTGTTCCAGCTTGGCCTCGATCTGATCCAGTGAACGGGCGCGCTTCTCGGTCTCGGCGCGGCGCTGCATCAGGCGTCCGAGGAAGGACGCCAGCAAGCCCAGGCGGTTGCGCTCATGCTCGGTGTAGGGACGGGTCAGCGGCGGAAAGACGAAGTAGCCGAATTGGGCGCCCTCGTACTGCACTGCCTGGCATATCCCCTCGGCCACCTCAGGCGGAGCGCTGACCAGATAGCGTCCACCCGGGCGCTTCAAGAAACCGGAAGCAATCCCCCCGAGCGCCGCGTACAGAGCCATGCCCTGCAGGTTCTGCACGGCGTCCAGCAGTGCCGAACAGCATGCCAGATCGTCATTGCCCACGGAGGAAATCATCGTCATCACGCCTCGGTACTGACGCGTGTGGCCCAATTGAAGGCCTGGATGAGACAGCGGCAATAGACCTCGGCATCCAGACCCGCAGCATCCAGGTCGCTATGACGCAGCGGGATGCGGCCATCCTCGGAGCGCTCCACCACATCCAGCAGCTTGCCCAGCGGGCCATTGCGACAGACCAGGGCGTTGACAACATCCACCGGCAGCTTGAGCGGCTCGATGATGTCGTTCAGGGGCATGCCCAAGAGGATGTCCAGCAGCGAGAACATGCCCGTGATGAAGGCGCGGTCCAGTTCTTCCTGGCTGCATTCCACCTTCAGTGCCATGGCTTCCATCATCGCGGCGCGGGCAGCGGCGCGCGGCAGCAGCGGGTTGGCCGACTCGTCGCCGGGGAAGCGGGCATACAGCAGCAGTTGCAGCCAGCGCTGCAACTGGCGGCGACCCAGCAGGTTGATGGCCTGGGTGAAATTGGTGATATGCGCCGAGAAGCCGAAGGCGGCCGAGCTGACCAGTTTGAAGAGCTGGTAGGACAAGGCCGGATCCTGCTTGAGCAAGGATTCCAGCTCGTTGGCGTCGGCATCGCGGGCCACCAGCTCCAGCAGCTTCAACAGCCGCGCACGGGAAATCGAATTCTTTTGCGACAGGCGGCTGTCCGGATGCAAGGCATAGTCGCCCGAGAACCAGCGGAAACCTTCCACTCTGCAAGCATCGAACTGAACCGGATCGCCTACATTCTCGGCCAGGTGCGGGCCGCGCAGGCGCTGCAGCCATTGCCGGGTTTCCGGCAGGTGGCCCATGCCGGCATCCAGCGCCATCGACCCGACGAAGGGGAACACACTCGCGCCCTGCGCCGGCAAGCCATCGGCGATGATGGCGAAGCCACGGCTATGCAGCCAGTCCAGCGCATCGATCTTGCCGGGATCCACGCAGTGCTCCACCGGCACGCGCAAGGCCAGCTGGCCCGCCGGGATCTCTTTCTGGAACGTGGGCGCAAAGATGGCAGGATCGCGCACCGGAATGATGCAACTCAGCCCGCCCAGCGCCTCATGCAGGTCAAATTCATTGAACAGGCGCGACAGCAAGGCACTGCCATCCTCGACGGCCGGTGAAATATGCAGAGACAGCGCGGTCCAGACGTGATGGACGTCGGCAACGGGCTGCAAAAACACGAGTGGGAATGGAACGCTTTTATCCTGAACAGCCATATTTTTATCGTGGCGCGCCCCGTCAGACTGCCGGGACGCTCTGTCATGTTGAAAAACTATAAATAAGTTTCCCAGCAGAATACTTAATTAAAATTAAATTTTTTCTAAATATACCTGATAAAAGCTGGCTTGCAACAAGGCTTTACTCTGACAAGAAAATTTCCTGCAAATCATTGAGAAAACGGCGGCCAAGATCGGTCGGCCGGATCAAAGCGTGATCGCGATACAACATGCCTTTTTGCTCGGCCAGGTTGAGCGCTTTTTCGATCTGGTTCAGGCCCATGCCGGTGCGCTCGGCAAACAGGTAGGGGGAGAAGCCTTCGGTCAGGCGCAGAGCATTGAGCATGAACTCGAAGCCCAGCGCATCGCGGCCGATTTCGGCCTCTTCCTGGATGGGCTTGCCGGCGCTGGCATGCTCCAGGTAGGCCTGGGGATGCTTGTAGCGCATCTGCCGCACGATACGATGCGGGAACGACAGCTTGGAATGTGCCCCCGCGCCAATGCCGAGGTAATCGCCGAATTGCCAGTAGTTCAGGTTGTGCCGGGCGCGACGCCTGGGCTGGGCATAGGCCGAAACTTCATAGTTGGTGTAGCCGGCGGCGCTGGTCAGATCGGCAATCATGTCCTGCATGTCGGCGCTGGCATCGTCGTCCGGCACCGCCGGCGGATACTTGGCAAAGAGCGTATTGGGCTCCAGCGTCAGGTGGTACAGGGACAGGTGCGGCGGCGCAAAGCCGATGGCCGTGCCGATGTCGGCGCGCGCCTCCTCCAGCGTCTGCTGTGGCAGCGCGTACATCAGATCGAGGTTGAAATTGTCGAAATTGGCGTGCGCAATCTCCACCGCCTTGCGCGCCTGGTCGCCGTCATGGATGCGTCCCAAGGCATGCAGATGCTGGCTGTTGAAGCTCTGGATGCCGATGGAGAGGCGGTTGATGCCGCTCTCCCGGTAGGCGCGGAATTTGTCAGCCTCGAAGGTACCGGGATTGGCTTCCATGGTGATCTCGATGTCGCCATCGAACGGCAGCAGCGTGCGCAGATCCGACAGCAGGCGATCGAGGCCGGCCGCCGAAAGCAGGCTGGGCGTGCCGCCGCCAATGAAGATCGTATGGATCTTGCGACCCCAGATCAGCGGCAGGGACTGTTCCAGATCGCTGCGCAGGGCATCCAGGTAAGCCTCTTCGGGGAAGCTGCCCTTCACTTCATGCGAATTGAAGTCGCAATACGGGCACTTGCGCACGCACCACGGAAAATGCACATACAGCGACAAGGGCGGCAAGGCGGTCAGCTGCAAGCTCCCCGGCTTCAGGAAGGCCAGCGCCGCCTGCGCCGGGCCGCTGGCGGCGTGGGTGGCGGGGATGTCGGACGGGACCGGCTTGATCGGGATCATGCCAGCTTCCCGACCAGCGCACGCAAGGCCTGGCCACGGTGCGAAACGGCGTTCTTCTCGGCTGACGTCAGTTCGGCGGCGGTCTTGCCCAGCGCCGGCAGCAGGAAGTACGGATCATAGCCAAAACCACCCTGCCCGCGCGGCTGGTCGATGATTTCCCCCTTCCAGACGCCATCGGCGATGACCGGCTGCGGGTCCTCGGCATGGCGCACGTAGACCAGCACGCAGTAGTAATAGGCGGACTTGTCGGCATGCGCCGCCAGCTCGGCGATGAGCCTGGCGTTGTTGTTGGCGTCGGACTTGGGCTCGCCGGCATAGCGGGCGGAATGGACGCCCGGCGCACCGCCCAGGGCATTGACGCAGACGCCGGAATCATCGGCCAGCGCCGGCAGCCCGGTCAGGCGGGCGGCGTGGCGGGCCTTGGCGAGGGCGTTCTCGACGAAGGTGCCGAAGGGCTCCTCCGCCTCGGGTACGTCGAACTCGCCCTGGGGGCGGACGTCCAGTCCGATGTCGCCCAGAAGACTGGCGAATTCCTTCAGTTTGCCGGCGTTGTTGGACGCCATCACGATCTTTTGCTTGGGTTGCATGTCTGTCCTGATCCTTGCTGGGGCGCGCCGGGTGCGCAAGAGCGGAGGCGGCGCCACAATGAAAAACGCCATGTCGGTGCGGCACATGGCGTTTTTGTTCATATCGCTTCTGAGCCGCATTGTACGGCCATTTGCGCCGGCGCGTTGTTAGGGCTTACAGGCCCAGGGCCTGCTTCTGCAAGCCGTTGAGCGTGGCGATGCCCTGCTGGGCCAGGTCCAGCAGGCTGTTCAGGGTCGCACGGTCGAACGCCGCGCCTTCCGCCGTGCCCTGCACTTCGACGAAATGGCCGGCATCGGTCATGACCACGTTCATGTCGGTATCGCAATCCGAGTCTTCCAGGTAGTCCAGGTCCAGCACCGGCACGCCCTGGTAGACGCCCACTGAAATCGCCGCCACGAATTGCTTGACCGGGATGGTCTCGATCAGGCCACGCGACTGCAGCACGGTGAAGGCGTCATAAGCGGCCACCATGGCGCCGGTAATGGCGGCGGTACGGGTGCCGCCATCGGCTTGCAGCACGTCGCAGTCCAGCTGAAGGGTGCGTTCGCCGAAGGCTTCCAGGTCAAAGGCGGCGCGCAGGGCGCGGCCGATCAGGCGCTGGATTTCCTGGGTGCGGCCAGACTGCTTGCCCTTGGCGGCTTCGCGATCCATGCGGGTATGGGTGGAGCGCGGCAGCATGCCGTATTCGGCGGTCAGCCAGCCTTGTCCTTTACCCTTGAGGAATCCCGGGACCTTTTCCTCGATGGAGGCGGTGCAGAGCACCCGGGTATCGCCGAATTCCACCAGCACCGAGCCTTCGGCGTGCTTGGTGTACTGGCGGGTCAGGCGCACGTCGCGCAATTGCGAAACGCTGCGGCCACTGGGGCGATGGGAAGCTGTCATGGTGATCCTTGTCTTGTACTGAGCGAGCTGGGCAGGTACCGGGTCGGCGAAAGGCCGGCGGAGGCAGCGAAATGCAGCCAGCCAGCGGCCAATCGCCGCCAAAAACCGCCCGATTGATGTTTTTGATAGCGCGGCGCCGCCAATCTTCATTAAAATGCGGGCTCCGACCGGGTGGCACCCGGGCAGACCGCACAGGCGGTGCCGCAACGTTCAAGTCCGGCATTGTAAAGGAACACGATGCCCGCCGTCGCGGCATCGGCCATTTGCCTTCCCTGCCCGCCCCACCCGCAACCCGATCCGCTGGCGCAGCCCTGCTGCGTCGCCCGCCCGCTTTATGGAGTCCCGACCTTGACCATCTACAGCATGACCGGCTATGCCGTCACCACCCGTGAAACCACTGCCGGCACGGTCACCCTGGAAATGAAGAGCGTCAATTCGCGCTTCCTCGACCTGCAGTTCCGCATCAACGACGACCTGCGCGCGGTCGAGCCGATGCTGCGTGAAGCCATCATGGGCCGTCTGGTGCGCGGCAAGGTGGAATGCCGCCTGTCCTTCGGCCGCAAGGTGGCCAGCGGCAACAGCCAAGCATTGAACCACACCCTGGTGGCCCAGCTGGCCAGCCTGCAAGACCAGCTGCGCGCGCAATTCCCCGATGCCGCGCCGCTATCGATCAACGAACTGCTGCGCTGGCCGGGCGTGATGGAAGAAGCCGAAATCAGCCAGGAAACCCTGCAGGCCGACATCCTCTCGACCATGCAGCAGACCCTGGACGCCTTCGTCGAATCGCGTGCCCGTGAAGGCGCGGCCCTGCAAGCCGTGATCCTGGCACGGGTGGATGCGATGGAAGCCATCGTGGCGCGCATCACCCCGCTGGTGCCGCAACTGGTCGAGCAATTCCAGCAGAAGGCCACCGAACGCATGACCGAAGCCCTGGGCCTGGCGCTGCAGACCCAGAACGGCGCCGCCCCCGTGGCGACCCGTGAAGAATCGCTGGAACGCATCCGCCAGGAAGTGACCCTTTACGGCATCCGCATCGACATCGCCGAGGAACTGGCGCGCCTGTCGGCCCACCTGGCCGAGACCCGTCACATCCTCAAAAAGGGCGGCCAGGTCGGCAAGCGCCTCGATTTCATGATGCAGGAACTGAACCGCGAGGCCAACACGGTCGGCTCCAAGGCCGCCGTCAAGGAACTGGCCGATGCCTCCATGGAACTGAAGCTGCTGATCGACCAGATGCGCGAGCAGGTGCAGAATCTGGAATGACGCGGCCACCGCCCCATTCCACCCCGACATTGCTTAGATAAAAGACATTTTCCGCGAGGACCCCATGCCCGTCCAAAAACCCACTTCCGGTAGCCTCTTCATGGTGGTCGCCCCGTCCGGTGCCGGCAAATCCACCCTGGTCAACGCCCTGCTCAAGCAGGAGCCGGCCATCAAATTGTCGATCTCCTACACCACCCGCGCGCCGCGCCCGGGCGAAGAACATGGACGTGAATATTATTTCACTGATGTGGAAGATTTCCTGAAGCGCCAGGCAGAAGGCGAATTCCTCGAATGGGCCGAAGTCCACGGCAACTATTACGGCACCTCGCGCCTGATGATCGCCGACCAGATCGCCAACGGGACGGACGTGCTGCTGGAAATCGACTGGCAAGGTGCCCAGCAGGTGAAGAAACAGTTCTCCAATGCCATCGGCATCTTCATCCTGCCGCCCTCCATCGCCGCCCTGGAAGAGCGCCTGAAGAAGCGCGGACAGGACGAACCGCACGTCATCACGCGCCGCATCCTGGCCGCGGGCGGCGAAATCGCGCACTCTCCGGAGTTCGAATATGTTATTATCAATCAAGAGTTTGCCGTCGCTTTGTCCGAACTGACGGCAATCGTCCAGGCCGCCCGCTGCCGCTTCCCGCAACAAGCCGCCCGCAATGCCTACTTGTTCACACAGTTGGGCATCCACGCGAGCTGAACAGCAACAGCAAGCACCGCACGGGCAACCCCGCGCCGGACTCATCAATCCACACGCAACACCGTCTTTCAGGAGTGTCACATGGCCCGTATTACCATTGAAGATTGCCTCAAGCAGATCCCCAACCGTTTCCAGCTGACCCTCTCGGCCACCTATCGCGCCCGCCAGCTGCTGCAAGGCCACACCCCCAAGGTCGAAGCCCGCGACAAGCCCACCGTGACCGCCCTGCGCGAAATCGCCGCCGGCAAGGTCGGCATCGAAATGCTGAAGAAGGTTCCGGCCTGATCCTGGTCCGTCCATGAAGCTGATAACGGACAAGTATGAGCCTCACCACTACCGACTCCACCTTATCAGCCGCTGCTAGCCCCAAACGTGCCGCCGGTTCCGGTCGCACCGCAACTCCCCTCGAAGTCGCCCCGGCCGCCCACAGCGGCGTGGCGACCTTCGCGCATCTGATCCCCAAGCTCGAAGAGTACCTGACCCCTTCCGAACTGAAGAAGGTCAAGGAAGCCTATCGCTTCGCCGACGAGATGCACCTGGGCCAGATGCGCAAGTCCGGCGAGCCCTACATCTCGCATCCGCTGGCGGTGGCCGAGATCTGCGCCGAATGGAAACTGGATGCCCAGGCCATGATGGCGGCCTTCCTGCACGACGTGATGGAAGACCAGGGCGTCAAGAAGGAAGAGCTGATCGAGCGCTTCGGCGCCTCCGTGGCCTCGCTGGTGGATGGCCTGTCCAAGCTGGACAAGATCGAATTCCAGAGCCAGGTCGAGGCGCAGGCGGAAAACTTCCGCAAGATGCTGCTGGCCATGGCGCGCGACGTGCGGGTGATCCTGGTCAAGCTGGCCGACCGCCTGCACAACATGCGCACGCTGGGTTCGATGCCGCCCGAGAAGAAGCGCCGCATCTCGCGCGAGACCATGGAAGTCTACGTGCCCATCGCGCACCGCCTGGGCCTGAACAACATCTACCGCGAACTGCAGGAGCTGTCCTTCTCGCACCTGTACCCGCTGCGCCATCGGACCCTGCTCAAGGCCGTCAAGGCTGCGCGCGGCAACCGCCGCGAAGTGGTGACCAAGATCATGGAGTCCGTCACCAGCACCCTGATCGCCGCCGGCATCCCGGCCCAGGTCGATGGCCGCGAAAAGACCCTTTACGGCATCTACCGCAAGATGCGCAACAAGCACCTGAGCTTCTCCCAGGTGCTGGACGTCTACGGTTTCCGCGTGGTGGTGGACAGCTTTGCCAACTGCTACGTGGCGCTGGGCACGCTGCATTCACTGTTCAAGCCCATGCCGGGCAAGTTCAAGGATTACATCGCCATTCCCAAGCTGAATGGCTACCAGTCGCTGCACACCACCCTGATCGGCCCCTACGGCACGCCGGTCGAGTTCCAGATCCGCACTACCGACATGCACCGCGTGGCCGAGTCCGGCGTGGCCGCGCACTGGCTGTACAAGGACGACGAAGGCAGCCTCACCGACCTGCAGCAGCGCACCCATGCCTGGCTGCAGTCACTCCTGGACATCCAGAAGCAGACCGGCGATTCGGCCGAGTTCCTGGAACACGTCAAGGTCGACCTGTTCCCCGATTCGGTCTACGTCTTCACGCCCAAATCGAAGATCATCGCCCTGCCGCGTGGCGCCACGGCGCTCGATTTCGCCTACAGCATCCACACCGACATCGGCGACCAGACCACCTCGGCCATCATCAACCACGAACCGGCCGCGCTGCGTTCGGAACTGCACAACGGCGATATCGTCGAGATCATCACCTCGCCCACTTCCCGCCCCAGCCCCAACTGGCTGGGCTACGTGCGTACCGGCAAGGCGCGTTCGGCCATCCGTCACCGCCTGCGCACGGCCAACCGGGCCGAGTCGCAAGCCGTCGGACGCCGCCTGTTGGGCAATGCTCTTCATACGCTGGGCATTGAACCTGAACTTCCTTCCCATATCGTGGAGCGTCTGCTCAACGAATCCAGCGCCAAGACCATGGATGACCTGTATGCCGAGATCGGTATCGGCACCCGCATGGCACCGCTGGTGGCGCGCCACATCATGACCATGATGGATACCGGCGTGAGCGTGCCGCAGCTCGATCCGGAAGGCCACATGCTGCCCAACAAGCCCGACCCGGTAGTCATCACCGGCAGCGAAGGCGCGTCGGCGCAATTGTCGCCCTGCTGTATGCCGATCCCGGGCGACCGCCTGACCGGCTATCTCAAGCCGGACCAGACCCTGATCGTGCATACCCAGGAATGCGACACCGCCAAGCGCCTGCACGAAAAGGAGCCGGACCGCTGGATCGATCTGGTCTGGGGCCACGACCTGAACCGCCGCTTCGATTGCCGCATCACCATCCTGATCCACAATGAACGCGGCACCCTGGCCCGCATCGCCGCCGAAATCGGCGAATCGGATGCCAACATCGTCTCGGTGGCCATGGATGACGAAGGCGGCAATGGCTCGATGAAGTATCTGCGCTTCACCATTCAGGTCGAGGATCGCGTGCACCTGGCGCGCTTGATGCGCGGCATCCGCAAGATCGACAGCGTGGCCCGTATCCTGCGCGAACGCGGTTGATTCAGCTTTCCTCGCCCGCCATGACAAACGCCCGCTCGATGCGGGCGTTTGTCATTGGATCAGGTGATGCGGCTGTTCAGGCCGCCGCTTTGACAGCCGCCGGAGCGCTCCTGCCCTTGTCTTCGAGATGCTTCTGACAGGCCTGCGCGCCCTTGTCGGCGATACCGCGCTCGAGCTTGTCGGCGAAGAATTCGATGAGCGCGCTGACCGCGCTGGGCAACTGGCGCCGATGCACGTACACCGCATAAAAGCCCATGGTGTCGCGCTGGTAATCCGGCAGGATATTGACCAGGCTGCCGTTGCGCAGATCTTCGGAGGCCAGCATGGTCGGCAGCAGTGCAATCCCCAGCCCGGCCCGGGCCGCACGCAATTGCCCTTGCGCGGTGTTGATGCACAGGCGTGGCACGACGCGCACGCTTTCCGGACCGTGCGGCCCTTCCAGCTTCCACACCGTATGCTGTGACGCCTGCGAGGTCGCCAGGCAGGCGTGGCCGACCAGATCGGCCAGGGTCTGCGGCGTGCCCTGGCGTTCCAGATACCGCGGACTGGCGATCAGGGCCATATGGCTTTGCACCAGCTTGCGGGCCACCAGGCTGGAATCGGGCAGCACGCCGCCACGGAAGGCCAGGTCGATGCCCTCCGCAATCAGGTCGGCACGGCCATCGTTGAGTACGAACTCCAGCTGCACCTTCGGATAGAGATGCATGAACTCATGCATCCACTCGATGGAGAAATTGTCGAAGAAGTCCACCGGCGCGGCCACCCGCAGGCTGCCGGAGGGCTCGCGCTGGCTGTCGGTCAGGCTGGCGCTGGCGTGTTCGATGTCCTCCAGACCCGGCGCGCAGCGCTCGAAGAATTCGCGCCCGGCCGCCGTCATGTTGAGCTGGCGCGTGGAGCGCTGCAGCAGGCGCACGCCCATGGCCGCTTCCAGCGCCTGCAGGCGCCGGCTGATGGTATTGGGTGGCATGGACAGCCGGCGTCCGGCAGCGGCAAAGCTGCCGGCCCGCACTACGTGGACGAAGAGCCAGATGTCGTTCAGGTCTAGCATGGCGGTTCTCGATTACAACCAAAAATGGATCAGTGAAATGCGATTCTCGCAT
The DNA here is from genome assembly GCF_037076565.1 of Herbaspirillum sp. DW155. Taxonomy (NCBI): domain Bacteria; kingdom Pseudomonadati; phylum Pseudomonadota; class Betaproteobacteria; order Burkholderiales; family Oxalobacteraceae; genus Herbaspirillum; species Herbaspirillum sp. DW155. The sequence goes on along the minus strand of NZ_AP029028.1, from coordinate 2,258,743 downwards.
CTATTGCAACAAATGAAAACTGGGTATCGTTGACCCCCAATGCAAGCGCCCTCACCGCAGTGGCCTTGCCCACCGAACAACGAAAGGAAACACCATGAGCACCCTGCTGCACATCGACTCCAGCGCCCGTACCGGCGGCTCCATCTCGCGCCAGCTGACCGCTTCCTTTGCCCAGCAATGGCAAGCCAAGAACCCCGGCGGCAAGATCGTTCACCGTGACCTGGCCAGCAATGCCCTGCCGCACCTGAGCGAAGCGCTCATGGGCGCTTTCTTCACCCCGGCCGACGCCCGCAGCCCCGAGCAGGCGCAAGTCATCCAGCAATCCGACGCACTGGTGGACGAACTGCTGGCTGCCGATACCATCGTCATCGGCGTGCCGATGTACAACTTCGCCCCGCCCTCCACGCTGAAGGCCTGGATCGATCACGTTTTCCGCGCCGGCCGCACCTTCAAGTACACCGAAACCGGTCCGGTGGGTCTCGTGACCGGCAAGAAGGCCGTCATCATCCTCTCGCGCGGCGGCAAGTATTCCGAAGGCCCGATGGAAGCGCTGGACTTCCAGGGCAAATACCTCAAGAGCGCCCTGGGCTTCATCGGCATCACCGATGTCGAGCTGGTGGTGGCCGAAGGCGTGGCGATGGGCGAAGAAGCTGCCAAGGCGGCCGTCGCTGGCGCTGAAGCCAAGATCAACGCGACCGTCTGATCGCGGGCCTGCATCAACGCTCCCAGCAACGGGGCGCACCGCATCAGGCGGTGCGCCCCGTTGTCCTTTGTGCTGCAGCTCAGTGGTTGCCCAGGCCCTTGTGCATGCGCCGCAAGCCCAGCCAGACGCACGCCGCCACCACCGGCATGGCCAGCCCTGTGGCCAGGTCCGGATTGATGGGCAGGCCCGCCGCCTTGGCGGCCTTGCCGGCATAGCCCAGCAGGCCGATCACGTAGTAGGAGATGGCCGCCACCGACAAACCCTCCACCGCCTGCTGCAGCTTCAGTTGCTGGGCGGCGCGGGCATTCATGGATTCCAGGATCTGGCGGTTCTGGCGCTCCTGCACGATGCCGATGCGGGTGCGCAGCAGGTCGTTGGTATGGGCGATGCGCTCGGCCAGCGCTTCCTGACGGCGGGCGATGGCCTGGCAGGTGTTCATGGCCGGCGCCAGGCGGCGTTCCATGAATTCGCCGATGGTCGGCACGCCTTCGATGCGCTGCTCGCGCAATTCCTCGATGCGCGCCTGCACCAGTCGGAAATAGGCTTGCGAGGCCGAAAAGCGGTAGCTGTTCTCCAGCGACAGTTTTTCGATGCGCGCGGCCAGCCCCGTGATCTTGCGCAGGATGCGCTCATCCTCGGCCATCTCTTCGGGCGTACCCGTGGTGGATTGCTCGGACTGCACCATGGCCGCCGTCAGCGCCGCCAGATCGCCTTCGATCTCGTTGAGCAGGGGGCCGGACTGCTGGGCGTGCGGCAGGCCCAGCAGCGCCATCATGCGGTAGGTCTCGATTTCCAGGATGCGCTGCGCCAGCCGCCCGCCCTGCAACTCGCGCAGGTCGATGTCGCGTACCACGAAGCGCGAGAAGCCATCCGACTGGATCTGGAAGTCGGTCCAGATCTCGCCACCCTGCAAGACCTTGCTGGAACTCATCAGCTTGCCTTCGAAGATGCGCTGCATCTGGCGCGCCGTCGCGGCCGGATCATCGGCGGCGGGCTCCACCACCACGTGCGCGGCCACCATCAGCTTGCCCTTCAGGCTCACCAGCCATTGCTGCGGGATGTGCGCCAGCGGCGCGCGGGTGAAGGCCTGATCGGTGGAGAGTTCCTCTTCATGGGCCTGGGCGAAGGTATAGGTGGCGAACTCGGTGTGGCACTCCCACTTGAGGCGGAAACGGCCGAAATCATGATAGAAGTGCTTGGCCTCGCCGCCCGGCGCGACCACGCCGAAATGGGTGCACAGCTCGTCCAGCAGCGCATGCTGGGCACTGGCATGACGGCCGCTGTTGCCGTCTTCGCGCACGTAGACGGCCAGGTGCGTGAGGGTTTCCGAGCGCGTGAGCTGCAGGAAGGGGCGCGAATGCACCTCGGCAGCCAGGACGACACGCTGCGGGTGGTTCAGGCTGGCAAAAACGATGGACATGGAGCGTTCTCGTGGAGGATGGAAATTCTGTGGGCCGGGCGCGCGCAAGCGCGCATCCGGTAACGGCATGGCCGGGTCAGGTTTGCGCAGACGGGGCGGGCGCTACTGCGGTGCCGGATACGTCACTTCCAGGATGGTCAGCTGCTCCATCCCGGAAGGCGTCTGCAGCACCACTTCATCGCCTTCACGCGCCTTGGTCAGCGCCCGCGCCACGGGCGAAATCCAGCTGATGCGGCCCTTCAGGGGATCGAGTTCATCGATGCCCACGATGGTGACGGTATGTTCTTCACCCTTCTGGTTTTCGTAGGTCACGGTCGCGCCGAAGAAGATCTGGTCGCTGCCATGATGCACCGACGGGTCGACCACCTCGGCATTGTCCAGCCGCTTGGTCAGGAAGCGGATACGGCGGTCGATCTCGCGCAGGCGTTTCTTGCCGTAGAGGTAATCGCCGTTCTCGGAGCGGTCGCCATTGGAGGCGGCCCAGGACACCACGCGCACCACCTCCGGCCGCTCTTCATCGATCAGGTGCAGCAGTTCATCCTTGATGCGCTGATGCCCCTGCGGAGTCATGTAATTCTTGCTGCCGGCCGGGATGGCCGGCAAGGCGATCTCGTCATCGTCGTCGGCGCCGTCGGATTCTTTTACAAAAGCCTTGTTCATGCTGGAGTGGGTTGGTATGCAGAGTCACGCTTATTGTAGCCGCATGCGGAGGGACTCAACGGTACAGTTATACCGAATAATGCGCGTGGCACTGTGCCGGACTCGCCCTTTGGCGCGCACTCGGCGATAATCTGCACTCGCGCCTGCGCATGACCGCCATGCCAGGGTTCATCCACTCGCCTGCCTGCGCCCCATGTCTTCCATCGCTCCCCGCTATCGCATCGGTCTCATCGCCAACCGCGCCCATCAGGACGCTTCGGATTCCGCCCTGGTCCAGTTGCTGACCGGCTCGCGCCATCGCATCGAAAGCCTGCAACCCGAACTGATCGTGGTCGGCCGCACCCTGGATGCGATCAGCCAGATGAACCTGTTGCCCGGCTATGCCCACCTGGTGCGCTTCCCCTATGGCCGGCATGGCGGGCTGATGAAGCTGGTCTCGCGCACCGTCGATCCCGATCCCGAACGCACCCTGGATGCCGTGATCTACCTGATCGATCCGGTCGATCCCTCGTCCACCTTTCCGGAAGCGGTGGCCCTCAAGCGCCAGTGCGTCATCCACGGCAAGCCCTTCCTCTCGACCCTGGCCGGTGCCCAGGAATGGTTTGAACTGGAAGCTCTGGCCAATGGCGCAACGCCCGACAGTTTCCTCGATGACCGCTTCCACCTGAAGGACGAAGGCATCGCCCTGATCGCCCACGACGCCATGAAGTCGCGCATGCTGGAGCTGGCCGAGAAGCACTTCGAGGTGCTCGACCAGTTCGCCTTCCGCTGTGCCACCGGCACCACCGGCGGCCTGCTCAACCAGCTGGCCATGAAGAAAAAAGGCGAAGCCGGACGCAACTGGGTCAAGCCCTTCCTCTCCGGCCCCCTGGGTGGCGATGCCCAGATAGCCGAGCTGATCCTGGAGCGCCAGTGCCGCCGCGTGCTGTTCCTGGAAGACCCGCACGTGGCACGCCAGCACGAAGCAGACATCCAGCTGCTCGAACGCGCCGCCCGCACCGTGACCGGCTATGCTTCCTGCATGAGCGACGTGAAGTGGGGCGACCGCTGGCTGTCGCTGATCAAGGCGCGCGCCGTCTGAGCACTGGATGACGTCTTCCGTACCGCCGCCGCGCCGGCCGACCCGCTGGCGCCGGCGCCTGCTGGCACCATTGATCTACACCGCCGCCCTGCTGCTGATGCTGGAAGAATGGCTGTGGGATACCACCCAGGCCGCGCTGGCCCGCATCCCCGAATGGCCCTGGCTGGTGCGGCTGCAGCGCTGGGTGGAGCGGCTGTCGCCCTATGCGGCGCTGCTGATCTTCCTGGCGCCGACCTTGCTGCTCTTGCCGGTGAAGATTCTGGCACTGCTGTCGATCACGCACGGCCACCCTACCCTGGGCCTGTTGATCGTCCTGACCGCCAAGGTGCTGGGCACCGCCCTGGTCGCGCGTATCTATGCCCTGACGCGGCGCAGCCTGCTCTCGCTGGACTGGTTCCAGCGCTATCACGACCGCCTGCTGGCCCTCAAAGCCCGGCTCACGGCGCAACTGCGGGCCACGGCCGGCTGGCAACAGGTGCAGCGCCTGCTCAAGGCCTTGAAAGACGCCATCGTCCGTCTCAAGCACGCGCTCGCTGCCCGCATCGCCGCACCGGGTCCGGGAGCGCCGTGGACTCGGGCGTTGCGGGTGGTGCGCCGGCTGGTGAGCCGCATGCGGAGCAAATAGATTCAGATTTAATGAAGTAAAAATGAAGAAGGCTGCTCAAAGGCAGCCTCAGATTGATGACAAAGCCTTGGAAAGCCTTGGCGAGAGCCAAGGCTCAGATTGATGACAAAGCCTTGGAAAGCCTTGGCGAGAGCCAAGGCTTTGTTGTTTAATCGGTCATGCTCAAAAAACCGACAGCCGCCCAGCACGAGTTAGAGATGGTGACCATCGAGATGCTCGTGCCCAAGGACCACCTGCTGCGCAAGATCGACGCGGCGGTGGATTTCGAGTTCATCCGCGAGAAGGTGGCGCATCTGTATTGCGCCGACAATGGCCGCCCGGCACTGGACCCGGTGGTACTCTTCAAGCTCTTGTTCATCGGCTACCTCTTCGGTATCCGCAGCGAGCGCCAGCTCATCCGCGAGGTCCAGGTCAACGTGGCCTATCGCTGGTTTGCCGGATTCCGTCTGACCGACAAGGTGCCGGACTCCTCCACCTTCTCCCAGAACCGGCGCCGCCGCTTCATTGATACCACCGTCTATCAAGACATCTTCGACGAGATCGTGCGCCAGGCCATTGGACGCGGCATGGTCGATGGCCGTGTGCTCTACAGCGACAGCACCCACCTCAAGGCCAACGCCAACAAGAACAAGTTCGACTACGTTCAAGTTGCCCAGACACCCTCGGCCTATCTGGCCGAACTGGATGCGGCTGTGGATATCGACCGTGCCGAGCATGGCAAGAAGCCGCTCAAACGTGACGATGATGATGAGCCGCCCACCAAAGAGATCAAGGTTAGTCGCACCGATCCCGAGAGCGGCTACATGGTGCGCGACGACAAGCCCAAGGGCTTCTTCTACCTGGATCACCGCACCGTCGATGCCAAGCATTGCATCATTACCGATACCCATGTCACGCCCGCCTCAGTCCATGACAGTCAACCTTATCTGGCACGCCTGGATCGTCAGCGCCAGACGTTCGGATTTGATGTACAGGCCGTTGGCCTGGATGCTGGCTATTTCACACCGGCCGTCTGCCAGGGACTGGAGAATCGCGAGATCAGCGGCGTGATGGGCTACCGCACACCCAACCACAAGCCGGGGACATTCTTTAAACGGGCGTATGAGTACGATGCCTACCGTGACGAATACATCTGCCCGCAGGGCCAGTCCTTGCACTACAGCACCACCAATCGGCAGGGGTATCGGGAATACAAATCCAAGCCTGAACAATGCCGGGGCTGCAAGGTACGCGAGCAATGCACCAATAGCGCCAATGCGGTCAAGGTGGTGACGCGCCATGTGTGGGAGCGTTCCAAGGAGAAGGTGGATGATCGGCGTCGTACCGAATGGGGCAAGCGCATCTATGCCCGACGCAAGGAAACGGTAGAACGCAGCTTCGCCGACGCCAAGCAATTGCACGGACATCGCTATGCCCGCATGCGCGGCTTGCGCAAGGTCGCCGAGCAGTGCTTGTTGGCGGCGGCGGCCCAGAACATGAAGAAGATTGCCCTGCTGGTGGCGCGCTTGCGCGCGCTTTTACCGGGCTTGAACGCCTATGCCAGCGTACAAAAGTGGCTACAGAGAAAAATGAGCGCATTGCTTGGCTTCTGCGCCATTGACCATCTGCAAATTACCTGCGCCTGAAAAACAAAACCCCGTGTTCGAAAACACGGGGTTCGTCATCAACCTGAGGCTGCTCAAAGGCAGCCTTTTTTTCAGGGGCAATCCCGCCCGCCATCGAGGGCGACGCGCTCAGTCATCGTCGTCATCATCGTCATCGATATAGCCTTCCGGCGGCGGCGACATCTGCATGCTGGCGTGCTCGCCGATGTTGTTGTTGGCAATGCTGTTGCCCCATTCAAAGGCCTGCTTTTCGGCGGCGAAGAAATCGTCTGCCGACAGGTGCAACTCGTCCAGCAGACGCTGCATCTCCGCCTGGTCAGGCGCCCGCAACTCGGTGCATTCCACCAGCTTGAGCACGGTGCCGTAGAAGCCGGTGCGACGCAGCAGGGCTTCGCGGATCTCGGTACTGACCGTGATCTGGCGCAGCACGGTTTCCATGCTCATGCCGAAGAGCGCGTCCACCAGCGACATGATGCCGACCGTGAAGGCCATCTCCGACATCTTGCGCCGGCCCGGACGGATCCTGGCCGTGACCAGTTCCAGCATCTTGCCGCGCGTGGCCGCCAGGATCATCAGCGGCGACATGGTATGCGCACGATCCTTGTCGGTATTGGCAAACAGCAGGATCTGCAGCCAGCGCTTGAGCTGGCGGCGGCCCAGCACGATCAGTGCCTGACCGAGCGAATCGATGAACTTCTGGAAGCCGTAGACGGGCGTATTGACCAGCCGCAGCAGCGTCAGCGACAGCGCCACGTCACGCTTGATGTAGCGCACGATCTCGGCGTTGTCGACATTGCGCACCAAGAGCGTCAGCAGATGCATGATGACCATCTTCGAGGCTTCCAGCTTCTTGCCCTGGAGGATCATCGGCTTGGCAAAATAATAGCCCTGGAAGAAATCGAAGCCGAAGGTCATGCAGTCATTGAATTGCTGCAGCGTTTCGACCTTCTCGGCCAGCAACTCTTTGCGGGCCCGCTTGAAATGCACCGACAGCTTGAGCAGCTTGCTCGGATCGACTTCCATCACGTCGATCTTGATGATCTTCACCAGCGGCAGCAGTTCTTCGATTTCCTGCGACTCGGCCACCACGTCGTCCAGCGCAAACACATAACCCGCAGCCACCAGTTCGCGTACTCGCACCACCAGCTCGGGCGTGACGCGCACCGTCTCCAGAATCTCCAGCACCACCTTGTCGGCCGGCAGGAAATAAATGAAGTCGCTCATCAGCACGGCCGCATCGACATTGATGAAGCCCTGCAGATTGCCGATCACGTTGGACAAGCCCAGCTCGGAAGCATGGGCAATCACCGCCGCCGTGGCCGTGACGTCATCCTTCACATTGGCCGGACCGAAGGCGGCGCTGCGAAACAGCAATTCGTAGCCGATCAGATCTTGGTCACGGCTCAGGATGGGCTGGCGCGCCAGAAAGAAATCCAGGGCCTGGTGCGCGGGTTGGGGCGAAACGGTTGGATCGGCGGACTGGTCTGACATGGTTGTTTTTCTACGAGCCCCTGGCGTTGCGTTAAATGTTGACTTGAAGCAATGATCTTATTGTATGCCGTTTTGTCATGATTTCGGTGACATTACGACCACTACAAGCGAAAAAACTCACAAATATTCACAAGGCAAGCCCCCGCCCGGCTCAGTTCTCGCCCGACTCCAGAACATATTCGGCGCTGTCGTCCACGCCCAGCACCTCGATCAGGTAGGGCATGACCTCCTTCAAGGTCGCTTCCAGCGTCCAGGGCGGGTTGAGGATGAACATGCCGCTGTTGTGCAAGCCGAAACCATCCGGCGCCGGTCCATGGATGGCCAGTGTGACGTTGAGCCAGCTCTTGGCACCCAGGCGCTTGAGGCGCTCAGGCAGCTGGCGCGATTCATTGCGTTGCAGGACCGGGTACCAGACCGCGTAGGTGCCGGTCGGAAAACGCGTCAGCGCATCGGTCAGCACCTGGGCCACGTGGCTGTAGTCGCGCTTGTCTTCATAGGGCGGGTCGATGAGCACCAGGCCACGGCGCGAAGGCGGCGGCAGCAGGGCCTTGAGGCCCTGGAAGCCATCGCCCCGGTGCACCATCACGCGCCTGCCGCGCGTGGTCGGCCGCTGGCCCTGGGCGGCGGCGTGGGCTTCGAGCTTGCGGAAGTTGTCTTCCAGCACCTTCACTTCACTGGGATGCAACTCGAACAGGCGCAGGCGATCCTGCTCGCGCATGATCTTCTCAGCGCAATACGGCGAGCCGGGGTAGTAACGCATCTTGCCGCTGGGATTGAGCGACTTGACCACATCGACATATTCCTTCACCGCCGCCGGCAGGTCCTTGCGGTCCCACAGCTTGGCGATGCCGGTTTCGTATTCGGCGTTCTTGCTGGCGTAATCTCCATCGAGCGCGTAGACGCCCGCGCCGGCATGGGTGTCGATGACCATGTAGGCAGTCTCTTTCTGCCCGAGATAGCGCATCAACTGGATGATCACCATATGCTTCAGGACATCGGCGTGGTTGCCGGCGTGAAAAGCGTGGCGATAACTCAGCATGGGAAATTCACTTCTAGGATGGGGTTGAAATCGGGCGGCGGGTCGGTCCGGACAGGCCCGAACAGGCCGCGGCGACGACCACCGATGAGGTGGAAACGCTTCACATTTTATCAAGGATAAGTGAGCAGTTGTCGGACCAGTCCGGTATTGTTACAAACAACGCCGGTGGCAAGGAGCGTGCTGATGGCTCCCCTGCCCTCAATTACCGGCCCGATCCAGCCGGAAATACGCATCCAGCAAGGAGGTCTTGAAGACCACCCCGAGCAGACGCGGGTCTTCCGCGCTGGCGATCACGGGCAGGCGTTCGCCCTGGTGATCGAGGAACAACTGCAGCGCCTCGCCCAGCGACATGTCGGGTGTGACCTCATGCAGGAAATGCGGCCGCAGGAAGTCGCGCGCCACGCGCCCGGCGGGCTCTTTCTTGTCCAGCAGCCAGGAGGTGATGTCCTGCAAGGCCACCACGCCCTGGTAGCGCTCCCGGGCATCGACGATATAGACGTACTTGACCGGATACTTCAGGAACAGGGCACTGACCTCTTCCAGGCTGGCCGTCTCCGCCAGGACCGTCTCGGCCGGCCGGATCAGTTCGCTCATGTGGGTGCCGCGCAGGCGCAGCCGTTCTTCGTTGTCGCGATGGCGTTTCAGGGTGATCTCGTACATCGAGCGCCCGTCCACGCTGCGCGCCACCACATACGCCACCACGCAGGACAGCATCAGCGGCAGCACCACCTGGTAGCTGAGCGTCATCTCGAAGATCATCAGGATCGCCATCAGCGGCGCATAGGACGCCGCTGCCAGGAAGGCTCCCATACCCACCATGGCATAGGCGAAGGGTTGCGACATGTGGAAGGGCAACAGGGCCGAGGCGGTATCGCCAAACAGATAGCCGACCGCCGCGCCGACGAAAAGCGTGGGCGTAAAGATCCCCCCGACCGCGCCCGAGCCGACGGTGATGGCCGTGGCCAGCACCTTGATGACCAGCACCGTCAGCACGGCCTGCCACAGCCAGGTGGTATGCAACAGCGAATTGACCAGACTGTAGCCATTGCCCCAGACCTCGGGCACCTGGATGGAAATGAGGCCCACCAGCAAGCCGCCCACCCCCAGGCGCACCGGCAGCGGCAGCTTGAGCTTGCCGAAGCCATGCTTGCCCAGCTCCAGCACGCGCAGGAACTGCGGTGCCAGCAGTCCCGCCAGCACGCCCAGCACCAGGAACAGCAGCACTTCCCAGCCGCCGATCTCGGGGAAGTAAGGCATCTCGTAGGCGGCGCGGTAACCGGGCAGCTCGCGCATGGTGATGTTGGCCACCACCGAGGCCACCACCACCGGGCCGAAGCTTTCCATCACCAGCGAACCGAGCACAATCTCGGTGATGAAGAAAGCGCCCGCGATGGGCGCGTTGTAGGCCGAGGTAATGCCCGCTGCAGCCCCGCAGGCCACCAGCAGGCGCAGGCGAGATGAAGGAAAATGCGAAAACTTGCCCACCAGCGAAGCACACAGCGCCGACAGCTGCACCATCGGCCCTTCGCGCCCGATGGAGCCGCCCGAGGCAATCGAGGCCAGCGAGGAGAGGCTGCGCAAGAGCGTATTGCGCACCGGAATGGCGCCGTCGCCGATGGCCACCGCCTCCATGTAGTCGCCGCCATTGCCGGCAGGCGTGCGCCTGGCCCACACCAGGATCACGCCGGCAATCACGCCGCCGCAGGTCGGCAGCAGCACCCTCACCGGCCAGGACAAGCCCTTGGCGATATCGACGAAGCTGCCATCATGGCCGGTCAGCCAGATCTGCAGCGTCGCAATGCATTCGCGGAAGGCAATCGTGGCCAGCGCACCGACGAAGCCGGCCAGCGCGCCCCACAGCAGCATGGAATGGTTTTCCGAAACGCGGCAGGCGTTCAGTACCCGCAGGCGGTACTTGATCCACAGCTCATGCATGGTCGCCGTCGCCCTCTTCGCTCGTCTGGTTCATGAGTCCCTGCAGATGCCTGAGATCGGCGGCAATGCTGGCCGCCGCCTTTTTCTGCATGCGCCGGTAGCGCGCCAGCACCTCCTGCCCCAGCTCGGTCACCGCCGCCCCGCCTCCGCGCGCGCCGCCCGTGGCCGTGGACACCAAAGGACTGGCGAAGCAGCGGTTCATCTCTTCCACCAGCAGCCAGGCGCGGCGATAGGACATCTGCATCTCGCGCGCCGCCCCGGAAATCGATCCGGTCCGGACGATGGCCTGCAGCAGATCGGCCTTCCCCGGGCCGAAGGCGATGGTGTCGCCTTGCATCACACGCACGCGTAGGGTCTTGGAATCATTCATGCGCGTGATTGTACTAGCGGGTAGCCAGGCGCGGCCATACGGGTGCGCGGAATTGACGTTCGTTATATCCTTGCGTATATTTCGCCCACGCCGCTTTCCCCAGTTTCCTGCCGATCGAGGAGCCTCATGTTCAAGACCTTCCGCTTCAAAGCCACCCTGGGCGCCGCCTGCGCCGCCACGCTGATGCTGGCCAGCACGGCCGCCCAGGCCACCGATCTGGTGGTCTCGGCGGCGGCCAGCCTGACCAATGCCTTCAAGGATCTGGCACAAAGCTTCGAACAGCAGCACCCCGGTGTGAAGGTCATTACCAACTTCGGCGCCTCCGACATCCTCATGCAGCAGATCGTGCGCGGCGCCCCGGCCGACGTCTTCGCCTCGGCCGACCAGACCGCGATGGACAAGGCGGTCGCCGAAAAAGCCGTGGACCCGGCCACGCGCAAGAACTTCGCCGCCAACCAGATCGTGGTGATCGTGCCGCACGACGCAAAGCAGCAACCGGCCACGCTGGCCGACCTCACCGGCGCGGCCTACCAGCGCATCGCCCTGGGCAATCCGGCCTCGGTGCCCTTCGGTCGCTATACCAAGACCGCGCTGGAACAGGCCGGACTCTGGACCCAGGTACAGGCCAAGGGCGTGATGGCCGAAAACGTGCGCACCAGCCTGGATTACGTGGCGCGCGGCGAGGTCGATGCCGGCTTCGTCTTCGCCACCGATGCGGCGGTCATGCCGGAGAAGGTCAAGGTCGCCCTGCGCATCCCCTCCGCCACCCCGGCCACCTATCCCATCGCGGTAACTGCGGCCAGCAGGCAGCAGGCGCTGGCAGCGCAGTTCGTGGCGCACGTGCTGTCGGCCAGCGGCCAGGCAGTGCTGGCGCGTTACGGCTTCCAGAAACCCTGATGCATCCGGTCTGGACACCCCTGCTGCTGTCGCTCAAGGTCGCGGGACTGGCCACCGTGCTCAACCTGGTGCTGGGCGTGGCCGCCGCCTATGGCCTGTCGCGCTGGCGCTCGCCGCTGCGCGACTTCATCGATTCGGTACTGACCCTGCCGCTGGTGCTGCCGCCGACCGTGCTGGGCTATTACCTGCTGGTGCTGTTCGGCCGCCGGGGCGCGCTGGGCGCCTGGCTGGAGAGCTGGGGCATCCAGCTGGTCTTCACGTGGCAGGGCGCGGTGCTGGCCTCCACCGTAGTGGCCTTCCCGCTGGTGTTGAAGGCTGCGCGCGCCGCGTTCGAAAGCGTCGATCATCAGTTGGAAAATGCCGCCCGCGTGCTGGGCGTATCCGAAGCCGGCGTCTTTTTCCGTGTCAGCCTGCCGCTGGCCACGCGCGGCATCACGGCCGGCGTGCTGCTGGCCTTCGCCCGCGCGCTGGGGGAATTCGGCGCCACCCTGATGGTGGCCGGCAACCTGCCGGGTCGCACGCAAACGCTGTCGGTCGCCATCTACGAGGCCGTGCAGGCGGGCGATGATGGAGCGGCCACCTTCCTGGTGCTCATCACCTCGATCACCTGTATCGTGCTGCTGATGGTGGCCGGGCGCCTGGTACCGGATCGCTCGCAATTGCAGATTCGCTGAACAGCGCAAATCATTCATATCGTCATATCTTTTACCCCATTTCCGTTCGTGAGCGTCGACCTCCAGATCCAGAAACAACTGCGCGCCGGTGATCGCGTCTTCGATCTCGACATCGCCCTGGCCTCCGAAAGCCAGCGTATCGTGCTCTATGGTCCTTCCGGTTCGGGCAAGAGCCTGACCCTGAAGGCCATCGCCGGACTGATGCGGCCCGACCGCGGGCACATCCGCGTGCAGGGACGCACGCTTTTCGATAGCGCCGAAGGCATCGATGTGCGCGTACAGGAGCGCAATGTCGCTTATCTGTTCCAGGACTACGCCCTCTTCCCGCATCTGACGGTGGCGCAGAACATCGCCTTTGGCCTGTCGCGCGGCAGCCTCGGCATCCGCCGTCCGGCCGAACATCCGGCGGTGCGGCAATGGCTGCAGGCCTTCGAGTTACAGGCCATCGCCCACAGCCACCCGGCCCAGATTTCCGGTGGCCAGCGGCAGCGCGTGGCGCTGGCACGGGCGCTGGTAGCCGAACCGGCCATGCTCCTGCTGGATGAACCTTTCTCCGCCCTGGACCTGTCCTTGCGCGAGCGTATGCGCTCAGAACTGGCCGAACTGCAAACCCGCCTGCAGGTGCCGATGCTGCTCATCACTCACGATCCGGCCGACGCGCAAGCGCTGGGGCAGACCGTCTTTGAACTGCGCGACGGGCGCCTGCATCCCGGCTGAACAAAAAAAGCCGCACTCTTGTGGAGTACGGCATCAAGTTCGGGGATCGCCCCACCGGCCCGCGCAAGGATGCGGGCCGGTTTTCCACACACATTCACTCAAGACTCGGATCGCTCTTGCCTCAGGCCGCCTTCTTGGCCTTGTCGTCGAAGAATTGTTCATCTTCGGTCGAACCGTGCAGCGCCGTGGTCGACGACTGGCCTTGCTGGATGGCCTGGGTCACGGCGTCGAAGTAGCCGGTGCCGACTTCGCGCTGGTGCTTGACCGCCGTGAAGCCCTTGGCGGCGGCGGCGAATTCGGCTTCCTGCAGTTCCACGAAGGCCGACATCTGATTGCGGGCATAGCCGTGCGCCAGGTTGAACATGGAGTAGTTCAGCGCATGGAAACCTGCCAGCGTGATGAACTGGAACTTGTAGCCCATGGCACCCAGTTCGCGCTGGAACTTGGCGATGGTGGCGTCATCCAGATTCTTCTTCCAGTTGAAGGACGGCGAGCAGTTGTAGGCCAGGAGCTTGCCCGGGAACTTGGCATGGATGGCTTCAGCGAAGGTCTTGGCAAAGGCCAGGTCGGGCTTGCCGGTTTCGCACCAGACCATATCCGCATACTCGGCATACGCCAGGCCGCGCGAGATCGCCTGGTCGATGCCCGGATGGGTCTTGAAGAAGCCTTCGACGGTACGCTCGCCGGACAGGAAGGGCTTGTCGTTGGCATCCACGTCGGAGGTCAGCAGGTCGGCGGCTTCGGCATCGGTACGGGCGATCACCAGGGTCCGGGTGCCCATGACGTCAGCGGCCAGGCGGGCGGCGTTGAGCTTTTCACAGGCTTCGCGGGTCGGCACCAGCACCTTGCCGCCCATGTGGCCGCACTTCTTGACCGAGGCCAGCTGGTCTTCGAAGTGCACGCCGGCGGCGCCGGCTTCGATCATCGACTTCATCAGTTCGAAGGCGTTCAGAACGCCGCCGAAACCGGCTTCGGCATCGGCCACGATGGGCGCGAAGAAGTCGATGTCGTCACGGCCTTCGGACCACTGGATCTGGTCGGCGCGGGCGAAAGTGTTGTTGATGCGCTTGACCACCATCGGCACCGAATTGGCCGGGTACAGCGACTGGTCGGGATACATTTCACCGGCCAGGTTGGCGTCGCCGGCGACTTGCCAGCCGGACAGGTAGATCGCCTTCAGACCGGCCTTGACCTGCTGCATGGCCTGGTTGCCGGTCAGCGCGCCCAGGGCGTTAACGAAGGGCTCGCTGTTGACCAGATTCCAGAGCTTCTCGGCGCCGCGCTTGGCCAGGGTGTGCTCGATCTGCAGCGAGCCGCGCAGACGAACCACGTCGGCCGCGCTGTAGTTGCGCTTGATGCCCTTCCAGCGGGGGTTCTCTGCCCAGTCGCGTTCCAGGGCCTGGATTTGCTGTTCACGTGTGCTCATGTGGATCTCCTTGTTGGTCAATATGAAGTGGCTTGAAACCGGATGAAATCGTTGATTCCATGACTTCATAGTAGGCCTGCCTTCGCGGAGCAACAATGTCTTATATAAGATATGTGTAAAATTTTTATATGAATAAAATCAGCTACTTATACGACTGATTTTGCGATACGAAACGAAAATCCGGAGAATGAAAAAGAGTTTTGATGCGGCGCACCGGCACTTTTCACCATACAAAATGAAGACTTCGTATCGTAAAAAATCGCGGAAATGAAACCTCTTGCACCACGGTCGTTCATACGAACGCTGCCGTCAGTGACGAAGCAGCGCCGTGAAATTCGCTTTTCTGTTCATCTTCCCGCTTAACGGAATGTCTTCTTTGACGCGAAGCCATCGGGTTGTCTAATTGCAAAAGAAGGCAGAGAATAAGCGCCTAACTCATTCCAAAGCGGTGATGCAACGCCGCCCTGTCTACATGCATTACGCCCTGGACATTCGTACCTTCCTCTTCAGTCATTATTTCTATACAGGTGTACGGATTGCGATCGGGGTAGTCGGCCTGACCCTGCTGGTGTTCAACGTGGCCGACATGCCGACCACGATGACGGTCTTCCTCGGCGCGCTCTGTACCAGCCTGATGGACCTGCCCAGCCCCTTGCGCCACAAGTTCAACGAGATGCTGGCCGGGGTGCTGCTCTGTACGGCGGTCATGCTGGTCATCAGCCTGTGTGCGCCGGTGCCCTGGCTGGTCAGCGCGATGATGGTGGTGGTGAGCTTCTTCGCCAGCATGATGGTGGTCTACGGCAAGAAGACCATGCCGCTGCAATTCGCCGCGCTCATGGTGATGACCCTCTCGATGGAAAACCAGCTACCGATGGCCGATGCCTTCCTGCATGCGGTGCTGTTCCTGGGCGGCGGGCTGGGCTACCTGGCCTATTCGATGGCGGTGTCGTGGTTCCTGCGCCGGCGCATCAAGCAGCAGGTGCTGGCCGAAGCGCTCTTCGAGCTGGCGCGCTATCTGCGCATCAAGGCCGATTTCTATGACGTCAAGCACGACCTGGCCAGCCAGTTCAACCAGCTGGTGCGCCAGCAGATCGTGGTGGCCGACAAGCAGCAGGCCTCGCGCGACCTGATCCTGCGCGACCTGCATACCAAGCAGGATGGCCTCTTGGTGCAGGTGCACCTGTCGATGCTGGAGCTGTATGAACAGGTGCTGTCCACCCATGCCGACTACGCCTTCCTGCGCGAGCACTTCGGCGGCTCCGACGTGATGATCTTCCTGCGCGACCTGGCCACCAAGGCGGCCCAGGACATTGAATCGATCGCTTATGCCATCACCCGCAAGAAAGCGTCCGAACCCAGCGTGAACTACAAGGCCGAATTGCGTGCCGTGCAGTTCGAGATCCAGGAACTGGCCCTGCCCGGCCCGCGCCAGGCCTCGCCCGAAGCGCTGACGCTGCTGCGGGTGACCTACAACAAGATCCGCGACATCATCGAATTCATCGGCCAGGTGCACCAGGCCACGCAAAATCCGGTCGATCCGCTGCCCATCCTGCCGGGCTCGGACATGACGCCCTTCCTGACCCAGCAGAAGTTCAAGTTCAACATGCTGCTGGTGAACCTGCGCTGGCAGTCGCCGATCTTCCGTTTTGCCATCCGGGTGGCGCTGGCGGTGACCACGGGCCTGTGGGTCGCCGGGCTGCTGCCTTACATGTCGCATGGCTACTGGATTGTGCTGACCATCGTCATCATCTTGAAACCCAATTTCAGCGCCACCAAGCAACGCATGGCCGACCGCCTCATCGGCACCGTCATCGGTTGCATGATCACCTTGCTGATCCTGCGCTTCGTGCACAATCCGCTGGGCGAGCTGGCCGTACTCTTCGCCGCCAGCGTGGCCGCACCGGCCTTCACTTACATCAAGTACCGCTACACGGCCATTGCCGCCTCGGTCCAGATCCTGATGCTGCTCAACCTGCTCATGCCAGCCGGTCACCAGACGGTGATCGGCGAGCGGCTCATCGATACCATCATCGGTGTGGTCATCGCCACCCTCTTCAGCTACGTGCTGCCGGCCTGGGAATACCGCGACCTGCCCAAGCTGCTGCGCAACGTGCTCAAGGCCAGCCAGCGCTATCTCACCGCCAGCCGTGACATGCTCGAAGGCAAGGTCAAGGACGACTTCTTCTACCGGGTCTGCCGCAAGGGCTTCATGGACAGCCTGGCCGCACTCATCTCGGCCCTGGTGCGCATGATGGACGAGCCGGCCACCAAGCAGCGCGCGGTGCGCGAGCTGAACCGCTTCATCGTGCAAAACTACCTGGTGGCCGCCCACATCGCCGCCTTGCGCCTGATGCTGCGGCGCCATCAGGACAACATGCCCCAGGGCGCGGTGTCCAGGCTGATTGAGGAAACCTACCTGGAAGCCAGCCAGCATCTGGCCGAAGCCCAGCGTCTGCTGGTACCCAAGCCGAAAAAGCGCGGCGGCGCCGTGGTGGTCTCGCCCGAGGCGCCGGCCGAGAAGGCCTTGTCAGGCAAGATCGAACTGATCGGCCCGGTCACGCCGGAACCAGTCCCGGCCGAGGCCAGCGCATGGTCGGGCTGGGACAATCTGCGCCGCCGTACCAGCCTGCTTAACCAGGATTTGAAGGAAATTGTCAGCCAGACCGCCGCCATCGACCAGGTGCTGCGCAAATCCCCCGACTGAGCGGCTGCGCAGACCCAAACGAAAGCCCGCACGCGGCGGGCTTTAAAGGCTGTGGCGCCATTTTGCCCCTGATGTCCTTGAGGAGGCTTGGGGATTTTGGTGTACTTACGGGATGAGTACACGTGTTCCCTCATCATCGGCATGGCCAATAAAAAAGCGCCCGGCTCGATGGAAAAATCCAATGGGCTACCAGAATTATTGAGCAAAAGCGTGAGCTGGAATCGGCTCGTACTCGACGGCAAGCTGATTTGGCAGCAATGGATCTGGCTTTGCGGGTTGCTGCTGATTTTTCGCTTAATTTATTATTCTTCGGCCATACCGCTCAAGTCCAAAGGTTCAGGACTCACCTGCGCATCGACCGCCCGCTTCAAGGTTCCTTTTTTTCTACGCAACGCATAAGAACGCATCACCAGAATAGGGGCAAACTCCACTCCTTCGACTGGTGCATGGCCGACCAGGACCGGCATATTGAAATGCGGGCTTCGGGGATCTTCCAGCGAAAGAACCCACTTGCCGCCATAGTTCAAGCGAACGACTTCCCCTAACTGACGGGCAAATGTGGTCGTCAATTTCGAGACGAACTCTTTGTCCTGATTAGCAGACATCACATCAAATAACTGCTCCAGTTTCTCGAGGTCATCCACCGTCGCTTCGAAACTGATGCTGATGCCGTATTGTTCGGCTTCATCTTCCAGCCACTCCAGCTGCTCATCCATGTCCATCAAAAAACCATCAAATCTTGCTTCCGCTTCGTCTCGCGTGATGTTCACTTCTCACTCCTTATGGAATTTGGGGCCGATATGCACATCGATGCCAGCTTTTTCCAGCCGTACAGGCAAGGCGTTAGCCGTGGATTACCGGCGTTTTATCGACCAGGCGTTCATCGGGAATGCCCGATTTCCTTAAATGCTCCACCTCCGAGCGCCGCGCTACCACGGCCTAGGGCGAGGCGGGCATGAACGGGTTCAATCCTTGCGGCTCGGGTGGGTGGCAGCGGTGCCGGGGCGTCGGGGCGTATGACGACCACACGTACCGTGAAACGGTACGGCGTTTTACCGCTCAATGCTGCGGGAGGATAAGCAGTGGCATTGACGATGACGTCGCAGCGCGGCTTGTATGGAAGACACAGGTCGGACTCCTGCCGTACGCTTGCATGCAGATCCTCCCCGAAAAATTCATCGGCTTCGCACAAAGGCTCAAAGCCGGGTACGCGACACCAGCACCCCATCCACGTCGGCGTAGATCCAGTCGCCCGGATGCACCGCCACACCGGCGATGCCGACCTTGATATCGGCATCCCCTGCTCCCTTGCGGAAACTGCGTTGCGGGTGCGTCGCCAGGGCGCGGATGCCGACCTCGCAGGCATTCAATTCGGCCGTATCGCGCACGCAGCCGTTGACGAGGAGTCCGGCCCAGCCATTGTCCTGGGCCAGTTGCGCCAGATTGCCCCCTACCAGGGCGCAACGCAGGCTGCCACCGCCATCGACCACCAGCACGTGGCCGTTGCCGGGCGTCTCCAGGGTGGCGCGCACCAGCACGTTGTCCTCGAAGACCTTGAGCGTCCTGGCCGGGCCGGCGAAGGCCTGCTTGCGGCCGAAGGAAGCGAAGATGGGTGGCAGGACGTGCAGCGTGCCGGCGGCCAGCTTGTCTTCGTTGGCGTCGCACAGGTCACAGGTGGCAAAGCTGGCTGATGTCATGGATTCCTCCGGAGGGGTTCGATGGGCGGGTCTTGCGCTCACACCGCCAGGATGCGATGCAGGCGCTTCTGGTCGAACATACGTGAATCGGCAACCCTCAGCAAGGTTTCCACATCCAAGCCGTCGTCCGGATAAAGGGATACTCCCACGGACGCATCGACCGTGTAGGACTGGCCATCGCGCCCCTCGATGGGCTTGTTGACGGCGTGGCGGATCTTGTCGGCAATGCTGCGCGCCACCTCCATGTCGGTCACGCCGTGCAGGTAGACCACGAATTCATCGCCACCGAAGCGGGCCACCGAATCATCATGGCGCAGGCTGTGCTGCAGGCGTTCGGCAATGGCGATCAATACCTTGTCGCCCTCGTCGTGACCATATTCGTCATTGACCGCCTTGAAACGGTCGAGATCAATGAAGAGCAAGGCGAACTGCAGCGGATTGGCCTGCGAACTGTTGCGGCGGCGGAAATCGATCTGCGCGATCAGTGAATCGCGGTTCAGGACATTGGTCAGGCGGTCGGTGCGCAGATTGCGCTCCATCTCCACGAAGCTTTGCGCCAGCTGGCCGATTTCATCGTTGCGGTCGATGTTGAGCGCCGGGAACGGACTGCCGTTGCCGATGCTCTTGGCCGCCAGCGTGAGCTTGCGGATATCGCGCAGCACCCAGCGCAGCAGCAGGAAGCCGATCACGAAAGTCAGGCAGACAGCCAGCAAGCCCAATATCAGGGTCTGGTAGACGCCGCTGGTGACCGAGCCGAGGAAATCCGAGCGCGGTGCCGTGCTGATGGCCAGCCATTCCAGCCCGGCCGGGTCGCGATGCAGGCGGAAGGCCACTTCGATCTTGCTGCCCTCGCTGCGCGCGCCGAGCAGCACCAGCTTGTCCGGCTCGGCGCCATAGGCATCGAGATGGCGACGCACCTCGTCGAAGGCCTGCTGCACCATCGGCGACTTGCTCCGGCGGGCATTGAGCCGCTGCGGTTCCTGCCCCGGCTGGTCGGCCGCATAGATGGGCTCATCCAGGGAGGTCGCCACCACGTCGCCCTGCAGCTCGGTGACGAAGGCCACGCCATGGGCCGACAGCGGCACCTGATGCAGCAGCGTACTCAACTGCTGCAGGCCGATACTGCTGTTGGCCACGCCCAGCAGGGTGCCGTCGGCATCGAAGATGGGCTTGGAAAGGTTGATGCCGACGATGTTCTTGACGCGGTAATCGATGTAGACCGGGGACCAGGTTTCGCGGCCCTGCTGCACGGCCTGCACGTACCAGGGGCGCTTGCGCGGCTCATAGTCCTGGATGGCGACGAGCTTCATCTCGGTGCCCGGTCCGCGCAGATAATAGACGAAGTTCTTTTGCCCCGGCTCCCGTACGCTGTACATGAAAACGGTGGGCTGTTCCTGCTTGATCCCCACGAAACTGCCATCGGCGCCGCCGAAATAAACGTAGCTGGGCTCATCGAAAAGTGAATTGGCCAGCCACAGGCGGTCTTCCAGTTCCTTGCGGGTCTTGGGGAAAGGCAGATGGGCGGGCAGCTGGCCAGACTCGGCCGGCGGCACCGGCTGGGGCGCCACGACGTTGAGGGTTTCACGCGCGCCCATGGTCTGCCGCAGGATGGCCTGGCTCACGCGTCCCATCACTTCGGTCAGGGCATTGCGTGCCAGCACCTCGGTGGCATCATCGCCTGCCCGATACAAAAACCAGCCGATGGTCAGCACCAGGCAGACCATCAGGAAAATGAACGGCAAGATGAATAGCCGCTGCAAGGACGATTGCTTCAGAATCGCCCCCTTTCATGCCATTGCCCCCTGCTGCGACGCGCCGCGCGCTGACGTCCGATCACCGAGTTGCCCATGAATTCCTTGCTGCCAGACAATCCAATGCGGCCTGGCGATTGCTGCACGGGCTCGCGCCCCATGTTGATGGCGCACCGGTCTTTGTGGTCGTGGCGCGTCCCCCTTGTATGAAGTAAATATCACATTCGCCCTCTTTTGGGGAAGGTTTTTTGCAGTGCGGCGCAACCTGGCTCAGCAGTCCGCTGCTCCGAGAGCCGCTCTGGGCGCGGTCAGAAGAAACTCCGTCAACTATTTTTGACGTAACAAAAACTGTTGCCTGCACCTGAATCCGGCGGAATGTTCCCCCAGCAAACGACATAAAAAAACGGCGGGACATGAACACATGTTCCCGCCGCTTCCGTCTGCCTCGCCGCACTTGCCGGCTCAGTTACCGGCTCATGCCTTGTTGAAAGCCAGTTGACCGTTCTGCACCTCGACATGCACCACATCCTTGGGACCGAACTTGCCGGCCAGGATCTGCTTGGACAGCGGGTTTTCGATCTCCTGCTGGATGGCGCGCTTGAGCGGCCGAGCTCCATAGACCGGATCGAAACCGGCCTCGGCGATCTTCTGCAAGCCGGCCTCGCTGACTTGCAGGCCAATGTCCAGCTTGGCCAGGCGCTGTTCCAGGATGCGCAACTGGATCTTGGCAATGGCGCCGATGTTCTTGGCGTCCAGCGCGTGGAAGACCACGATCTCATCGACCCGGTTGATGAATTCCGGGCGGAAGTGCGTACGGACCTCGGCCATCACCGCCAGCTTCACCAGTGCCGGATCGCTGTCTTCCATGCTCTGGATCTTGTGCGAACCCAGGTTGGAGGTCATCACGATCACCGTATTCTTGAAGTCCACGGTGCGGCCCTGGCCATCGGTCATGCGGCCATCGTCCAGTACCTGTAGCAGCACGTTGAAGACGTCCGGGTGTGCCTTCTCGATTTCGTCGAGCAGGATCACGCTGTAGGGCTTGCGCCGCACGGCCTCGGTCAGGTAGCCGCCCTCTTCATAGCCCACATAGCCCGGCGGCGCGCCTATGAGGCGGGCCACCGAATGCTTCTCCATGAATTCGCTCATGTCGATGCGGATCATGGCTTCTTCGGTATCGAAGAGATAGGACGCCAGCGCCTTGCACAGCTCGGTCTTGCCCACGCCGGTGGGGCCCAGGAACATGAAGGAACCGTACGGCTTGCTGGGGTCGCCCAGGCCGGCACGGGAGCGGCGAATGGCATCCGACACGGCCACGATGGCTTCGTCCTGGCCGACTACGCGTTCATGCAGCACGTCTTCCATATGCAGCAATTTTTCGCGTTCGCCCTGCATCATGCGCGAGACCGGAATGCCGGTAGCGCGCGCGACGATCTCGGCGATTTCCTCGGCGCCCACTTGCGTACGGACCAGCTTGGGCTTCTCGCTCTTGACGCCGGCGGCATCCTTCTTGTTCTGTACTTCCAGGGCGGCTTCCAGCTCGGCCAGCTTGCCGTACTTCAGTTCGGAGACCTTCTGCCAGTCGCTCTTGCGGGTGGCCTCTTCCATCTGCAGGCGCACCTTCTCGATTTCTTCCTTCAATTGCTGGCCGCCCTGGGCGGTCGATTTCTCGGCCTTCCAGATTTCTTCCAGGTCGGCATATTCACGCTCGAGCTTCTCGATTTCTTCCTCGATCAGCTGCAGGCGCTTTTGCGAGGCTTCATCCTTCTCGCGCTTGACCGCTTCGCGCTCGATCTTCAGCTGGATCAGGCGACGGTCGAGCTTGTCCATCACTTCCGGCTTGGAGTCGATCTCGATCTTGATCTTCGACGCAGCTTCGTCGATCAGGTCGATGGCCTTGTCCGGCAGGAAGCGGTCGGTAATGTAGCGATGCGACAGCTCGGCAGCGGCGACGATGGCCGGGTCGGTGATGTCCACGCCGTGGTGCACTTCGTACTTTTCCTGCAGGCCGCGCAGGATGGCGATGGTGGCTTCCACGCTGGGCTCGTCCACCAGGATCTTCTGGAAGCGGCGCTCAAGGGCCGCATCCTTCTCGATGTACTGGCGATATTCGTCCAGCGTGGTGGCACCCACGCAATGCAGCTCGCCACGCGCCAGTGCGGGCTTCAACATGTTGCCGGCATCCATGGCGCCTTCGGCCTTGCCGGCGCCGACCATGGTGTGCAGCTCATCAATGAAGACGATGGTCTGGCCCTCGTCCTGGGCGATTTCCTTCAGGACGGCTTTGAGGCGCTCCTCGAACTCGCCGCGATATTTGGCGCCGGCCAGCAGCGCAGCCATGTCCAGCGACAGCACGCGCTTGGATTTGAGGCTGTCCGGCACTTCACCATTGACGATGCGCTGGGCCAGCCCTTCGACGATGGCGGTCTTGCCCACGCCGGGCTCGCCGATCAAGACCGGATTGTTCTTGCTGCGCCGTTGCAACACCTGGATGGCGCGGCGGATTTCATCGTCGCGACCGATCACCGGGTCGAGCTTGCCGGCACGGGCGCGCTCGGTCAGGTCCAGGGTATATTTCTTCAAGGCTTCGCGCTGTCCTTCATCCTGCTGCGAGGACACCGAGGCGCCACCGCGCACTGCGGTGATGGCCGCTTCCAGCGACTTGCGGGTCAGGCCGTTGTCGCGGGCGGCGCGGCCGGCATCGGACTTGTCATCCACCAGGCCCAGCAGCACCATTTCGCTGGCGACGAACTGGTCGCCATGCTTTTGCGCTTCCTTGTCGGCCAGGTTGAGCAAGGCGACCAGCTCGCGGCCGACCTGCACTTCGCCGCCATTGCCGGAGACCTGCGGCAGACGCTTGACGGCGGCCTGCAAGGCGGTGGAAAGACCGTTCACATTCACGCCGGCGCGCTGCAGCAGCGAGCGGGCGCCGCCGTCGTCCTGGTTCAGCAGCGCCAGGATGAGGTGAACGGGTTCGATGTATTGATTGTCGTGGCCGACGGCCTGGGATTGCGCATCGGCCAGCGCTTCCTGCAATTTGGTGGTGAGTTTGTCGAGACGCATGGTTCGCTCCAATTTTTCAATGAAATGAAAGTTGGGCCAGCGCCTGTGATTTTCAAGCAATGATCGTGCCGTCTGATTTGATCTGCATCAGGTCGCTTGCAGTGGTCATTCTGCCAGCGGTCCACTGCGCACGGTCAGGCCCTGCATTTCCTCGCGCAGGCTGCCCAGGCGCTCCAGTGCCTGATGGTCTTGCTGCAAGGTCTTGTCCACCGTCTCGTGCATCCAGTCTACCCAGGTGCTGATCTTGGCATCGAGGTACTGGCGGGAAGGATACAACGCATACACCCCCATGTTCTGCAGGCGATGCTGCGGCAGCACCCGCACGATGGCTCCGGCCCGCAAGGCTTCCATGGCGGAATAGATGGGTAGCACGCCGATGCCCATGCCCTCGCGGATGGCGGTCAGCATGCCCTCGGCCACGTTGACCTGGAAATTGCTCTTGATGGCAATCACGCTTGCGCCCTCCGGACCTTCCAGCGCCCACTCGTCCAGCGGCGAAATCGGGCTGACCAGTTGCAGGCAAGCATGCTTGAGCAGGTCGGCCGGCTGCTGGGGCACACCGTATTTATCCAGATAGGCCGGGGAAGCGCACAACATGCTGAAGGTAGTGCCAAGCTGGCGGTAGATCAGGCCGGAATCCGGCAGTTCCCGCGCCAGCACCAGGGAGACGTCATAGCCCTCTTCCAGCATGTCGGGGATACGCTGGGCCAGGGTCAGTTCTACCGCCACATCCGGATAGCGCTTGTGATAGCCGGAGATCGAGGGAATCACGTAGCGCTGGCCAAAACTGGTCATGGCATGGATGCGCAAGCGACCGGAGGGCTTGACGTAGGCGGCACTGGCTTCGGCCTCGGCCTCATCCACATACGCCATGATCTGCTGGCAACGCAGCAGATATCGCTCGCCCGCCTCGGTCAGGGCGATGCGGCGCGTGGTCCGGTTCATCAGACGGGTGCGCAGATGGCGCTCCAGATCGGCCACGGCACGCGAGACATGGGCCGTGGTCAAGCCCATCTGCTGAGCCGCCTGGGTGAAGCTGCCAGCCTCGACCACGCGCGTGAAGACGCGCATGTTTTGCAGGGTATCCATGGTTTTCCTATCACTATGCAGGGGGCGGGCACCAACGAGCCAGAAACTGCCCGCATGGACGCACCACGCCAGGGCAGCATTGTTACCCAGAATGGAGCAATTATTATTGCAGCATTCGATATAAACAATTGCGATATGCCGTATTTTTTCGAAAATAATTACAAAATAGAATACGTAACTTCTGATATTTGCATATTTTTGGGTAATTCCATGACACGTATCGCCTTCTCGAAGTTATCAGCCCTGACCGTCATTGCGTTTTCGCTGACAATGGCCGGCTGCGCTGACCAGGGCGGCATCCGGCCGCAGGCCCAGGTACGCGACGTGGCCGTGCTCGACGCCGGCCAGGCCATCCGCCAGGCCGCCGGCGAAGCCGGCTGGCCGCAGCGGGCCTGGTGGGAGGCGTATGGCGATGCGCAACTGAATCAGCTGGTGACCCGCGCCGTGGCCGGCAACCCCAGCATGGCCGTGGCTGCAGCCCGGGTGCGTCAGGCCCGGTCGATGGCGCAGTCCACGCATGCCGGTGAATTGCCCAGCGCCCAGCTGGACGTGTCGATGGGCCGCAAGGATTGGTCCGACAACGTGTATTACGGCGCTGCCTTCCGCGACAAGCTGACCTGGAACAACACGGCGACCCTGGGCCTGTCCTATAACGTCGACCTGTGGGACCGCAACAGGAACGCCACGCTGCGCGCCGAGGATGAAATGCACGCGCTGGCCGCCGATGCGCGCGCCGCCCAGCTGGATCTGGAAGGCAACGTGGTCCGCACCTACGTACAACTGGCACTGCAATACGGCCTGCTGGACAACACCGAAGCCCTGCTCAAGGAAGAACAGAAAATCCTCGACCTGGCCCATCGCCGCTTCAAGGGCGGCCTCGGCACCCAGCTGGAAATCACCCAGGCCGAGTCGCCGCTGCCGGAAACCCGCCGCCAGATCGAAGCCCTGCATGAAAACATTGCCCTGATCCGCAACCAGCTGGCCGCGCTGCTGGGCGCAGGCCCGGGCGCCGCCGATGGCATCACCCGGCCGACCATGCAGCTGCAAACCGCCATCGGCCTGCCCAGCGCGCTACCGGCCGACCTGGTGGGCCGCCGACCTGACATCAGCGCCGCGCGCTGGCGCGTGGAAGCGGCGGCCAAGGGCATTTCGGTGGCCAAGGCAGCCTTCTATCCCAACATCAACCTACTGGCTGGCATCGGCCCGGCGGCGGCCGGTGGCGGGCTGTTCTCCTTCCTCTCCGGGCCCAACCTGCAGACCACCTATGGCCCGGCGATCTCGCTGCCGGTCTTCGAGGGCGGACGCCTGCGCGGGCAACTGGGCGCGGCCAGTGCCGGTTATGACATCGAGGTCGAGCACTACAATGCCCTGTTGTCGCAAGCCTTGAAGGGCATCTCGGACCAGGTGGTGACCCTGCAATCGGTAGTGCGCCAGCAAGTGCAGGCACAGGAATCGGTACAGGCCGCGCAGAAGAACGTGGACATCGCCACCCGCGCCTACCAGCGCGGCCTGACCGATTACCTCAACGTCCTGCAAGCGCAAACCCAATGGCTGCGCCAGCAGCAGATCGTGCAGCAATTGCAGGCGCAACGCCTGGCCTCCTATGCCGCCCTGCAGACCGCCCTGGGTGGCGGCATGCAGGACGGCAGCAGCGCCCCTGCCGAAGTGGCCGCGCAATGAATACCCAGTCCCTTTCCTTCAAGGCGCAAGTGCGCGAGGCCGCCGCCGACTGGTGGCGCAGCGATGCGCCGACCTGGGTCTACGTCTTCAAGATGGTCTTCGCCAGCCTGCTGGCGCTGGGCATCGGCTATGGGCTGGACCTGGAATCGCCGCGCTCGGCACTCATCACGGTATTCATCGTCATGCAGCCGCAGAGCGGGATGATCCTGGCCAAGAGCTTCTATCGGGTCATCGGCACCCTGGTCGGTTCGGCGGCCATCGTGGTCTTCGTCGATCTGTTTGCCCAGACTCCGGAACTGTTCCTGCTGGCCTCGGCGCTGTGGATCGGGCTGTGCACCGTCGGGTCGGCCCATAACCGGAATTTTCGTTCATACGGCTTCGTGCTCTCCGGCTATACGGTGGCCCTGATCGGCCTGCCTGCGGCGCTGCATCCGGCCATCACCTTTGATTCGGTAATGACGCGGGTCAGCGAGATCATGGTCGGCATCGTCTGCGTCGGGCTGGTCAGTGCACTGGTGTTTCCGCAGGCCAGCGCGCCCGGACTGGTGCGCATCATCCGTGGCCGCTTCACGGCCTTCGTCGATCTCATCAGCGCCACCCTGGGCGGCACCGCCGACCGCAAGCAGCTCGAAGCGACCAATGCCCGCTTCGTGGGCGACATCATCGGTCTGGAAGCCATGCGCAGCTCGGCCATCTTCGAGGATCCGGAAGTGCGCCTGCGCAGCGGCCGCCTGACCCGGATGAACAGCGAGTTCATGGCCCTGTCCACCCGCATGCATGCGCTGCACCAACTGATGAACCGCCTGCATGCCAACCCGGCAGCGAGCGCCCAGCTGGTCATCGCGGCGATCTCGCCTTATTTCCGCGAAGTGCAGCCCTTGCTGACACGCGCCAGCGGCGAGCCCGTCATGAGTGCGCTGGATGCTGCCGACGCAGCCCTGAAGCTGGACGCCTACAAACGCGAACTGCCCCGCCGCGTCCGTGCCACCCGCAAC
The DNA here is from genome assembly GCF_037076565.1 of Herbaspirillum sp. DW155. NCBI lineage: Bacteria > Pseudomonadati > Pseudomonadota > Betaproteobacteria > Burkholderiales > Oxalobacteraceae > Herbaspirillum > Herbaspirillum sp. DW155. The sequence continues at coordinate 2,231,122 of NZ_AP029028.1, read as the reverse complement.
ACGCTGTCCGAACAGTGTCAGAGCGACAGTGCCATGCTGGACTTCGATACGGCCTGCGAACTGCTCTATCGCGTCATCGAAGAACTGCACGCCTATACCCTCACCTATGCCTCGCTGACCCAGCGCCGCCATGAACGTGAGCAGTGGGAGCATTCATATGCGCCCAAGACCAGCATGACCACCGCCCTCATCGCTGGCGCGCGTGCGGCCATCGTGATGCTGGCCCTGGCGGCGTTCTGGATTGCCAGCGGCTGGCCCAGCGGCGACGTGGCCGTGCTCAATGCCGCCGCGTTCTGCGCCATCACCTCGGCCGCGCCCGATCCGGCCAGGGCGACCCGTACGGTGGCCATCGGCGTGCTCTTCGCGGCTGTGGCCGGCTATGTCTACACCTTCCACATCCTGCCGCGCCTGGATGGTTACTGGATGCTGGCCAGCGCCATCATGCCGGTGCTGATGCTGGCGGTGTTCCTGACCACCAAGCCCAAATGGGCCGGTCATGGCCTGGGGATCTGCATCTTCTTCCCCTTCCTGGCAGTGCCGGACAACTTCGCCCACTTCAACGCCGCCAGCTATCTGAACGAATCGGTGGCGCTGGTGCTGTCGCTGCTGGTGACGGCCGTGGCCTTCATGCTGCTGCTGCCGCCGACCACCGACTGGACCGTGCACGTGCTGGAAAAGCAGTTGCGCAAGCAGGTGGTGGATGCCTGCTTTGGCAAGCTGGCGCACCTGGCCCTGAAATTCGAGAGCGGTACCCGCGACCTGATGCACCAGATCACGATGTTCACCACCAGCCGCCCGCTGCTGCGCCAGAAGGCACTGGGCTGGATGTTCGCCACGCTGGAAGTGGGCCACGCCATCATCGAGCTGCGCAACGAACTGCACGGCATCCGCACCGCAACACCGGATCTCCTGCCCGCCTCGGCCTACGCGGCCCTGAACCGGCTGCGCGAGACCATCCCGGCCCTGTTCGCGCAGCCCTCGGCTGCGACCCTGGCCGCCGCACTGGAAGCCAATGACGCCACCATCGCCGAGGTCCAGAGCGCCATCGGCCCGCATTACCGCGAACGCAGCGAACGCCATCGCCTGCAACGCACCTTGAGTTACCTGCATTTCATCCGTACCGCCCTGCTGGACGAGCAATCACCGCTGCACACCATGCGCGCCGGGGGCCAGAACAACACAACGGGAGAGCACCATGCCACGTGAGATTTCCTTCTTCGATGCCTATATTCCGACCGTCCTGCTGCTGGCCGTGGTGGCCGCCGTGCTGGCCATGCTGGCTGACCGCGTGCTGGTGCGATTGGGCTTCTACGAACTGACCTGGCATCCGGCGCTCTTCCGGGTGAGCCTGTTCGTCTGCCTGACGGCCTTGCTGGGGCTGGCGGTGTATCGCTAGCTCACCGCACTTCCTTGCGCGCCCATCCCTTACGAAAAGATAAAGAAACACATCAGGAGTAGTTCATCATGTCGGTCAAATCGATCTTCCGCGTTCTCATCACCACGGCCATCTTCCTGCTGGCCATCCTGCTGGCCTGGAGCCTGTGGCAGCACTACATGCACTCGCCCTGGACCCGCGATGGCCGGGTGCGTGCCGATGTGGTCAACATTGCCCCGGATGTCTCCGGCCAGGTAGTCGCCCTGCCGGTGCGCGACAACCAGCTGGTCAAGAAAGGCGACCTGCTGATGGAAATCGACCCGGCCCGCTACACGCTGGCGCTGCAGCAGGCGGAGGCCGCCGTCTCGGCCCGCAAGGCCGATCTGGACGTGCGCAAGGCCGAAGTGGAAGCCCGCCGCGCCGACCTGAACATGCGCCGTGCGCAAGCCCGCCGCCGTGCTGACGTGGACGCGCTGGTGGTCTCGCGCGAAGCCCGGGAAGACGCCGGCAGCCAGGTCACCACCTCGCAAGCCCAGCTGGAAGCCGCCCAAGCCCAATTCCAGGGAGCGCAGGCGCAATACCAGGCAGCCCTGTCGCAGCGCGATACGGCCAGGCTGAACCTGGAACGCACCAAGGTCTACTCGCCCGTGGATGGCTACATCACCAACCTGAGCGTGCGCCGGGGCGACTACGCAGCCGCCGGTGCAGCCAAGATCGCGGTGATCGACAGCCACTCCTTCTGGGTCTATGCCTACTTCGAAGAAACCAAGCTGCCGCTCTTGTCCATCGGCGACCGGGCCAAGATCCAGCTGATCAACGGTGCCTCAATGGAAGGCCACGTGGACAGCATCGCCCGCGGCATCTATGACCGCGACAATCCGCAAAGCCGCGAGCTGACCGCAGATGTGAACCCGACCTTCAACTGGGTGCGCCTGGCCCAGCGCATCCCGGTGCGTATCCACCTCGACAAGGTGCCGGAGAATGTGCTGCTGGCCTCGGGACTGACCTGCACGGTGGTGCTGGAGCCGGGCAGCGGCAAGCAGCAGCCGGTGGCGAAGAATTGATGAAATTGCAGTGAGATGAAACGATGCGGCGACCTGGGGACAGGTCGCCTTTTTTATGAACGCTTGCGCATGACCGCACCGACAGTCATGCCAACCGGCTTGAGCAGCTTGTCGGCCGTAGCCAGGGTAGGACTGGATTGGCCGCGTTCGATGTCCTGCAGGGTACGAGCCGATACGCCGCACACCTTGGCATATTCGGCGATGGTCAGGCGCAGGGTGGTGCGAATCTTGCGGACCACGGCCGGCACCGGCAGCGTGGGATCGGCGGCCAGTTCGTCGAAGAGCGCGCGGCGCTCTTCCATCTGCTCGATGGCGCTCAGGGGCTTGAAGCGTTTGTCCATTCAGAGCGCCTCCAGCTGTGCCCGTACCTGGTCCACGGTAGCGGCCAGCGGGTCAAGGAAAGTGCTTTCGATACCCAGGCTGCGACCATAGGGCAGCAGGTCCGCCAGCGGGGACGCCATCTCGCGCACGGCCGACCTGACCGGCCCCTCTTCGATCTGCGCGGCTTGGCAGGCCTGCGTGATGACGCTGGCCCACTGCGGTGAGCCGCCATCGTCGCGTTCCCAGCGCATGCGCCGTGCGATGCCATCCGGATGCAGCCACATCGGGGCAAAGTCGAACAGCGGCGTCAGGCCGATCCGCCCCTGCGCATCGCGCCGGATGGCGGTGTTGCGGGCGTGATTGTCCTTGTTGCGCAAGACGATGTTGGCGATGTCGCGCTTGAGGTATTCGATGATCTCGGGGAGCGGTTCGGTAGCGACTTCACCCAGCCTGGCGCAGACAGCATTGTGGGACGGGATGGCCGCAAAGCCGGTCACACCGCACAGGGAAGCAATGCTTTCCTGGGCGTGGCGCACTACTTCGGTCCCGCGCACTTCGCGGTCGAAGCGGGGGATGAACAAGGCCTTGCCATGCAATTCCAGCGCATCGTAGACCTTCAGGCCCAGGTGCGTCGCCAGCTGCATGTAGGGTGCCTCCAGACGCAGGATGTCGGCCAGATCGGGGTCGGGTCCGCGTCCGAACTTGACGATGTAATGGCGCTCGGCCAGTTCGTCGGGCAAGGCATGATCCAGGTAGAACAGGCCATCGCGGGCGCGGGTGAGCAGGATCTTGGGCCACTCGCCCTGTACCCCCGACGAGCCCGCCAGGAACAGGCCATGCTGGGCGAGGTATTCATTGAAATCTTCGGAGCGCGCAGCGATGTCATCCATCGCAAAGCCGCGCAATTGCGGTCCGCTGCGTGCCTGCGCCCACTCCCAGGCTTCCTGCACGCGCAGGTTGCCAATGGGATTGCCCGCACCGGCACACAGCAGCGGCCAATCGGCGCTGGCTTCGGCGCGCTCATCCAGCCCCAGCTGACGCAACAGCTCGCCACGGCCGTAACCTTGCGGCAGCAGATCGATCAGGCAAGCCGGCCAGCGCGCTTCACTCAGGCTCTCCAGACCCACCGGGACGTTTACCGACAAGGCAGCGGCATCGCGCCTGCCCATGTAATCGATGGCGTGCACGGCGTCGTAGCTGAAATAAGTCGACGCCGCCATCCCCAGCTCGACAGGCGCAGTCAACGACAGCGCACCAGCCTGCCGCCAGGCGCCGTCGATATGAACTTGAAGTGTGCAGGAAGTCTTCATATACACACCATACTATCATTATTAATCTGCAAATCCAGTGCAATCATGATAGTTTGATGTGAAAATGGTGTTGTACTACTCCACAAACACCTGCCACACCAACCACACATTGGCCGCCGAAATAGTCACGAAGAGCAACCAGGCCAATGCGCTCACCCACCAGCGATTGACCAGATCGCCCATCAGATCGCGGCGGCTGGTCAGGCGGATCAGCGGGACCATGGCAAAGGGCAATTGCAGCGACAACACCACCTGGCTGGCCACCAGCAACTTGCCCACCGAGTGCGGCCCCAGCGTGAGCACGCCGATCAGCGCCGGCACCAGGGCCAGCCCGCGGGTGATGACGCGGCGCTGCCAGCAGGGAATCTTCAGCTTGAGGAAGCCTTCCATGATGACCTGTCCGGCGATGGTGCCGGTGAAGGTCGAACTCTGGCCCGAAGCGAACAGGCCCACGCCGAACAGGATGGCTGCCAGGGCCGACCCGGTGATCGGATCGAGCAGGTGATAGGCCTCATCCAGCTCGGCCACCTGAGTATTGCCGCTCTTGTGGAAGGCCGAGGCCGCCAGGATCAGGATGGTGGCGTTGATGACCATGGCGATCAGCAACGACACCGTGGTGTCGACCCGCGTATAGCGCACCGCCTCCAGCAGCGAAGCCGGATCGCGCTGCACGCTGCGCGTCTGGACGATGGAGGAATGCAGGTAGAGGTTGTGCGGCATCACCGTGGCGCCGATGATGCCGATGGCCAGATACAGCGGCTCGCGGCTGGAGATGGCCTGCAGCGAGGGGACGAAGCCCTGCATCACTGCATGCCAGTCGGCCTTGACGAAGGCCAGCTGTGCCAGCAGGCAAGCGGCAATGGTGATGACCAGCCCGAGGATGATGGCCTCCACCTGGCGGAATCCCCTGCCCTTCAAGCCCAGCACGATCAGGGTATCGAGCGCGGTCAGCAAGACTCCCACCGGCAGCGACACGCCCAAGAGCAGATTGAAGGCCAGCGCGCAGCCCAGCACCTCGGCCAGGTCGCAGGCGATGATGGAGAGTTCGGCCAGCACCCACAAGCCCTTGCCCACGGCCGGCGGATAGTGCTCACGCGAATGCACCGCCAGGTCCTTGCCGGTGGCGATGCCCAGCCGCGCGCACAGGCATTGCAGCACGATGGCGGACAGGCTGGAGAGCATTACCACGAACAGCAGCTGGTAACCGAACTGTGAACCCGCCTGGATGGAGGTGGCCCAGTTGCCGGGGTCCATGTAACCGATCGACACCAATAGCCCCGGTCCCACATAAATACGCAGCTTCTGCCAGACCGAGGCGCCGCGCGGCACGTTGACCGTGCCCGCCACTTCGGAAGGACAGAACGGTGCCGTGGCCGTGGTGGGCAAACCCGGGATGCGGGGAAAGCGGAAAGTGAATGGCAAGACGAAAATCCCCCTGTATGCCGTTGATGGCTTGGCCGGGATCAGCGTCCCGGGTGATGCTGCCTTATTGCGCCCACTTGGCCAGCGCCGTGTCGTCGCTCTCGCGGGCGTCGACCCAGCGCTCGCCCTGGGGCGTCTGCTCTTTCTTCCAGAACGGCGCCTGGGTCTTCAGATAATCCATGATGAATTCGCAAGCCGCAAAGGCTTCGCCGCGATGGGGCGAGGTCACCGCCACCAGCACGATCTGCTCGCGCGGCTGCAGCGGCCCGACGCGATGGATCACCAGCGCATCGAAGATGGGCCAGCGCGCCTTGGCCTGCTCGACGATCTGCTCCAGGGCGCGCTCGGTCATGATCGGATAATGTTCCAGCTCCATCTCCGAAACCGCTGCACCATCATTGAGATCGCGCACGGTGCCTACGAAACTGACCACGGCACCCACGCGTGGATTGGACAGGCGCAACTGCGCCACTTCAGTGGAGAGATCGAAATCGGCAGTCTGGACGCGGACGGGCATGGCTGGACAGGAAGTGAATCGCAGCCTGCGATTCTACCAGCGCAGGCCCATCCGCGAGCAGCGCGGGATCAGACCAGCAGCCCCCACAGCAGCAGCGTCATGCCCAGGCCGATCACCGAGACCAGCGTCTGGATCACCGACCAGGTGGCCAGGGTCTGCTTCAGGTTCAGGCCGAAGTATTCCTTGACCATCCAGAAACCAGCGTCATTGACGTGGCAGAAAAACACCGAGCCCGCACCGATGGCCAGCGCCATGAGCGAATTGTGGGTGGCAGAGAGGCCCGCCACGAGCGGCGCAACGATGCCGGCGGTGGCCGTCGTGGCCACGGTGGCTGAACCGGTTGCCTGGCGCAGCGCCACGGCGATGATCCAGGCCAGCAGGATCAGCGGCATGTGGGTGCCATCGGCGATCTTGGTGATGGTGTCGCTGATACCGGCCGACAGCAGGGTCTGCTTCAGTCCGCCACCCGCACCGATGGTCAGCAAGAGACCGGCAATCGGCGGCAAGGCGCGGCGCAGCGTGGCGCCGACTTCAAAGCGGCTGCTGCCCTGACCCCAGCCCAGCACCACCACGGCAAAGAGTACCGTTACGGTCAGCGCGATGATCGGTTCACCAAAGAAGTTGAGCATGTCGAACAGCTCGGTCTTGGGCGTGACCCAGATGCGTGCCACGGTGCGGCCCAGCATCAGCACCACCGGCAGCAGGATGGTCACCAGGGCCACCAGGAAGCTGGGTTGCGACTGGCCTTCACGGGCGCTGAACAGTTTGCCGATCTGGTCCGGTTCGGCCAGGTTCAGGCGCGGCGCGATGAAGTTGCCGTACAGGGGACCGGCAATGATCACCGCCGGAATGGCCACGATGAAGCCCAGCAGCATGGTCGTGCCCAGGTCCGCATGCAGCGCGGACACGGCGATCAGCGGGCCCGGATGCGGCGGCAGCAACGCGTGCAGCGTGGTCATGCCGGCCAGCGCCGGAATGGCCACGCGCATGATGGGCAGCTCGGAACGGCGCGCCATGACGAAGATGATCGGCGCCATCATCACCAGCCCTACTTCAAAGAACAGCGGCAGGCCCACCACCAGCGCCACCAGCGCCATCATCCAGGGGATGAGGCTGCCGCGCGCATAGCGCAGCAGGGTGTTGACGATGCGGTCGGCCGCGCCGGATTCGGCCATGAGTGCGCCCAGCATGGCCCCCAGGGCGATGATGATGCCGGCTTCGCCGAGCAGGCTGCCGGCGCCTTTGCTGAAGGCTTTGGCGATGTCTTCCAGCGGCAGGCCGGCACCGATGCCGGCCACGAAGGTACCGATGAGAATGGACAGGAAAGGTGCGATCGACAAGAAACTGATCAGCACCACGATGGTGACCAGTGCGGCCAGCGTCACCAGCAGCAATTGCGTGTCCTGAGCCGCCCAGGCGGCCAGATGGGTAGAAATCAAGATGTTTCCTTCTTCAGGTGTGGATGAATGCGCATCGCTTCATTGAACGATGTCTTGTGCACCCCCTCCGCAGGCCTGTTTGGCGCAGGCCTGGTCTCCTCCCAAAGAATCCGGATGTGCGAATCGATGCTGGGGCGGCTTCAGTGCTCGTCTTCTGTTTTTTGCCAGACACTGGCCAGCCACGGCTGCTGCTCGCGCGGCAAACCGTCAGGGCGGTAATAATTCCGCAATTCAACGAATCCTGCTGGCTCCAGATAGCGCCGCCAGCCTTCCAGGCTGTGCCAGACGCCATAGCGCGGCCCGCTCCATCCCTCCAGATCCTCACCGCGCGGATTGGAACTGAAGAGGATGCCGCCCGGCTTCAGGCTGGCGCGCAATTGTGCCAGCACACGCGGCAACTCGGCCGAGGGTACGTGGAACAGGGACGCATTGGCAAAGATGCCGTCAAAGCGCTGGCGCGGCAGATCCAGTTGCAGGAAGTCCTGATGCAGAACCTCGCAGCCGCTGGCCGCGCGCGCCATCTCGACGAATTCGGCGGTGCCGTCCAGTCCCACGGCCACGTGGCCGCGCCGGGTGAATGCAATCAGGTCGCGGCCGGGACCACAGCCCAGATCGAGCACCGTGAACGGTCCCTGCCCGGCTGCACCCGGCCTTGCGCTCAAGGCATCCAGGAGCGCCGCCATGTTCTGGCTGACGTCATGATCCCAGGTGCCCTCCCGGAAGCTCTCGGCGTTGCTGCTGTAATGCGCAATCGTGCCGGCTGCGGGATCGCGGCGGGGGCCCATCTCAGCCTCCGGTGACCGGCGGGAAGAAGGCCACTTCGCCGCCATCGGCGATTTCGGTATCGGCTTCGGTCATTTCGTGGTCATAGGCCATGCGCAGGTTCTTTTCCGGTCCCAGCACCTCGGCCCACAGACCGCCCCGGCCCATCAGGAAGGCGCGCACGTCGCCGACGGTCTTGACGCTGGCCGGCAGCTCGACCACTTCCTGCGCGGTCTGTAGGGCTTCGCGCACGCTGGCGAAGAAACGGAGTTCGATTTTCATGAAGGAAAATTCCTTGAGAGTCAGTTCAGCAGATGGTCGAAGGCCAGGAACTGCACGGTGTCACCGGCGGCGATGGTCTGCCCCGGCGGATTGTCGATCAGGCCATCGGCCCAGACAGTCGAGGTCAGCACCGCCGAGCCCTGGCTGGGGAACAGATCCAGTCCGCCCCGGGCATTGCGGCGCACGCGCAGGAATTCCTGGCGGCGGTCGGCGCGGGGCCAGTCGAAGTCGGCGCGCATGGCCACCGGCTGGGGCAGCACGGCCTCGCGCGGCAATCCCTGCAACCGCAGTATGAAAGGGCGCACGAACAGCAGGAAGGTCACGAAAGAAGACACCGGATTGCCCGGCAATCCCAGGAAGAAAGCTTCACTTCCCTGTTCACCCGCCCCTTGCCCGCGCCGCACCTGGCCGAACGCCAGCGGCTTCCCGGGCTTCATGGCGATCTGCCACATGTTCAGGCGCCCTTCGGCTTCGACAGCAGGCTTCACATGATCCTCTTCCCCCACCGAGACGCCGCCGCTGGTGATGATGAGGTCATGCTCGCGCGCTGCCTGGCGCAGGGTCTGGCGGGTGGCGTCCAGGCTGTCCGGGACGATGCCGAAATCGCTGACATGGCAACCCAGCTTCTGCAGCAGGCCGCGCAGCAAGAAACGGTTGGAATTGTAGATGCCGCCCGGTTTCAGCGGCTGGCCCGGCATGGTCAGTTCATCGCCGGTGAAGAACACCGCCACGCGCACCGGACGCACCACCTGCAGCCGGGCCTGCCCTATGGAAGCTGCCAGACCCAGATCCTGCGCACGCAAGCGTGTGCCGGCGGCGAGGATGGTGCTGCCCTGGCGGATGTCTTCACCAATGGTGCGGACCCACTCGCCGGCCTTGGGCGCATGGCGGATCACCACGTGCTCGCCATCGGCTTCGCAGGCTTCCTGCATGACCACGGCATCGGCCCCCTCGGGCATCATGGCGCCGGTGAAAATGCGAGCCGCCGTGCCAGGCTCCAGCGGCTGGCCAACCTGCCCGGCCGGGATGCGCTGGGAGACGCGCAACCGTACTTCACCCGAAGCACAATCCGCCGCACGCACCGCGTAGCCATCCATCTGCGAATTGTCCATGCCCGGCACGTTGATGGTGGCCGTGACCGGCTCGGCCAGCACGCGGCCGCAAGCGTCGAGGGTATCGACGGTCTCGCTCTCTTGGATCGGCACGGCGGCGGTCAGCAAGGTGTCGAGCGCCTGGCTGACACTTTGCATGGGCGCGCGGGCCGGCTTGTCAGAGGACGCGGGGGCAGAAGAATGGGCAGAGGAAGACATGGCAGGCTTGACGTGGAGATCGGATAACGGGTCAGCGTTGTTTTCTGGTCGATACAGCGACCCGACATTCTAATGCAATCAGCCCTCCCCTGCGCCCGATGAAAAACGCCGTCCGGGCCAATGGCGCGGACGGCGTACAGAACCAAGCGGCAGCGATTACAGACCGGTGTGTTCGGCCACGTAAGCCTTCACCCGTGCAGCATCGGCCGGCATCACCTCGAAACGCTGCGGCAGCGCCTCGATGTTCTCGAACCCGGCCGGACGATCGGCATCGCGGCCCAGGGCTTCGCGGATGGTTTCATTGAACTTGGCCGGCAAGGCCGTCTCCAGCACGATCATGGTCACGCCCGGGGTCAGATGCTCGCGCGCCACCTTGATGCCGTCGGCGGTGTGGGTATCGACCGTGATGCCGTAGGTCTTTTCGGCGAAGCGGATGGTCTCCAGGCGGTCGGCATGGGTGGACTTGCCGGACGCAAAGCCATACCGGATCACGCTGGCGAATTCATTGCCGTCGCTGCCGGCCTGGCCGCTCAGGTCAAAGCCGCCTTCAGTCTCTACCTTGTTGAACAGGGACTTCACGCGGGCACTGTCACGGCCCAGCAGGTCGTAGACGAAGCGCTCGAAGTTGGAGGCCTTGCTGATGTCCATGCTGGGGCTGCTGGTGTGGTAGGTCTCGGCCGACTTGCGCACGCGGTAGATGCCGGTGCGGAAGAATTCGTCCAGCACGTCGTTCTCGTTGGTGGCCACCACCAGCTTGTCGATGGGCAGGCCCATCATGCGCGCGATGTGGCCGGCGCAAATGTTGCCGAAGTTGCCCGAGGGGACGGTGAAGGACACCTTCTGGTCATTGCTGGTGGTCGCGGCCAGATAGCCACGGAAGTAGTACACCACCTGCGCCACCACGCGCGCCCAGTTGATCGAGTTGACGGTGCCGATCTTCTTGGCCGCCTTGTACTCCAGGTCATTGGAGATGGCCTTGACGATATCCTGGCAGTCGTCGAAGACGCCTTCGACAGCCAGGTTGAAGATGTTGGGGTCTTGCAGGCTGAACATCTGCGCCGTCTGGAAGGCGCTCATCTTCTTGTGCGGCGACAGCATGAAGACGCGGATGCCCTTCTTGCCGCGCATGGCGTATTCGGCGGCGCTGCCGGTGTCACCGGAAGTGGCGCCGACGATATTCAACTCCGCGCCCTTCTTGGCCAGCGCATATTCGAACAGGTTGCCCAGCAGTTGCATGGCCATGTCCTTGAAGGCCAGCGTCGGGCCGTTGGACAGGCTTTGCAGCACCAGCTTCTTGCCGCCTTCTTCCTGCAGGGTGCGCAACGGGGTGATCTGGCTGGCATCCTCACCGGCGCGGGTGTTGCGGTAGACGTCGGCGGTATAGGTCTTGTGGGCCAGTGCCTTCAGGTCGGCTTCGGGAATGTCGGTGGCGAACTTCTTGAGCACTTCGAAGGCCAGATCGGCATATGACAGCGTGCGCCACCGGTCCAGCTCGGCGCCGCTGACCTGCGGATACACCGCCGGCAGGTACAGGCCACCGTCAGGGGCCAGGCCGCCCAGCAGGATGTCGGAAAAGGAAGGGGTTGCAGCGTGACCGCGGGTGGAAACGTAGTGCATGTCGATAGGATGCGCCGGCAGGCGGCGGGAGCGTGGAGTCGAGGGAAAGCGTCGATTATAAGGCCAGCGGGCGCTGCACAAAAGCGCGGCATGGCAGAAAGGCCGTCTGGGCGCCCGTGGCGGGTGCAGCGGTTGTTGCACTGGATCATCACCCGGCCAGCCCAAGCTGAAATAAAACGTTACCGCCCTTGAAAGCCTGGCATGGCCGGGCTATGCTGCGCCACTTCGTGCAATGCCGCCGGGATGGCGGGAATGTTTGCACACTGGCTACATCAAAGACGCATTTCACACTCAAAAGGATGGAAAACGGCATGAACCACAAGATCAAGACCCTGCTGGCCACGGCCGGCCTGTTCGGCGCCCTGCTGGCAAGCCTGCCGGCGCACGCCGAGAACTGGCAATCGCTGGGCGGCACCGATACGTCCGAACTGCTGGTCGATACCGACTCCATCGTCGAATCCGGTGGCATCCGCGAAGCCTGGTCGATGTGGAACTTCAAGGAAGCGCGCCCCAACAATGGAGACAAGAGCTTCCCGTCCCTGAAGTCCTACAGGGACCTGCACCAGTACAACTGCAAGGCCGGCACCATGAAGCTGGTGCGCGAAATCATCTTTGCCGAGAACGATGGCAAGGGCGACAAGCGTGACCACAGCGATGCCCTGAAGGGACAAGAGTTCATCAAGCCCAAGCCGATGTCGGTGGGCGACGCCATGCTGCAGGCGGTCTGCAATTTCGAACTGAAGAAATGATCACAGGCGGCTCCAGCCGCCCCTGATACGCAAAACGGAGCCCGCGGGCTCCGTTTTTTACTGGCTCCGTCCGAGACCGATGAGCATCAATCAGCTCAGCTCTTCCAGGCGGATCTTGGTGACCGGGCCCACCACCGTGGACAGCCCCTCGATCTTGGCAATGGCTGCCTCGATGTTCTTTTCCTGGGTCTGGTGGGTCAGCATGATGATGTCGGTCTGCTGCTCGCCTTCGGCCGGCTCCTTCTGCAACATGGCATCGATGGAGATGGTCGAGTCGGCCAGGATGCGCGTCACGTCGGCCAGCACGCCAGCCTGGTCGGCCACGCGGATGCGCAGGTAGTAGCTGGTCACCACCTCGCTCATCGGCAGCACGGGGGTGTCGGCCATGGCGTTGAGCTGGAAGGCCAGCGAGGGCACATGGTGTTCCGGATCGGCCGTGGCCAGGCGGGTGATGTCCACCAGGTCGGCGATCACGGCCGAGGCGGTCGGCTCGGAACCGGCGCCCTTGCCGTAGTACAGCGCTTCACCCACGGCGTCGCCACGCACCACCACCGCATTCATCGCGCCTTCGACATTGGCGATCAGCCGCGCCGCCGGGATCAGCGTCGGGTGCACACGCAGCTCGATGCCCTTGGCGGTCTGACGGGTGATGCCCAGCAGCTTGATGCGATAGCCCAGTTGCTCGGCATAGGTGATGTCGCTGGCCTGCAGCCTGGTGATGCCTTCCACGTAAGCCTTGTCAAACTGCACCGGGATGCCGAAGGCGATCGAGGCCATGATGGTCAGCTTGTGGGCCGCGTCCACGCCTTCGATGTCGAAGGTCGGATCGGCTTCGGCGTAGCCCAGGCGTTGCGCTTCCTTGAGCACCACATCGAAGTCCAGACCCTTGTCGCGCATCTCCGAAAGAATGAAGTTGGTGGTGCCGTTGATGATGCCGGCCACCCACTGGATGCGGTTGGCAGACAAGCCTTCGCGCAGCGCCTTGATGATGGGGATGCCACCGGCCACGGCCGCCTCGAAGGCCACGATGACGCCCTTTTCACGTGCGGCCTTGAAGATTTCGTTGCCGTGCTTGGCGATCAGGGCCTTGTTGGCGGTGACCACGTGCTTGCCGTTGGCGATGGCTTTCATCACAAGATCACGGGCGATGTCATCGCCGCCGATCAGCTCCACGACGATATCGATCTCGGGATCGTTCACCACCAGATTGCCGTCGTTGACGACCTTGACTTTTCCCTGGGTCAGTTCGGTCGCGCGGGCAGTATTGCGAGCGGCGACCATGGTAATTTCAATGCCCCGGCCTGCACGGCGCGCAATCTCTTGCTGGTTGCGCTGGAGAACATTGAAAGTACCGGAACCCACGGTGCCGATGCCGAGCAAACCTACTTTGATGGATTTCATATTGTCTTCGTGGTTGGTGAAAAAGACCGCCACGCCGCAACGGGCATGCGTGACGGGTAGTGCAAAACGGATCAGGCGGTGCCGTGACGGCGACGATAGCCTTCCAGGAAGTGGGCGATGCGGCCCATGGATTCGGTCAGGTCGTCGGTATTGGGCAGGAACACCACGCGGAAGTGGTCCGGCGTGGGGCAATTGAAGCCGGTGCCCTGCACGATCAGCACTTTTTCCTCGGCCAGCAGCTCGTAGGCGAACTCCTGGTCATCCTTGATCGGATAAATCTCGGGATCCAGGCGCGGGAACATGTACAGCGCCGACTTGGGCTTGACGCAGGTCACGCCGGGGATATCGGTGAGCAGCTTGTGCGCCAGATCGCGCTGCTTGGTCAGGCGGCCATTCGGGCCCACCAGGTCATTGATGCTCTGGTAGCCGCCCAGCGCGGTCTGGATGGCGAACTGGCCGGGCGCATTGGCGCACAGGCGCATCGAGGCCAGCATGTTCAGGCCTTCGATGTAGTCGCGCGCATGCTTCTTTTCGCCGGAGACCACCATCCAGCCGGCACGGTAGCCGCAGGAACGATAGTTCTTCGACAGGCCGTTGAACGTGATGAACAGCACATCATCGGCCAGCGAAGCCAGCGAGGTGTGGGTATTGCCGTCGTAGAGCACCTTGTCGTAGATCTCGTCAGCCAGGATGATCAGCTGGTGCTGGCGCGCCAGTTCAATGATTTCCTTCAACACGTCCACCGAATACAGCGCCCCGGTCGGATTGTTGGGGTTGATGACGACGATGGCCTTGGTATTGGGGGTGATCTTCTTCTTGATGTCGGCGATGTCGGGCTGCCAGCCTTGCTGCTCGTCGCAGACGTAATGCACCGGGGTGCCGCCGGACAGGCTCACGGCAGCCGTCCACAGCGGGTAGTCGGGCGACGGCACCAGCACTTCGTCGCCGGTGTTGAGCAATGCGTTCACGCTCATGACGATCAGTTCGGAGGCGCCATTGCCCAGGTAGATGTCATCGATGGTGACGCCCTCGATCTTCTTTTGCTGGGTGTAGTGCATGACCGACTTGCGCGGCGCGAACAGGCCCTTGGAATCGGTATAGCCGGAAGCATTGCCCATGTTGCGGATCATGTCCTGCACGATCTCGTCGGGGGCATCGAAGCCAAAGGCGGCCAGGTTGCCGATGTTGAGCTTGATGATCTTGTGGCCCTCTTCCTCCATCTGACGCGCTTTTTCCAGCACGGGACCACGAATGTCGTAACACACATCTGCCAGCTTCTTGGATTTCTGAATCGGTCGCACAGCTCTTCCTCTAATCGTTTCGCGGCGGGCGCCTTCTCCATCTCAGCCTGTGCCCGCCGTGCTTCATCGGCCTGCATGCGCCGGACCGGAACCTTTGGCCTCCGGTTCTCTCCATTACCACGCCAGCCGTCATTTCCCTGCATCTCCGCGGCTCTTGCAGTGCAGTGCAATGCACTTGCAAAGAGCCTGGCGGCGCCCCACGGGCTTGCCGGGAACCGGCCATTTTGCCCAAAGCTAAGCATTTTATCAATCAAATAGGCGTGCGCCGGGGTCGGAAACGGCTACAATGGCGCACTTTACGGCCGCGTTGCCTCAATGCATGTCGAGATGACATCATGCGCCGGCCGTTTGCCCCCGCGGGGCCGCCTGTAACCCATCCTGCCCATCTGCGATGAAGCTCCATTCGACCGAAACCAAGCAATACCAGACCGTCACCGCCTATGATGAGGACGGTGTCGAGCTCAATGCCATCCGTTTCACCGACAGTCTGCTGGTCCTGCCAGAAAGCGAGCCGGTGGCCTGGCCGGTGACCAGCTTCGAGGCACTCACCACCGAGCATTTCGCCCAGATCGATGCCACCGCGCCCGACGTGGTGATCCTGGGCACGGGCGAGCGCCAGCGCTTCGTCCATCCCAAGCTGACCACGGTGCTGACCGCACGCCGCATCGGCGTGGAATGCATGGACAACCAGGCCGCCTGCCGGACCTACAACATTCTCATGGCCGAAGGGCGCAAGGTGGCACTGGCGCTGATCATCCCGCCCAAAGCCTGACGCCGGCACCTGCCGCGACAAGAAACCCAAGAACACGCAACAAGGAACCGCTGTCAATGCGCGAACTGTACAAATCCAAGGCGTTCATCTGGACGCTGATCATTCTTTTCCTGCTGGTCTGGTTCTGGATGCTGGGCGCCCGTGTGCTGGTGCCCACCGATGAAGGCCGCTACGCCGAAATGGCGCGCGAGATGGTGGCCACGCAGGACTGGATCACGACCCGACTGAACGGCATCAAGTACTTCGAAAAGCCGCCCCTGCAAACCTGGATGAATGCCATCACCTTCGAGCTGTTTGGCCTGGGTGAATGGCAGGCACGCCTGTGGACGGGCCTGTGCGGCCTCCTGGGCATCGGCCTGGCGGCTTATTCCGGCACCCGCGTCTTCAATGGCCGCGTCGGCTTCTACGCCGCCCTGGTGCTGGCCTCCAGCTTCTTCTGGGCTGGCATGGGCCACATCAATACGCTGGACATGGGCTTGTCGGGCATGATGACCATCGCCCTGTGCTCCCTGCTGATGGCGCAGCGCAACGGCGTCTCCCGCGAGGGCCAGCGCAACTGGATGCTGCTGTGCTGGGCCGGGATGGCGCTGGCGGTGCTGTCCAAGGGGCTGATCGGTATCGTCCTGCCCGGTGCGGTGCTGGTGCTCTATTCGATCTTCGCGCGCGACTGGGCGATCTGGAAGCGGCTGCACCTGTTCAAGGGCCTGCTGCTGTTCTTTGCGATCTGTACGCCCTGGTTCGTGGCGGTGTCGCTGCGCAATCCGGAATTCCCGCAGTTCTTCTTCATCCACGAGCATTTCCAGCGTTTCACCACCAAGATTCATAGCCGTACCGGCCCTTGGTACTACTTCATCCCGATTCTGGTGCTGGGCATCATTCCCTGGCTGGGCGTGTTCTTCCAGAGCCTCTGGAAAGGCACCCGCGAACAGCGCGACACCGCCGGCTACAACAGCCTGAACGGTGGCCGCTTCCAGCCCAAGCGGCTGCTGCTGGTGTGGGCGGTATTCATCTTCGTGTTCTTCAGCATTTCGGACTCCAAGCTGCCTTCCTACATCCTGCCGATCTTCCCGGCGCTGGCACTGCTGATCGCCTGCTACCTCGAAGAAGCCGACTACAAGGCGCTGGCCTGGGCCGGTTCTCTGGTAGCGCTGCCCTCGGCGGTGGCGCTGGCCTTCATCCCGCGCGTGCCCTCGCTGGCCAAGGATGCCTATTCGCTGCCGCTGATCCAGGCCCACGTGCCTTACCTGTATGCGGGTGCCCTGATCTTCTTCGTCGGTGGCATCGCCGCCATCCGTCTGGCGCGCCAGCACAAGGACTGGGCCGTGACCTCGCTGGCCGCCACCGCCTTCGTCGCCGGCCAGTTGCTGATGCTGGGCCATGACCCGCAAGGCCGCTATTCGGCCGGCGTGGACTACGTTCCCGCCCTGCAGGCCGAATTGAAGCCGGAAACCCCGATCTACCTGGTCGGCCGCTATGAACAGGCCCTGCCTTTCTACCTGCGCCGTACCATGACCCTGGTGGAGCACGCCGACGAGATGGAATTCGGCCTCAAGCAAGAACCGCAGCTGTGGCTGCCGACTGTCGATGCCTTCGTGGCACAGTGGGTGGCCGACCATGCGGCCGGCAAGAAGGACATCGCCATCATCGATCCCACCATCTACAAGCAGCTGGTGGAACGCAAGCTGCCCATGCGCCTGATCGGCCAGGACCCGCGCCGCGTGATCGTGGCCAATGACCCGGCACCGGCGGCCCCTGCCGCCGGCGAGAAGAAGGAAGCCAAATGAACCTGACGACCTTTGGCTTCATCTTCGTCGGCATCTGCCTGAACGCTGTTGCACAACTGCTGCTCAAGGCCGGCACCAATGCCGTTGGGGCGATCCACCTGACGGCCGAGAACTGGTTTTCCACCGGCATCAAGCTGGCCACCCAGCTGCCCATCATCGGCGGCCTGTCCTGCTACGTGATCTCGGTGGGCGTATGGATCATCGGCCTGTCGCGGGTCGACGTGACCATTGCCTATCCGCTGCTCTCGCTGGGCTACATCATCAACGCCATCGGCGCCTGGTACTTCCTGGGCGAGGCGATCTCCCTGCAACGCCTGCTGGCCATTGGCGTGATCATCGTCGGCGTGGTCTTGCTGACGCGAAGCTGATTTACAATAGCGAGTTGCCGTGCGCCCGGCGCGCCGGCAACGGCCGCGCTTGCCCGGCGCCGCATCCCCCCTGAACCTCGTCTGACCGGATTCCACCATGAGCCTGCCCTTCCTTCCGTTTGCCAAACCCACCATCGATGAAGCCACCATCACCGCCGTCGGCGAGGTGCTGCGTTCGGGCTGGATCACCAGCGGCCCCAAGGTGCAGGCGTTCGAAAAGGCCTTGTCGGATTACCTGGGCGGGCGCATCGTGCGCACCTTCAATTCCGGCACCTGCACGATGGAAATCGCCCTGCGCATCGCCGGCATCGGCCCCGGCGATGAAGTCATCACCACGCCGATCTCCTGGGTGGCCACCGCCAACGTGATCCTGGAAACCGGCGCCACCCCGGTCTTTGCCGACATCGATCCGGTCACCCGCAACATCGACCTGGACAAACTGGAAGCCGCCATCACCCCGCGCACCAGGGCCATCATCCCGGTCTACCTGTCGGGCCTGCCGGTGGACATGGACCGCCTCTACGCCATCGCCGCCAAACACCAGCTGCGCGTGGTGGAAGACGCCGCCCAGGCGCTGGGTTCGACCTGGAACGGCAAGCGCATCGGCGCCTTCGGCGATTTCGTGTCCTTCAGCCTGCAGGCCAACAAGAACATCACCAGCTCCGAAGGCGGTTTCCTGGTCCTCAACAACGCCGAAGAAGCGCGCCTGGCCGAGAAATACCGCCTGCAAGGCGTCACCCGCAGCGGCTTCGACGGCCTCGAAGTGGACGTGCTGGGTGGCAAGTTCAACATGACCGACGTGGCCGCCGCCATCGGCCTGGGCCAGTTCGCCCATGTGGATGCCGTCACCGCCCACCGCAAGGAACTGGCGCGCCACTATTTCGCCTGCTTCGGCAGCGACTTCGAGGCCAACTACGGCGCCCAGCTGCCGGTGGCCGACTTCGAGAACTCCAACTGGCACATGTTCCAGCTGGTTCTGCCGGAGCGCATCACCCGCGCCGCCTTCATGGAAAAGATGATGGAAAAGCAGATCGGCATCGGCTACCACTACCCGGCCATTCATTTGCTCAAACTCTATCGTGAACGTGGCTTCAAGGAAGGCATGTTCCCGGTGGCCGAACGAGTCGGCCAGCGCATCGTCTCGCTCCCCATGTTCAATGCAATGAGTAAAGAAGACGTTGAACGTTCGGTTGAAACGGTAAAATCGGTGCTCGGCTGATTTTTGCGGATTATGTGAAGAAATTCGGCATAATTCGATTTATTTGCATTTTCACAATTCTCAGCAATGCACTCCCTGGCCTGAACGCCGCGATGAAGCTGATCGTGGCGCATCGGGCCTTTGATTTATGGCCGTCGAGGTGGGTCCACCCTCCCCGGCACCACGTAATTCCAGCAATTTTCAATATTTGATGAAACCAGAACTGTCCGTCGTCATCCCGGTATACAACGAGGAATCCGGGCTCTCCAAACTGTTCGAGCGCCTCTACCCGGCGCTGGACGCCCTGGGTTACAGCTACGAAGTCATCTTCGTCAACGATGGCAGCCGTGACCGCTCCGCCGGCATCCTGGCCGAGCAGTACCGCCTGCGGCCCGATGTGACGCGCGTGGTGCTTTTCAATGGCAACTATGGCCAGCACATGGCCATCATGGCCGGCTTCGAAGCCACCCGCGGCGAAGTCGTGGTGACCCTGGACGCCGACCTGCAGAATCCGCCGGAGGAAATCGGCAACCTGGTGGCCAAGATGCGCGAGGGCTACGACTACGTGGGCTCGATCCGCCGCAAGCGCCAGGATTCGGCCTGGCGCACCTATGCCTCCAAGGCCATGAACCGCCTGCGCGAAAAGATCACCCGCATCAAGATGACCGACCAGGGCAACATGCTGCGCGCCTATGGCCGCAACGTCATCGATCTGGTCAACCGCTGCCGCGAAGTCAATACCTTCGTGCCGGCCCTGGCCTACACCTTCTCGCGCAACCCGACCGAGATCGTGGTGGAGCATGAAGAACGCTCGGCCGGCGAATCGAAGTATTCCTTCTACAGCCTGATCCGCCTCAATTTCGACCTGGTGACCGGCTTCTCGCTGGTGCCGCTGCAGTTCTTCTCTCTGCTGGGGATCGGCCTGTCGTTCGCGTCGGCCGCGCTGTTCATCCTCATCGTGCTGCGCCGCCTGCTGATCGGCGCCGAAGTCGGCGGTGTGTTTACGCTCTTTGCGATCACCTTCTTCCTGATGGGCGTGATCCTGTTCTCCATAGGCCTGCTGGGCGAATACATCGGCCGCATCTACATGCAGGTGCGGGCTCGCCCGCGCTATGTGGTGCAGGCCATCCTTGAGCAATCCTCTTCAGAAGACAAGCAAGCCTTATGAACGCCGTCGTCTTTGCTTACCATGATGTGGGTGTGCGCTGCCTGAAGGTCTTGCTCGCCCGTGGCGTGCAGGTCTCGCTGGTGGTGACCCACGAAGACAGCGCTACCGAGAACATCTGGTTCGGTTCGGTGGCGGGCCTGTGCCGCGAGCACGGGATCACCTGCATCACCCCGGCGGATGCGCGTTCTCCGCAGTTGCTGGCCCAGCTGCAGGCCGCACAGCCGGACTTTATCTTCAGTTTTTATTATCGCCATATGCTGCCGGCGGAAATCCTGGCCTGCGCCAGGCGCGGCGCCTACAACATGCACGGCTCGCTGCTGCCCAAGTATCGTGGCCGCGTGCCGATCAACTGGGCGGTGCTGCATGGCGAAATCGAAACCGGTGCCACCCTGCACGAAATGACGGTCAAGCCAGATGCGGGCGCCATCGTGGCGCAGACCGCCGTGCCGATTCTGCCCGACGACACTGCGCATGAAGTATTTGGCAAGGTCGTGGTGGCCGCCGAAATGACGCTCTGGAACGTGTTGCCGGCCATGCTGGCGGGCAATACTCCCCAGTTGCCCAATGACTTGTCGCAGGGCAGCTACTTCAGCGGCCGCAAGCCCGAAGATGGCCGCATCGACTGGCGCCGTACCGCCGGCGAAGTCCATAATCTGGTGCGCGCGGTGGCTCCGCCCTATCCAGGCGCCTTCGAGGAAATCGCGGGTGATAAAATTACGGTCACGAGAACCCGGCTGGTTCCGCCAGCGGCCCATCCTGCGCTGCAGCGGGCCCATGGTACGCAAGACAAGTTCTTCGAAGGCGGCAAGCTGTACGCCCGTTGTGGCGATGGCAACTTCCTGCAAATCCTGGACATCCAGATCAACGATCAGGATGCTTCACTCAACAATTACCTGAAATACATGGCCTCCTGAAGTCCGGCCATTCACTAGCTCTCTACATTATGAAAAAAGTCCTCATTCTCGGCGTCAACGGCTTCATCGGCCACCACCTGTCCAAGCGCATCCTGGAAACCACGGACTGGCACGTCTATGGCATGGACATGATGACCGACCGTATCACCGACATTCTGGAAAACGAGGCCTACAAGTCGCGCATGCACTTCTTCGAGGGCGACATCACCATCAACCAGGAATGGGTGGAATACCACGTCAAGAAGTGTGACGTGATCCTGCCGCTGGTGGCCATCGCCACCCCGTCGACCTACGTGAACGCCCCGCTGCGCGTGTTCGAGCTGGACTTCGAAGCCAACCTGCCGATCGTGCGTTCGGCCGCCAAGTACAAGAAGCACCTGGTCTTCCCCTCGACTTCGGAAGTCTACGGCATGTGCCATGACGAGGAATTCGATCCGGAAGAATCCGAACTGATCTGCGGCCCCATCAACAAGCCGCGCTGGATCTACTCCTGCGCCAAGCAGCTGATGGACCGCGTGATCTGGGGCTACGGCATGGAATCGGGCCTGAACTTCACCCTGTTCCGTCCGTTCAACTGGATCGGTGCCGGCCTGGACTCGATCCATACCCCCAAGGAAGGTTCCTCGCGCGTGGTGACCCAGTTCTTCGGCCACATCGTCCGTGGCGAGAACATCTCCCTGGTCGACGGCGGCCAGCAGAAGCGTGCCTTCACCTACATCGATGACGGCATCGACGCCCTGATGAAGATCATCGCCAACGAAGGCGGCGTGGCTTCCGGCAAGATCTACAACATCGGCAACCCGACCAACAACTACTCCATCAAGGAGCTGGCCGGCATGATGCTGACGCTGGCCGCCGAGTATCCGGAGTACGCCGAGACGGCCAAGCAGGTCCAGCTGGTCGAGACCACCTCCGCCGCCTACTACGGCAAGGGTTACCAGGACGTGCAGAACCGCGTGCCCAAGATCACCAATACCTGCGAAGAACTGAACTGGGCGCCCAAGACCACCATGGCCGACACCCTGCGCAACATCTTCGATGCCTACCGCAGCCAGGTGGCCCAGGCGCGTGCGCTGATGGACTGATCGCCTGCCGCTCAGCTGGTCCCATGCAAACCGCGCTTCGGCGCGGTTTTGCTTTTTTGTTCATTTCCCGGCCGGCTTGAATGCAGAACAGATCCGTTTGCTGACCCTGTATTGCCACTCAATGCTGCGCCGCTGCATATTGTTCTATCCCGCGCAGGATGCTAGTCTCGCAACTTGTCATCCGCCGCCGCAGACCACTGCCCGGCGCAGCGCCCAGAACATGGCGGACCACCGCCGATTACCCTCTTTTCCGGTCCAGCGAATTGCCCAAACTCACTCTCAAGATCGACGCCGACACTTACCGCGGCACCCGCGTGGGCGTCCCCAACCTGATCCGGCAGTTGCGCCGCCACCATGCCGGCGCCACGTTCCTTTTTTCGCTCGGCCCCGACCACACCGGGTGGGCGCTGAAGCAGATCTTCCGTCCCGGCTTCTTCAGCAAGGTCTCGCGCACCTCGGTGGTGGAACATTACGGCTTGAAGACCCTGATGTACGGCACCCTGCTGCCCGCGCCCGACATCGGCAAGACCTGTGCCGGTTTCATGCGTGCCGCCAGAGAAGCGGGCTTTGAATGCGGCATCCATACCTGGGACCATCGCGTCTGGCAGGACGACGTACGCACCGCCGAGGCCCAATGGACGGTGGAAACCATGCACCGGTCCCATGCACGCTACCGCGAAATCTTCGGCGAGGCGCCACGCACGCACGGCGCGGCCGGCTGGCAGATGAACGAGCATGCCTTCGTCCAGCTGGACCAGTTCGGCATGGCCTACTCGTCCGACGGCCGCTCGCAATTGCGCGAGGATGGCCGCCTGGCCGATGCCGATGCCGGTCCGCACCGCCTCTCGGCCTTCGGCAAGCCGCTGTCCTGCGTGCAACTGCCGACCACCCTGCCCACGCTGGATGAAATCCTGGGCCGCGAGATCGGCGGCAAGATGATCGATGCGGGCAATGCGGCTGAGTTTTTGCTTCAGTTGACCAAAGAACCACGTGATCACGTCTTCACCCTGCACGCGGAACTTGAAGGACAGAAACTCGGCCCCATTTTCGAACGATTGCTCACAGGCTGGCGTGCCCAAGGCTACGAACTGGTGTCCATGGGCGACTACTACGAGAGCATCAAGAATGACGTCCTGCCCATCCTGCCGATCGCCTGGGGCGAGTTGCCGGGCCGTTCGGGCGAGATGATCGTGCAGGCCATGTAAGGGCCACGCACAGGCCGTGCAAACCGGCCGGCCAATCTTCCACCAACAAGACTTCACCTACGGGGCGCCACTTTGACAGACCGACCATCCCTCCTGAACAAGACCGTGCCGGACTTCTCGGCCGCCATGACCAGTGGCAAGACCTTCAACCTCGCCGACTACCGTGGCAAGAACCTGGTCCTGTATTTCTATCCCAAGGACAACACGCCCGGCTGTACCACCGAGGGCATGCAGTTCCGCGACCTGCATCCGCAGTTCCAGGCCGCCAATACCGAAATCTTCGGTATCAGCCGCGACAGCCTGAAGTCCCATGAAAACTTCAAGGCCAAGCTGGGCATGCCTTTCGAGCTGATCTCCGATCCCGATGAAAGCCTGTGCACCATGTTCGACGTCATGAAGATGAAAAACATGTATGGCAAGCAGGTACGTGGCGTGGAGCGCAGCACGTTTGTGATTGACGCCGCAGGCAAAGTGGTGAAAGAATGGCGTGGAGTGAAGGTTCCTGCACACGTGGATGAGGTGCTGGCCTTCATCAAAACCCTGGCCTGAATGAAGTTCGATACCTGAGACAGGCTGTCCGGTTGCTGCAGCGCAATGGCCTACCCGGCTGCTGCGCGAGCCCCGACAGCAGGCATTGATTCAGGCCGCGGCGCAGACACCTGGCAAGTGCTTGCGACGCGTTCCAAACATGCGGTCAAACGATACAAGCCATTGAATTCAAACAGAAAAACGTTTGCTGGGAGCCGTTTCAGGTTAAGGCCGGAGGCCTGCCGAAACGGCTTTTTTACTTTTTACTTTGCCAACCCCGCTGCTGGCGCAGTGGTTTTCCCCGCCGTCCCGGCCAATCAAGCCCTCGCCTCCTCCCTGTCTGCACCCCGTCCGGGATCGTCCGGTACGTTGCATGGCAGCGGCAAGGATTTCATTGGCATGCCCGGCCCCGCAGCAAGATCCCTCCCTTTGCTGTCTGATGTATTGCTTCACCTGTTCGCTCTGACAAAGCGGTGTTTTCTTCATCCACTTCCGAGGTCCTGATGCCCCTGCCCAAAATGCCGAGCAAACCAGCTTCGATGCTGTCTCCCGAGGACTATCCCAAGGCCGATCGCAACAAGCCCGTCAAACCGAACATCACTCTCGTTGAAACCTCCGCTCCCGTAGTTGCACCACAAGAAGTTGCAGTTGCCGTTGCCGACGTCTCCGACACCAAGGTCACCGCGCCGCGCGCGCGCATCACCGGCAAGACCGCCGCCGTGGCCGAGAAACCCAAAGCCGCTTCCAAGAGCGCCGAAGTCCGTCCCAAGTCGCCCACCAGCCGCGTGGCTGACAAGCTGGGCAAGTCCAAGCTGTTCGTGCTCGATACCAACGTGCTGATGCACGATCCGACCTCGCTGTTCCGCTTCGAGGAGCACGACATCTACCTGCCGATGGTCACGCTGGAAGAGCTGGACAACCACAAGAAGGGCATGTCCGAAGTGGCCCGCAATGCGCGCCAGATCTCGCGTTCGCTGGATGCGCTGGTGTCCGACGTGGCCGAGGACTCGATCGACCTGGGCATTCCCCTGTCCAAGCTGGGCAACAAGGATGCCAAGGGTCGCCTGTACTTCCAGACCAAACTGCAGAACGCCGCCCTGCCCGAAGGCCTGCCCGAGGGCAAGGCCGACAACCAGATCCTGGGCGTGGTGCGAGCCCTGGACCAGCAGTATCCGGAACGCCCGGTGGTGCTGGTGTCCAAGGACATCAACATGCGCCTGAAGGCGCGTGCCATCGGCCTGCCCGCTGAAGATTACTTCAACGACCACGTGCTGGAAGATACCGATCTGCTGTACTCGGGCATCCAGCAACTGCCGGATGACTTCTGGAACAAGCACGGCAAGGGCATGGAGTCCTGGCAGGAAAGCCGTCACGGCAGCAGCTATACCTACTACCGTGTCACCGGCCCCTATGTGCCTTTGCTCCTGGTCAATCAGTTCGTCTTCATCGAGCCCAAGAATGGCGAGCCGGCCTTCTACGGCCAGGTCACGCAGATCAACGGCAAGACCGCCGTGCTGCAGACCCTGCGCGACTTCGGCCATGCCAAGAACAGCGTCTGGGGCATCACCGCACGCAACCGCGAGCAGAATTTCGCGCTGAACCTGCTGATGAACCCGGAGTGTGATTTCGTCACCCTGCTGGGCCAGGCCGGTACCGGCAAGACCCTGCTGGCGCTGGCCTCGGGCCTGGCACAGGTGCTGGAAACCAAGCTCTACAACGAAATCATCGTCACCCGCGTGACGGTGCCGGTCGGTGAAGACATCGGTTTCCTGCCGGGTACGGAAGAAGAGAAGATGGGCCCCTGGATGGGCGCCTTCGACGACAACCTCGAGGTGCTCAACAAGTCCGATGGCGATGCCGGTGAATGGGGTCGCGCCGCGACCCAGGACCTGATCCGCTCGCGCATCAAGATCAAGTCGCTCAACTTCATGCGCGGCCGTACTTTCGTGAACAAGTTCTTGATCATCGACGAGGCCCAGAACCTGACGCCCAAGCAGATGAAGACCCTGGTCACGCGCGCCGGTCCCGGCACCAAGATCGTCTGCCTGGGCAACATCGCCCAGATCGACACGCCCTACCTGACCGAAGGCTCCAGCGGCCTGACCTATGTGGTCGACCGCTTCAAGGGCTGGGCGCACAGCGGGCATGTCACCCTGGCCCGCGGCGAACGCTCGCGCCTGGCCGATCACGCCAGCGACGTGTTGTAAGCACTTTATTCGGCATCAATGCAAAAAGCCACGTGAAAACGTGGCTTTTTGCTTTTGGGCGGCCGCTACAGGTGCAGCGTCCAGGCAGGATGGCTTACAGCACGTGCACGCCGATCCACCACGCGATCGCCGCCACGAAGGCCGACGCCGGAATGGTGAAGATCCAGGCCCAGACGATGTTGCTGGCCACGCCCCAGCGCACCGCCGACATCTTCTGCGCTGCGCCCACGCCGACGATGGCACCGGTGATGGTATGGGTGGTCGAGACCGGGATGCCCAGGGCGGTCGCGAGGAACAGAGTGATGGCGCCACCGGTTTCGGCGCAGAAGCCGCCGACCGGCTTCAGCTTGGTGATCTTCTGGCCCATGGTCTTGACGATGCGCCAGCCGCCAAAGAGCGTGCCCAGGCTGATGGCGCAGTAGCAGCAGATGATGACCCACATCGGCGGCGTTTCCGGCGAGGAATAGCCGGAAGCGATCAGCAGCATCCAGATGATGCCGATGGTCTTCTGCGCGTCATTGCCACCGTGACCCAGGCTGTACATGGAAGCCGACAGCAACTGCAGACGCCGGAACCAGCCATCGATCTTGCGTGGCGTGGAGCGATAGAAGATCCACGATACCGCGAGCATCATCAGCGAGCCGAACACCAGACCCAGCAAGGGAGACAGCACGATGAAGAGTATCGTCTTCAACAGGCCCGCCGAGATCAGCGCGCCGGTCCCGGCCTTGGCCACGGCCGAGCCCACCAGGCCGCCGATCAGGGCGTGCGAGGAGGAAGACGGGATGCCGTAGTACCAGGTCACCAGGTTCCAGAAGATGGCGCCGATGAGCGCGCCGAAGATGACGTACTGGTCCACGATGGCCGGGTCGATGGTGCCCTTGCCCACCGAGGCCGCCACGTGCAGCTGGTGGAACACGAACACGGCGGCCAGGTTGAAGAAGGCCGCCATGGCCACGGCGGTCTGCGGGCGCAGCACGCCCGTGGAGACCACGGTGGCAATCGCGTTGGCGGCGTCATGGAAGCCGTTCATGAAGTCGAACAGCAGCGCCAGGACGATCAACAACGCAAGGATATGTAAGCTGATTTGGATTGTTTGCATGGGGAAACCGTTGTGTGAAGCCAGCGGCGTCCCCGTCGGAAATCGAGGGAATCGCCGCGATGCCGACCGATCAGGCGTTTTCGACGATGATGCCTTCGATGATGTTGGCCACGTCTTCGCAGCGGTCAGTCACGGTTTCCAGGATTTCGTAGATGGCTTTGAGCTTGATGAGGGTGCGCACGTCCGGCTCATCGCGGAACAGCTTGGACATGGCCGCGCGCATGACGTGATCGGCATCGGATTCGAGGCGGTCGATTTCCTGGCAGATCGACAGGATCTGACGGGAATTGTCCATGTTCGACAGCAGGCCCACGGCGCCTTGCACCTTCTCGGCGCAGGACAGGCACAGCTCGGCCAGGCGCTTGGCTTCGGGCGTGATGGACTTGATGTCGTAGAGCGAGATGGTCTGGGCGGCGTCTTCGAGCAGGTCCAGGATGTCATCCATGCGGGTGATCAGCTGGTGGATGTCGTCGCGGTCCAGCGGGGTGATGAAGGTCTTGTGCAGCAATTCGATGGCATTGTGCGTCACCTTGTCGGCTTCCTTCTCGACAGCTTCAATGGCGTGCACGCGAATTTCAAGGTCATCGAAATTGGTCATCAGCGCCACCATTTCTTTTGCGCACTTGACCGCCAGCTCTGCATGCTGATTGAAAAGGTCAAAGAATTTGCCTTCGGTCGGCATCAATCGTCCAAACATTTTTCTCTCTCATCAATGGTTAGCGCCCGGTCGGAGCGCCGTTTCGAACCGGCATGCGGCCAGCCTCAATGGAAGCCGTGAACCGCCCTGCCGGCCCTGCACGGACAGCCTTGAGAGCCGTCCGCCTTGCGTGACACGGGCGACCCCCGCCGCCCGCGATCCTTGTGCAGCAACCTGCCAGCCTGGCACGCTGCCAATGGCCATCAATCGCCGCCGTAAGGCTGCGCCAGATTGCCGATATAGTTGTCGTACTTGGTATACATCCCCAGGAAGGACAGGCGAATGCTGCCGATGGGGCCATTACGCTGCTTGCCGATGATGATTTCCGCCGTCCCCTTGTCGGGCGAGTCGGGATTGTAAACTTCATCACGGTAAATGAACAAAATAACGTCAGCATCCTGCTCGATGGCGCCCGATTCGCGCAAGTCGGACATCACGGGACGCTTGTTGGGACGTTGTTCCAGCGAGCGGTTCAGCTGCGACAGCGCAATCACCGGGCAATTGAGTTCCTTGGCCAGCCCCTTCAGGCTACGCGAGATTTCCGAGATTTCGGAGGCGCGGTTCTCGGAAGAGCTGCCGCCGTTACCCGACATCAGCTGCAGGTAGTCGATGATGATCAGGCCCAGTTTGCCGCACTGGCGGGCCAGGCGACGTGAACGGGCGCGCAATTCTATGGGCGACAGCGCCGGGGTTTCGTCGATGTAGAACTGGGCATCGTTCATCTTCTGGATGGCGTGCGTCAGGCGCGGCCAGTCTTCGTCCAGCAGGCGGCCCGTACGCAGGCGGTGCTGGTCCAGGCGTCCGACCGAGCCCAGCATACGCATGGCCAGCTGGGCGCCGCCCATTTCCATGGAGAACACGGCCACTGGCAAGCCCGATTCGATGGCCACATGCTCGCCGATGTTGATCGAGAAGGCGGTCTTACCCATCGAAGGACGGCCGGCCACGATGATCAGGTCGCCCGGCTGCAGACCGGAGGTCATCTTGTCGAGGTCGATGAAGCCGGTCGGCACGCCCGTGATGTCGCTGGTATTGTCGCGGTTGTACAGTTCATCGATACGTTCCACCACCTGGGTCAGCAGCGGCTGGATTTCCATGAAACCCTGCGAGCCGCGCGAGCCCTCTTCGGCGATGGCGAAGATCTTGGATTCGGCCTCGTCCAGCATGGACTTCACATCCTTGCCCTGCGGATTGAAGGCATTGCCGGAAATCTCGTCGGCCACCGTGATCAGCTTGCGCAGGATGCCGCGATCACGCACGATCTCGGCGTAGCGGCGGATGTTGGCGGCCGAGGGCGTGTTCTGGGCAAGCGCGTTCAGGTAGACCAGTCCGCCCACCTCTTCGGCCTTGCCGCTGGTGGACATGGCCTCATAGACGGTGATGACGTCAGCCGGCTTGGTGCTGTTGATGAGCTTGACGATGTGCTCGAAGATGATGCGGTGGTCGTAGCGGTAGAAGTCGTCGGCACTGACGAAATCGGCGATACGGTCCCAGGCCGCGTTATCCAGCAGCAGACCACCCAGCACCGATTGCTCGGCCTCGATGGAGTGGGGCGGCACGCGGAGCGCATCGATCTGCGGATCGGAAGACTCTTTCTGGCCGCGGAAAAATTCTGGATTGCCGCGTGACGATTCTTTCATGGCGCGCATTATAACCTGCTGATGTAAAGCCGTTGGGCCGCCTGGACGTTTTTGCACAACCGCCCTGCAGAGCCGAACAGATGCGACAGGCCAAGTATTTTTCTTCACCTCGTCTGGTGAGAAGCGAAGCTAAAAACCAGAAAACGAAGAAACAAAAAATAAGCAACAGGCAATAAAAAAGCCAGGCGAACCCGGCTTTTCTATTGCAAAACGAATTGCAGCAAACAGGTGTATTACGCTTGCTCGCCCTTGACTGCGATGGTGACGTCGACCACCACGTCGGTGTGCAGAGCCACCGACACCGGGTGTTCGCCAACGATCTTCAGCGGGCCGTTGGGCAGACGCACTTGCGCCTTTTCCACGGCGAAGCCCTTCTTGCCCAGGGCTTCAGCGATGTCGAAGTTGGTGACGGAACCGAACAGACGGCCGTCAACGCCGGCCTTCTGCGACACTTCCACGGTGGTGCCAGCCAGCTTTTCGCCTTGGGCTTGTGCAGCAGCCAGCTTCTCGGCAGCGGCCTTTTCCAACTCGGCGCGCTTGGCTTCGAATTCAGCGATGGCTGCATCGGTAGCACGGCGGGCCTTGCGTTGCGGGATCAGGAAGTTGCGTGCGAAACCGTCCTTGACGCGCACGACATCACCCAGACCGCCGAGATTCACGATTTTTTCCAACAGAATGACTTGCATGTTTTTCTCCTATTTCTCGACGCTGATTACGCGTTGTGCAGATCGGTGTACGGCAGCAGGGCCAGGTAACGCGCGCGCTTGATGGCGGTGTCAACTTGACGCTGGTAGTGGGCCTTGGTACCGGTCAGGCGTGCCGGCATGATCTTGCCGTTTTCCTGG
The DNA here is from genome assembly GCF_037076565.1 of Herbaspirillum sp. DW155. Lineage (NCBI taxonomy): Bacteria > Pseudomonadati > Pseudomonadota > Betaproteobacteria > Burkholderiales > Oxalobacteraceae > Herbaspirillum > Herbaspirillum sp. DW155. The sequence goes on along the minus strand of NZ_AP029028.1, from coordinate 2,200,739 downwards.
ACGAAGTCCTTCAGGGTGTCCACGTCCTTGTAATCGACCTGTTCAACGCCAGCGGCGGTGAAACGGCAGAATTTCTTGCGCTTGAACAGCGGGTTTTGCTGTTGACGCTTGTTTTTCAGCTTGCTTTTATCGAACTTTTTACCGAATGCCATGGTTGGCTCCTGTATCTAAAAATTGGGTAAGGTCTGTTTGGCTACCTTGCGCCTTCAATCCGGCGCGACCGGGCCAAAATCAACGATATGAAACACGACGCTCTTGCTGTTGCGATTCCTGCGGGCCAAAAAGCCGGTGAACCGGAAGACTTCACCCAGTGCCGCCCTGTTGAGGGCACCGGAGATTTCCCCTGCTGCCAGCGCCGCGATCTCGAATTCGACCTGGCGCTGCATGCCAGCTTCCATCTGCTCCGACTGATGCTGCAACCTGGCAGTGACAATCGGGATACCGGCCGGCGTGTAACGTAAAACGTCACGTTCTGCCAGGCTGGCGATGACTTGAAGCTGGTTCACTCTCCGCTATGGTGCCGCAGCGCTCAGGCTGCCGGCGCTTCGGTACGGCTCTTGGCCGCGTCTTCCTTCTGCACTGCCTTCAGGATGGGGGAAGGACCGGTTTCGGCCTTCTTCATCTTGACGGTCAGGTGGCGCAGGACGGCGTCGTTGAACTTGAAGCCGGTTTCGATTTCAGCCAGCGTTTCGCTGTCGACTTCGATGTTCAGGCAGACGTAGTGAGCCTTGGCCAGCTTCTGGATCTGGTAAGCCAGTTGGCGACGGCCCCAATCTTCGACACGGTGGACCTTGCCGCCGCGGGTGGTGACGATGCCCTTGTAACGCTCGATCATCGCCGGCACTTGCTCGCTTTGGTCCGGGTGGACGATAAATACGATTTCATAATGACGCATGTAGACTCCTTATGGACTTATTGAAGACGCCCACCCCGGCGTCAAGACGGGTGTGGGAAGAGGAAAACCCAAGATCATACTAGGTTTCAGGCTTGACAGCAATCACGGCGAGCCCCGGCGCGGCTCAAAGACCACAGCAGGTCGCTCATGCGCGGCAAATTGCCGGCAAACCGGCAGGAACTTCATCTGTCTCTTCATATATATAAAGAAGAAAGCTTGCCTTTTACATGCCGGAATATGCATGTTGCCGTTGACACAAGGAATGCACCTGTATAAAAATACAGACTGTTCATCCAGACAGCCTTCCCTGCGAGAAAGGCCAACCCCATGCTCAAACTGACCGCGCGCCAGGAACAGATCCTGAACCTGATCAAGAACGCCATCGAGAACACCGGCTTCCCTCCCACGCGCGCAGAAATCGCGGCCGAACTGGGCTTTCGCTCCGCCAACGCCGCCGAAGAGCATCTGCAGGCGCTGGCACGCAAGGGCGCCATCGAAATTTCCCCAGGCACCTCGCGCGGCATCCGCCTGCGCGAGTCCGGTGCCGGGGCGAGCATCAATTCGGCACGGCAGATGGCCCTGCCGCATCCCGCCCTGATGCAGCTGAGCCTGCCGCTGATCGGCCGGGTGGCCGCCGGTTCGCCCATCCTGGCCCAGGAACACGTGGAGAAGACCTATCAGGTCGACCCGGCCATGTTCCCGGCCAAGCCCGACTACCTGCTCAAGGTGCGCGGCATGTCCATGCGCGACGCCGGCATCCTGGATGGCGACCTGCTGGCGGTGCGCCGCGCCGACCAGGCGCGCAATGGCCAGATCGTGGTGGCGCGCCTGGCCGATGAGGTCACAGTCAAGCGCTACCAGAAGACTGGCAGCGTCATCACCCTCTTCCCCGAAAACCCGGAATTCGACCCCATCATCGTCAAGCCGGAAGAAGACCAGTTCGCCCTGGAGGGACTGGCAGTCGGATTGTTACGCAGCTGGAACTGAGCCCCGGTCTGGGGTCCACCCTCCGCACCAGCTGCGTCAGGCTGCCTTTTGCACATGAACCTCCGCCTAAAACGGAGGTTTTTTGCTTTCTATTCACCTCTTCGCAGGTGACGTGTTGCGCATATCATCCTTGCTGGATAGCTATGCCCGGCGCCACCGATGCGCCCAACCAAGAGGACCCCTTTCGATGTCGACGCGCAAGAGCAGCAACAAGCACGGCAAACACATTCCGGCCCCGGCCGCCGCCAAGTCCAACCTGCAGGATCTGCTGGATGTCCGCAAATCCCTCGATCTGCTGGACAGCCGCAAGACCGAAGAAGCCAAGAACCTCTGCATGGCCGTGCTGGCGCGGGCACCCAAGCTGGTCTTTGCCAACCACGCGCGCGGGCTGGTGGCCATGCAGGAGGGTCAGTTCGCCGAAGCGGAAATCTATCTGCGCAAAGCCGTCGACGCCGACCCCGACAATGCCGAATACCTGAGCAACCTGGCCGGCACGATCCTGAACCAGGACCGGATAGATGAAGCGATCGCCCTCTATGAGCGCGCCATCTCGATCGACAAGGAGAATCGGGCAGCGCGCATCGGCCTGGCCAACGCCTTGCACGAAAAAGCCGATCCGGAAGCCTCGGTGGCCTATTTCGAGGATGCCGTCAAGCGCGAACCGAATGCGCCCGGCCCGCTCTCCCACCTGGGACGCGCGCTGATCGAGGCGAACCGCCTCAACGAGGCGGTCGCCACCATCCTCAAGTCACTGGAATTGCAGATCAATTTCGCCCCCTCGCATACCGCCCTGGGCGAGGCGCTGCACGCCATGGAAATGTACAAGGAAGCGGTGGAGTCCCATAAAACCGCCATCCTGCTTGATCCGCAGGATACCTATGCGCACAACAAGATCGCCGACACCTATCTGAAATTGAACCGCATCGAGGAAGCCCACGAGCACCTGCTGCGCGTCATCGAGATCGCCCCCAAAGACCCGAACGGCTATGTGAAGCTGGGTTCCAGCTATTTCAGCACCGGCGACCGCTTCGACGATGCCATGCGCATGTTCAACCAGGCGCTGACACTGGACCCGAAGCACGCACTGACCTACAACAACATCGGGGCCATCCTGCACGACCACGGCGACGACGAAGAAGCCATCAAGAACTTCCGCAAGGCCCTGGCAATACGCCCCAATTATCCGACCGCCAAGCACAACCTGGCGCTTACACTGTTGCTCAAGGGACAATTCGAGGAAGGCTGGGAATGCCATGAGAGCCGCCTGGTGACCAAGGAGCGCGCGCACGTCTACCGCCTGATCCACAAGTTGTTCGAACTCATCCCCAAATGGGATGGCAAGTCGTCACTGGCAGGCAAGTCCATCCTGCTGATGCATGAACAAGGCTTCGGCGACAGCATCCAGTTCCTGCGCTACGTGCGCCTGGTGGTGGACCAAGGCGCGCGCGTGGCGGTGCATGTGAAGAATCCTTTGTACCGCCTGTTCCAATCCTTCACACCGCAAGTCACGCTGGTGCGGGAAAGCGACCCCCTGCCACCCTGCGACTGCGCTTACGTGCTCATGAGCCTGCCGTACGCCATGCGCACGCATACGGTGGACGATATTCCACGCTACCCCGAAGGCTATCTGGCGGCCGATGCCATCCTGGCGGCCACTTGGCGTGAAAAAATCAATGCCTTGTCCAGATCCGAACGCAACTTGCGGGTGGGCATCATCTGGGGCGGCAATCCCGAGCACGGTAATGACCGCCACCGCTCCATCCCGCTGGACACCTTCAGGCAGCTGTTTGACCTGCCCAACATGGAATTCTATTCCCTGCAGAAAGGCAAACCACTGGAGGCACTCAAGGCGCTGCCTGCCGGCTTGCCCGTCTTCAACCTTGGCGACGACTGCCAGGACTTTGCCGATACGGCCGCGGCCATCAGCAACCTCGATCTGGTCATCAGCGTGGACACCTCAGTGGCCCACCTGGCCGGTGCCATGAGCCATCCGACCTGGGTTCTGCTGCCGCACGTGCCCGACTGGCGCTGGCTGAACGACCGTGAGGACTCGCCCTGGTACCCCAGCATGCGCCTGTTCCGGCAACCCGCCGTCAGTGACTGGAACTCGGTCCTGAAGAAAGTGGGCGAAGAATTGACCGTCATGCAACAGAAAAAAGCACAAGGCTGAGCTGTCCAGCCGCGCTGCGAGGTACGAAAACCGCCCTGCCCGGGCGGTTTTTGCTTTTCGGCAGCTTTTTCTTTACCGCAACAGGGATTTTCCTAAAGTTTTTCGAATTGCCGTCGAAAAAGGAGTTGCTTGGAGTTTCAAAGCACGCAGTTTTAGTTCGGAAAGCCTTGAAAAAGATTTTTTTGCGCAAGCCCTAAACTTTTTCCAAGACTGCCCGATAAAGCAATCAACAGAGGTTGAAACGCCTGGGGCTCATGGGTAGAAGACCAACGTTAGGCACTGAAACTCGGATCATCGGTCTCAAATCTTAGGAGAATTAACATGGCATCAGTCATCAATACCAACATTCCGTCGCTCAATACGCAGCGGAACCTGAATTCCTCGCAGTCGTCGCTCAATACCTCGATCCAACGTCTGTCTTCCGGTCTGCGTGTCAACAGCGCCAAGGACGACGCCGCCGGCCTGGCCATCGCCGACCGCATGAACTCCCAGATCAAGGGTCTGGCAGTTGCTCAACGTAACGCCAACGACGGTATCTCGATGGCGCAAACCGCTGAAGGCGCTCTGTCGACCGTCGGCGATAACCTGCAACGTATGCGTGAACTGGCTGTGCAGGCTGCCAACGGCACCAACAGCGCACAAGACCGCAAGACCCTCAACGACGAATACACCCAGCTGTCGCAGGAAGTGTTCCGCGTTCTGAACGGCACCAGCTTCAACGGCCAAAACCTGTTCACCGGCGTGGGCCAAGGCGCATCCGCTGGCGTGGGCTCCAGCTCGGCCAACGTGTCGGCCTCCCTGACCCTGTCCTTCCAGGTCGGCGCCAACGTGCAAGACAACAAGCTGAACGACCAGATCACCATCACCCTGGATGACCTGTCGAACAACGCCACCATCGCCAACGTGATCGGCACCAGCGCCAGCGGCCTGATCGGTCTGGGCAACACTTCCGGCGTGAGCACCGCGCAAGCGACCTACACCTCGGCCAAGGCTGCCCTGGACAACCTGTTCGCCACCGGCTCGTCCCTGTCGGCCACTGCCCTGGCTTCCTCGGCTGTGGCCCTGCAACAAGCTGTTGACAGCGCCAAGCTGTCGCTGGATCAGGCAGTTGCTGCTCCGTCCGCACAGAGCGACGCTCAGAAGGCGATCCAGAACCTGGACAAGGCCATCAGCCTGATCTCCTCCAAGCGTGCCGAGTTCGGTGCCGTGCAGAACCGCTTCAGCGCCGTCATCAGCAACTTGCAAGTGTCGAGCGAGAACATCACCGCATCGCGCAGCCGTATCATGGATACCGACTACGCGCAGGAAACCGCGAACCTGACCCGTGCGCAGATCCTGCAACAAGCTGGTACGGCGATGCTGTCGCAGGCCAACTCGGCGCCGCAGCAAGTCCTCTCGCTGTTGAAATAAGCCAGATAGCTAGGTAGGATGACGTGCGGGGGATAGTCCTTATTCTCCGCACGTTCCTTTAAGGAAGGGAGTAGTACCATGTCGATTGCCCCACTTAATATCACCGCTGCTGGCGACTCCGGTACTGCATATGCAGCACCGAAGGCGGCCGACAAGCCCGATCCCGTGGTATCGACGGTCGCACCGGCGGCCACCCCGGAAGCTCGCCGCGCAACCGAAAGCGAAGTCAACGACGCCGTAGGCAAGCTGAACGATTTTGCAGCCGCCAATGCTGCCGCACTGAATTTTTCCAAAGACCAGGATACCGGCAAGACCATCATCAAAGTGGTCGATACGGCTACCGATACCGTGATTCGTCAGATTCCCAGTGAAGAAGCGATCGCCATCGCCAAATCGATCGACAAGATGCAAGGCTTGCTGATCAAGGAAAAGGCTTGAGTTTTCCCTCGAGTCTGGTACGAACTGCAGTGGCTCGAAACCCGCATGCGTCAGTGCTCGCTCATTGCGCATGACGGATTCGGCTACCCCAGTTCATAACGGATTCCCGCAGTTATCCCGCACAGCGTCCCTCCTCTGCCCCGACGCCGTACTTGAGAGCCCATCTCCTCTTGACCGCGCTGGACCATTGCACAGCGCTGTGCCTCACGCAAAGATTCAGGAGTTGAACCGTGGCGACTTCCACCGGCACCATTTCCACATCGGCAGGCCCACTCGATGTGGCCACCCTCGTCAGCAAGCTGATTTCGGCTGAAAGCCAGTCCCAGCTCACACCGCTGACCACCCAGGCCAGCAGCTACAACACTCTCATCTCCGCCTACGGCAGCCTCAAAGGCGCGCTGTCGACCTATCAGTCGGCGCTCAAGGCGATGACTGCAGCAAGTTTCAGCTCCCAGAAGAGTTCCGTGAGCAACGCCGGCACCGGCAGCAACCTGACGACCGATCCCTTCACGGCCGACGTCAACACCGATGACTCGACCAAGATCCTGGCGCAGAAGATTCAGTCGGCCGGGGTCAGCAGCGGCACCACCTACAATGCCGGCGATTCGATCGCCATCAAGATCGGCACCAATTCGCCCACCTTCATCACCTTGCAGGCAAATTCCACGCTGGCCGGCGTGCGCGATGCGATCAACGCCTCCAAGGCCGGCGTCACCGCTTCCATCACCACCGACAGCAACGGCGACCACCTGGTGCTGGAGTCGAACACCGGCGGCACCGCCAACACCATCAAGGTGAGTGCCAACAACAGCCTGTCCGCATTCGCGTACGATCCCTCCAGCTCGACGCCGAGTACGATGACTCAAATCCAGGCCCCGCGTGACGCCACCAAGGCGGCCTCGGGCACCTACTCGGTCGCCGTGTCGCAACTGGCGCAGACGGAAAAACTGAGCTCGGCCGCCATCGCGCCGGGCACCACCTTCGACAACGGCATCCTGGCCATCAAGACCGGCACCGGCTCCACCGCCATCATCCAGCCCGCCTCCAACACGCTGGCCGGCGTGCGGGACGCCATCAACAGCAGCGATGCAGGCGTGAACGCCTCCATCGTCAGCGACGGAACCAACGACCACCTGGTCATCACGGCCAAGGACAGCGGCGCGGCCAATACCATCAAGATCACCGGCACCGGCAATTTTTCGGTGTTCAACGCCGACACCAGCGGCACGGTCATCTCGTCCAACGTCGGGACCAGCCAGACCTACAGCTCCGGCACGCTGAGCCTGAAGGTCGGCGACACTACGGTGGCCATCAACCCGACCGCCAATGGCAGCGGCAATATCGACCTGAACCAGGTCATGAGCGCCATCAACAGCGCCAGCGCCGGCGTGACCGCTTCCATCAGCAACGATGGCACCAACAACCACCTGGTATTGACTCCCACCGGCAGCAGCGCGACGGCTGCGGTCTCCCTCACGGGCACGGGCGACTATTCCGGCCTGACCATGAGTGGCATGGGCCAATTGCTCAAGGCCCAGGATGCCAAGCTGTCCATCGACGGCGTAGCCGTGACCAGCACCAGCAACAAGGTCGAGAACGTCATTTCCGGCGTCACGCTGAACCTGTCCAAGGTCACCAATTCGTCCGACAATTTCACGCTGAACATCAGCAACGACACTTCAGGCATCAGCACCGCCGCCAACAGTTTCGTGACGGCCTACAACACCCTGGCCAAGGCGGTAGCGGGCATGACTGCGCAGACGCCCTCGACCACCCTGGGCCAGGCCAACACCTCGGCCCCGCTGGCCAGCGAGTCCTCGGTGCAGACCATCATGAACCAGCTGCGCAACACCCTCTTTGCCAGCGTGGATGGCGGCAACGGCATCAGCAGCCTGTCCGACATCGGCATCAGCTTCCAGAAGGATGGCACCCTGGCGCTGGACGCTGCCAAACTGACCACGGCCACCACCAACAATTTCGCGGGCATTGCCAATCTCTTCACTGGCACCGATCCGGATACGACCAACACTACATCCTCCAAAAATGGTATCGTCACCAAGTTGCAGACCCTGATGACGAGTCTGCTGAGCGATAGCGGCATCATCGCCTCCAAGACCAACGGCCTGCAGGCCAGTCTGAAGATCAACCAGGATCGCCAGACCACCGTGCAGAAGCGTTTGTCCAATCTGCAGGATGACTACACCAATCAGTTCAACCGGCTCAACACGACCCTAGCCAGCATGCAGTCGACGCAAAGTTACCTGACGCAGCAACTGGCCAGCCTGGCCAAGAGCAGTTGAAGCGTTACCGCGAACATAGGAGAACGTCATGTTCGGAAGCATGAAACGCGGGGCCAATGCCTACGCCAACATCGGGGTGGAAACCGGCGTGATCGCCGCCAGCCCGCACAAGCTCATTACCATGCTCTTCGACGGCGCACTGGTGGCGATTGCCTTGGGCAAGAAGTCCATGGGCGAGGGCAACATCAAGGACAAGGGCGAATCCATCACCAAGGCCATCCTGATCATCGACAATGGCCTGCGTGCCAGCCTGAACAAGGAAGTCGGCGGCGAACTGGCGCTCAATCTGGATTCGCTCTATGAGTACATGAGTCGCCGCCTGTTCGAGGCCAACGCCACCAACAATCCGGCCATCCTGGACGAGATCCACGGACTGCTGGATGACATCCGTTCGGCCTGGGAACAGATCGGCCCGAATACCGCACAGGCGGCGCCGCAGATGGCCATGTTGCAGGACCCCTCCCACACCAGCTTTGCAAAGGCTTGACTGACATGAACGGTGACGAGATCATCGCCATTTACGAGTCCATCTCGCAACTGACCGATGAGATGCTTTCGGCCGCCCGCGCGGGCGACTGGGATTTGCTGGCGGCGCTGGAAGCCCAATGCGGCAAACACATTGCCAGCCTGCGCTACAGCGAGGAAAGCGTCACCCTCCCAGAGCCGCTGCGTCACCGCAAGGTCGACATCATCAAGAAGATCCTGGAAGACGACCGCGACATCCGCAACCTCACCGAACCCGGCTTGCGCAAGCTGTCAGCGCTGATCCAAAGCAACCAGACCGAACAGAAGCTGCTCAATACCTACGGCATGGGTAGTTGACCATGTTGCCGCGGGCCGATATCGCCAGCGCCGTCCAGCCCGTCAATCCCGTCGAAGCGGCCACTGCCGTCGTTTCGGTTGCCGATGCGCGGCAGGAAGCCTTCAGCCGCCTGGCCCAGATTGCGGTGGGCCAGCAAATGGCGGGCCGCATCCTCTCCAACTTCAATGACGGCACCTTTCTTGTGCGCATCGCCAACACGGCCGCGCGCATGGTGCTGCCCAACAGCGCCAAGGTCGGCGATACGCTGACCTTGACCCTGGTCTCCAAAGACCCGCGCCCGACCTTCTCGGTCCACGAAAACAGCATCCGTCCCGATGAAGAAAGCGCCTCGGTCGCCCTGAGCACGGCCGGACGCGCCATGCAAAAGGACCTGAAGTCACTGCAGTTCGTCACACGCGATGAAAGCGGTACCGGCCAGATCGCCCAGCACGAGGACGTCGCCGTCAACACCCAGGCCAAAGGCGCAGGCCAGGGCCAGTCGGGGGCGCCCGCCAGCACCACTACCACGCTCAGCAATGCCGCTCGCCTGATCGATACCTTGCTGCATGCTTCGCAACAAGGCGACGTCGCCGACCACATCAGCGCCCCTGCCCCGCTGCTACCCAAAGCGGGCGTACCCGTGGATCAAATGGCGGCGGCGCTCAAGGACGGGATCAGCCACAGCGGCGTCTTCTATGAGTCCCACGTCGCCGCCTGGGCCGCCGGCCAGCGTCCCACCGAAGAGCTGATGAAGGAGCCGCAAGCCCAGGTGGCCGCCCGGAACGGCGGCGAAATCAACCTGCTCAGCGACAGCGATCCGGCGCAGAACCAGCTGGGACAGATCATCAACCTGCAGCTCAATGCGCTGGAACAGCAACGCGTGGTCTGGCATGGCGAAGTGTGGCCGGGCCAGAAGATGGAATGGGAAATCAACCAGGAACATGGCCAGGATTCCCCCTCCAACGGCACCACCGAGGAGCAAGGCGCGCCCTCCTGGCACAGCGTGGTGCGCTTCAACTTTGCTCATCTGGGCAGCGTGTCGGCCTCGATCCGCCTGATTGGTCAGCAGGTCCACGTGCAGGTGAAAGCGGACAACGAAGCTGCCGCCTCCGCCCTGCGCGGCAACAGTAGCCTCTTTGCCAATGCCATGGCCGCCGCCGGCACCTCCCTCGACTCACTGATCGTCAAGCAAGCCGATGGAGAAACCTAACATCCCGCTGCAAAATGCCGTGGCCCTGGCCTACAACGCCAGCCAGGCAGCCCCCCAGGTAGTGGCCAAGGGCCGTGGCCTGGTGGCCGAAGCCATCATCGCGCGGGCGCGCGATGCCGGCGTCTACGTCCACGAATCCAAGGAACTGGTCTCGTTACTGATGCAGGTCGAACTGGACCAGCAGATCCCCCCCGCGCTGTACCGCACCGTGGCCGAATTGCTTGCCTGGTTATATCGTATTGAAAATATGCAATTAAGCGGGGCAGTGATGTATGATACAGGGTCAAATTATTCAAATAAGTTCCCAGGGGAAAGCGATTCCACTCGCTGAATTACGACGTACCAGACGCACTCACAGATGGCCAACCACGACGAGATCGACGACGACAGCCCATACCGGGTTCATTCACGGCGGGAGATCATTGCCCTGCTGACCAGCATGATGGAGAAGAACCAGCTCCTGAGCCTGCTGATCAAGGGCGGATCCGAATCCGTGATCACTTCCATTCTGGAGGTTGATGCCGATGACGACTCGCTCATCATCGACGCCGCGCCCAGCGCCATGCTCAACGAGAGCATCGTGAGCAGCAAGCGCATCAACTTCGAAGCCCTCTACAACAGCATCCGCATTACCTTCGCGGTGGACGGCGCACGCCAGGTCGAGTACCAGAACCGCCCGGCGCTGCAGGTGAATATCCCGGAAAGCCTGGTGCGCCTGCAGCGGCGCGAATACTTCCGCATTCCGACCCCGATCGCCAAGCCGCTGCGCTGCACCTTCCGCATCACCCAGTCGGACGGCTCCTTCATCACGGTGATCACGCTGCTCAACAACATCAGCGCCGGCGGTGTCGGCATTACCGACGAAAAGAAACTGCTCCCCACCGCCATCGGCGCCACCTATGAGGATTGCCAACTGGAACTGGGCGACAACACCCTGGTGTCGGTCAAGCTGCAGGTGCGCGATTGCAAGGAATTCAAGATGACCAATGGCAAGGTGGTCAACCGCTTCGGCCTGCAATTCATCGACATCCCGCGCACCGTCCTGGCCGCCATCCAGCGCTTCATCACCAAGCTGGAGCGCGAACAGAACGCCAAGGCCTCGGGCATGCTATAAGCTGCCATCCCGGATCAAGGGCGCACCAAAGACAAAACACCCCAGCAACCGGACGCCCGGTTGCTGGGGTGTTTTGTTTCATATCCTGCGACCCGCGCTCCCGGGCCACCAGGACCAGCAAGCATCACACCTGCATGGTCATGATGTCGCGGTAGGCCGAGACCAGCTTGTTGCGCACCTGGATGCTGGTCTGGAAGGAGATGCTGGCCTTCTGTGAAGCAATCATCACATCCGACAGATTCACGTTATCATCGCCCATCGCAAAAGCCTGCGACATCTTGGCGGCTTTCTGCTGGGAATCATTGACCTGATCGATCGCCCCCTTGAGCACGTCCGAAAAGTCCACCCGCGGGGCCGGCTTTTCTGCCGCCACGCTGTTCTGGACCGGGTCCACGCCGCCCTGGGCGCGCGCCGCGGCGGCCTTCAACTGGGCCACCATTGCCTCGATCTTGCTGGTATCAATCACGCTGTCGATCGCCATTTCCCACCTCTTGAGTTCATTTTTACCGCCTCGGCAGGGGCGTAATACGCACCTCCGCCATCTACAGCAGCACATTAACACTGCCGCATTGACAAAACGCACCAATAAGCGGGGAATTTGCCATTCTGTTCGGACGATCAAATTCCCGCTGCCAACGGACAATCCAGACTGAGCAAAAAACCTCACAAAGGTAGGCAGTGATCAAAGTCTTTAACAAGCTGGCAATCGAGGGAACGCCAGAGGGGAAATCATGGCGGTAGCAGCCGACGGCACGATGACCGGCGAAACCAACAATCCGGGCGAACTCGGCAATATCGAGGGCATGCCCCAGGGGCAGTCCGCCCAGGGCGGCGTGCTGGGTTATGCCCGCTCGCCGCAGGGCAAGCGCGTCCTGCTCATCATCGCCGCAGCCGCCACCCTGGCGCTGATGGCCGGCATCTGGCTGTGGAGCCAGAAGGTCGAGTATCGCGTCCTGTTCTCCAATTTCAATGACCGCGACGGCGGCGCCATCGTGGCCTCGCTGCAGCAGATGAACGTGCCCTACAAGTATTCGGAGGGCGGCACGGCCATCCTGGTGCCCGAGAACATGGTGCATGACGCGCGCCTGAAGCTGGCCGCCCAAGGCCTGCCCAAGGGCGGCAACGTCGGCTTCGAGCTGATGGAAAACCAGAAGCTGGGCATTTCCCAGTTCCTGGAACAGGTCAACTTCCAGCGCGCCCTCGAAGGCGAACTGGCGCGCTCGGTACAGTCGCTCTCCTCGGTACAGACCGCCCGCGTACACCTGGCGTTGCCCAAGGCATCGGTGTTCGTGCGCGACCAGCAAAAACCGACCGCCTCGGTGATCCTGAGCCTTTATCCCGGCCGCTACCTGGACCAGCAGCAAGTCAGCGCCATCGTGCACCTGGTCGCCAGCAGCGTGCCCGAGCTTTCGCCCAAGGCCGTGACCATTGTCGACCAGAACGGCAACCTGCTTTCCGATACCACCAAGCAAGCCCAGACCAACACGCTTGACCCCACCCAGCTGAAGTATGTCCAGGACATGCAGCAGGATATCGTCAAGCGCGTCGAATCCATCATCGCCCCCATCGTCGGCAACGGCAACGTACGTGCGGAAGCCACCGCCGACGTCGATTTCTCGCGTTCGGAACAAGCCTCCGAAGCCTACAAGCCCAACCAGACCAAAGATACCGCAGCGGTTCGCAGCAAGCAGAGCAGCGAGGCCAACAGCGCCAGCTCCGGCACCTCCGGTGTGCCCGGCGCATTGACCAACCAGCCCCCTGCCCCCGCCACCGCCCAGATCGTCAATCCGGCCGCCGCCAATGGCGCAGCCGGCGCGGCCACGCCCAATGGCGCAGCCCCGACCCCTGCGGCCAGCGGCAATTCGCGCAAGGACGAGACCATCAACTACGAGGTCGACAAGACGGTCCGCTACACCCAGCAACCCATGGGCGGCGTGCGCCGCCTGACAGTGGCCGTGGTGGTGAACTACAAGCGCACCCTGGACAACACCGGCAAGATCGTCATGCGTCCGCTGACCGAGGCCGAGCGCAACCAGATCACCGATCTGGTCAAGGAAGCGATGGGTTACAACAAGGATCGCGGCGACTCGCTCAACGTGGTCAATACCCAGTTCAGCACCGACATGGAACCGGAAGTGCCGCTCTGGAAGCAGCCGGGCATGATCGAGCTGGCCAAGGAAATCGGCAAGTACATCCTGGTGGGTGCAGTCCTGCTGTTCCTCTACTTCCGCGTCCTGCGCCCGATCGTCTGGAAGCTGTCGGGCCGCGAAGAACGCGAACGCCTAGCCAAGGAAAAGGCCGAGGCCGAAGCCGCCGCCGCTGCCGCTGCGGTTGCTGCCGGCTTCGATCCGGACGATCCGGACGCCATCGTCAACCTCTCCGGCGAACCGGCCGTGGACGAACGCGCCCAGTACAAGGCCAATCTGGAAACCGCCAAGCAGTGGGCCAAGAATGATCCGAAACTGGTGGCAAGCATCATCAAGTCATGGGTGAACAATGAGTAACGACGGCGTTCAGAAAGGTGCCATCCTCATGCTCGCCCTGGGCGAGGATGAAGCCGCCGAAGTCATGAAATACCTGGGCCCCAAAGAGGTCCAGAAGCTGGGCGCGGCCATGTCGGCCCTGCGCAACGTCAGCTTCGAAGAAATCAACGAAGTGCTGGAAGCCTTCGTCGCCGAAACCGGCCAGGCGTCTTCGCTGGGCCTGGATTCGGACGAATACATCCGTAGCGTCCTGACCAAGGCGCTGGGTGACGACAAGGCCACTTCCCTGCTCAACCGCATCCTGGGCGGACGCGATGCCTCCGGCATCGAAAGCCTCAAGTGGATGGACGCGCAGTCGGTGGCCGAACTCATCCGCAACGAACACCCGCAGATCATCGCCACCATCCTGGTCCACCTGGAGCGCGACCATGCCTGCGGCATCATCAACAATTTCACGGAACGTTTGCGCAACGACGTCATCCTTCGTATTGCAACCCTGGACGGCGTGCAGCCGGCCGCGTTGCGCGAACTCAATGATGTGTTGACCAAGCTGCTGACCGGCAACGAAAGCCTCAAGAAGCAACAGATGGGCGGTATCCGCACCGCGGCCGAGATCCTCAACTTCATGTCGGGCGAGAACGAGACCTCGGTGATGAACAACCTGCGCTCCTACGACGAGGACATGGCGCAGAAGATCATGGACGAGATGTTCGTCTTCGAGAACATCATCGACATCGACGGCCGCGGCATCCAGCTGCTGCTGCGCGAAGTCCAGTCCGAATCGCTGATCGTGGCCCTCAAGGGTGCCTCGCAAGGCCTGCGCGACAAGATCTTCGCCAACATGTCGCAGCGTGCGGCCGAGATGATGAAGGAAGACCTGGAATCCAAGGGACCGGTGCGCCTGTCCGAAGTGGATGCGCAACAGAAGGCCATCCTGCAGATCGTGCGCCGCCTGGCCGACGAAGGCCAGATCGTGCTGGGCGCCAAGGGCGAGGACGCGTTCATCTGATGCGCCTGAAGCGGTCCATGCAGGATGCCGTCGGCATGCCGGCCTGAGGAGTCAAATAAGCCATGCGTGCAAAGATCATTCCCAAGGAAGAAATGACGCCCTACCAGCGCTGGGAGCTGGCGTCATTCAATGAGGAGCCCGAGCCGGAGCCCGAACCGCTGCCCGAAGAGGAGGAATTCCTCGAGGAACCGCCGCCGGTACCCCAGCTCACGGCCGAACAACTCGATGCCATCCGCGAAGCCGCCCGCCAGGAAGGCTTTGCCGAAGGCCGCGAACACGGCCTGCAGGCCGGCCGTGCCGAAGGCTACATGGCTGGACTGCAGCAAGGCCAGCAGGAAATCAACGAGGTCATCCAGCACTTCCGCCAGATCGCGGTCAACTTCAGTACCGAAGTTTCGCAATGCAGTGAAAAGATGGCGCCCGAAATGCTGGACCTGGCGCTGGACCTGGCCAAGGCCATGCTGAAGACGGCCCTGAACGTGCGCCCCGAGCTCATCCTGCCCACCGTGAGCGCCGCCATCCACGCCCTGCCCGTACTGCAACTGCCGGCCAGCCTGGCGCTGCACCCGGAAGATGCCGCGCTGGTACGCGAGCACCTCGGTGAAGAACTGGCCCAGCAAGGCTGGAAGATCGAGGAAGACGCCCATCTCGACCGTGGCGGCTGCCGTGTCGAAACCCGCACCAACCAGATCGATGCCACCACCCAGACGCGCTGGCAGCGCCTGGGCGAGTCGCTGTCCAAGCAGCTCGACTGGCTGGAATGATTCACCCGACGTGATACCGACCTGAACGGGAGACCCGCATGAACTCCCCGATGCCTTCCCATAGCAGCCTGTGGCAAGCCTATCTGAACAACTGTCGCAGCCTGGTCGCCATGGCCGAGCCTACCCGCACGGCCGGGCGCATCACGCGCGTGGCCGGCCTGGTGATGGAAGCGGTCGGACTGAAGCTTCCGGTCGGCAGCCCCTGCAACGTGCCCTTGCCCAACGGCATGATGATCGAAGCCGAAGTCGTGGGCTTCCAGGATGAACGTTTGTTCCTGATGCCGCAGAGCGACGTCGAAGGCATCGTCCCCGGCACCCGGGTCTATCCGGTCGAACCGGTGCGTCCGCCACCGCGTACCGGCCCCATCAGCTTCACCCCGCGCCGTGCCGACGAGCACAGCCGCCGCCTGCCCGTGGGCGACGAATTGCTGGGCCGCGTGCTCGACGGTGCCGGCCGCCCGCTCGACAATCTCGGCCCCCTGCACACCGAACGCTCGGCCCCGCTGGCCGTACGGGCCGCCAATCCGCTGGGGCGCGCGCCGATCCGCGACATTCTGGATACCGGCATTCGCGCCATCAACACCATGCTTACCGTCGGCCGCGGCCAGCGCATGGGCCTGTTCGCCGGCTCGGGCGTGGGCAAGAGCGTGCTGCTGGGCATGATGGCGCGCTATACCAGCGCGGATGTCATCGTGGTCGGCCTCATCGGTGAGCGCGGCCGTGAAGTCAAGGAATTCATCGAGCAGATCCTCGGTACCGAAGGTCTGGCACGCTCGGTGGTGGTGGCCGCACCGGCCGATACACCGCCGCTGATGCGCCTGCAGGGCGCGGCCTATTGCACCTCCATTGCCGAGTATTTCCGCGACCAGGGCAAGGACGTACTGCTGATCATGGATTCGCTGACCCGCTATGCCATGGCCCAGCGCGAAATCGCCCTGGCCATCGGTGAACCGCCGGCCACCAAGGGCTATCCGCCCTCGGTCTTTGCCAAGCTGCCGGCCCTGGTGGAACGTGCCGGCAATGGCGATGAAGGCGGCGGCTCCATCACTGCCTTCTACACCGTGCTCACCGAAGGCGATGACCAGCAGGACCCCATCGCCGACGCCGCCCGCGCCATCCTCGACGGCCACATCGTGCTCAACCGCCAGCTGGCCGAGGCCGGCCACTATCCGGCCATCGATATCGAACAATCCATCAGCCGCGCCATGCACAGCATCACCGATGCCGACCATCAGCGCCGTGCGCGCCATCTGAAGCAATTGTATTCACGTTTCCAGCGCAACCGCGACCTGATCAGCGTGGGCGCCTACGCCGCCGGCAGTGATCCGATCCTGGATGAAGCTATTGCCCTGTTGCCAAGAATGGAGGCCTTTTTGCAGCAAGGCATCCACGAGCAGGCCGATGTATCAGAGAGCTTGAGGCAACTTACCGCTCTATTCGGTTGATTGAGCGCGCATCCTCAAAAATATAATCAGAGCGATCATGGCTACTCCCTCCGCACTTGATACGCTGATTGAATTGGCGACCAAAGAGACCGACGAAGCGACCAAACGCCTCGGACGGGCTATTCGCGTGAGTGAAGAAGCACAGCAGAAGCTGGGCATCCTGCAGCAATACCGCGACGATTACGCCGCGCGCTTCCAGGACACGCTCACCAACGGCTTGACCGCCCTGGCCTATCGCAACTTCCAGTTGTTCCTGGAAAAGATCGATACCGCCATCGATGGCCAGGTCGATGTGGTGCGCAACAGCCAGCAGCGTGTGGCCGAAGCGCGTGCAGCATGGCAGGCCTGCGAGCGCAAGCGCATGTCCTACGACACCCTGGCCACGCGCGCACGCGATCAGGAGATGCGCAAGGAAAACAAACGCGACCAGAAGTCCATGGACGAGCATGCCGCCCGCATCAGCTTCTACAAGCGCTGACCGCGCATTGCGGCCAGCCAGGCAATACCGATACCGCGCAAGCAGAGAACCGCAAAGAGCACCCTAGAGCAGCACATCGCATTTACCGACAGGCCACCATCATGAACACTTCCCTGCCGCTACTGAACGTGATTACCGGCTCCCAGGCCGCCACCGGCGCGCGCTCGGGCAATACCGCCGACAGCTTCTCGGCCGATGTACCGTTCAACCAGTTGCTCAACAGCCAGGTCAGCACGCGCGCGCAAGACAGCCAGGCGCAGGCGCGCCAGGCCCAGCAGAACACCGACAACCAGGCCGCCGATGCCCAGGCCGCAGCCAGACAGGCCGCCGCCAACCAGTCGGCAAGCAACCAGTCCGCCCAGAACACGGCCAGCACCAGCAGCAAGAGCGACGGCAGCGACAAGAGCGCCCAGGTCGGCGACGACGATGAGGATCAGGACAGCAGCGATACCGCCACCCAGGCCTCGGCCGAATTGCTGGCGCTGGTGGCCAACATTGCCCAGAACGCTGTCAAGCCCGTCGACGGCAAGGCCAAGGGCGACAGCAGCGAGGCCGACCTGCTGGCCCTGGCCAAGCGCGGCAGCGGCAAGCTGTCCCTGGCCGACCAGCAGCAGGCCCTGGCCGGTAACGGCAAGGATGGCAAGATCGATCCGGCCGCCCTGCAGGACGCCCTGGCCACCGCGCGCGGCAAGCAAGACGCGGCCGCCAATGCCCTGGCCCACAAGACCGGCGAAGAAGCCAATCCGGAACCCCGCATCAGCAGCGCCAGAGACGACAAGCCGGCCATCGACCTGTCCGCCGCCATCAAGGCCGAACCGAAGGAAGATGCCACCGCCCTGGCCACCCGTGCCCACCTGAGCAAGACCGCGCCCGAGATCAGCGCGCCTGCGGTCAAGCAGGAGGCCGCGCAAGCCACCCCGAGTCCGGTGGTACTGCCGGTCATGCAGCAAAGCGCAGCCCTGAACTCGCCGCAAGCCGTGTTTGCCCCGGCCTACACCGACAAGATCCAGTCCAACGTCGGCAGCGCCGGCTGGAACCAGGCGCTGGGCACCAAGATTACCTGGATGGCCACGGCCGGCATGCAAAGCGCCTCGCTGAGCCTGAATCCGCCCGACCTCGGTCCGATGCAGGTGGTGCTGAACGTGCACAACCAGCAGGCCGACGCCACCTTCATCACCGCTCAGCCCGAAGTGAAGCAGGCGCTGGAAGCGGCCATGCCCAAGCTGCGCGAAATGATGGACCAGGCTGGCATCCAGCTCGGCCAGGCCAATGTCCAGACCGGCATGCCCAACCAGCAGCAAGGCGCCGGCAACGGCCAGCAGCAGGCCCGCAGCGGCGGCTCCGGCAGCTTTGGCAAGGAGCCCGAAGGCGATGCCACCCTCAGCGGCACGATCACCGCGACGGCCAGCTCCGGCGGCCTCGGCCTGGTCGATACCTTCGTGTAAGCAGCCGGCACTGAAAACTTATAAGATAAGCAATTTTCGTCCGCGCAGGACTCAACAATGTGATTTTCCTGCCGATAAGCAGATATCCCTGCAACCCGCGCTGACGACCTGAAAGGAATAGTAGATGGCAACAAAAGGAAAAGCCCCTGCCAAGGGAGCTGAAGCAGAGGCTGCACCGGCCAAGTCGAGCAAGAAGATGCTGTTCATCATCGTCGGTGCAGTGCTGGTGCTGGTCATCGGCGGTGCGGCAGCCTTCATGATGATGGGTGGCAAGGGCAAGAAGGGTGAGGATCATGGCGACGAGAAGGCCGAAGCCAAGGCCCCCACCTTCGTGGTGATCGAACCCTTCGTGGTAAACCTTCAGCAGGAAAACGGTGACCAGTACCTGCAAGTGGCGATGACCCTGCAAGTGCCGGACGGCCAGACCGCCGAAGCCCTGAAGCTGTACATGCCCCAGGTGCGCAGCCGCCTGCTGATGGTGCTCTCCAGTAAGAAGGCGTCCGAACTGCTCACCAGCGAAGGCAAGCGCAGGCTCACCGACGAGATCATCGACCAACTGGGCGAGCCGTTCTCGGGCAAGGGCAAGGGACCGCAGATCACCGACGTGTTCTACACCTCGTTCGTGATCCAACAGCAGTAACACCGCATCGAAGTCAGAGATCGTCGACCATGGCCGAGCATTTTCTATCACAGGAAGAAGTCGATGCCCTTTTGAAGGGCGTGACGGGAGATGAAGACGAAGAAAAAATCGTCGAAGAAGCTCCTGGTACGGTACGTACCTACAACCTGGCCACGCAGGAACGCATCGTGCGTGGGCGCATGCCCACGCTGGAAATCATCAACGAGCGTTTCGCGCGCCTGTTCCGCATCGGCTTGTTCAACTTCATTCACCGTACCGCCGAGATTTCGGTCGGTCCGGTGAAGGTGTCCAAGTACAGCGAATTCATCCGCAACCTGGTGGTGCCGACCAACCTCAACCTGGTCCATATCAAGCCCTTCCGTGGCATCGGGCTGGTGGTGTTCGACCCGCAGTTCGTGTTCATGCTGGTGGACAACATGTTCGGCGGCGATGGCCGCTTCCACACCCGCATCGAAGGCCGCGAATTCACGCCCACCGAGCAGCGCATCATCATGCGCGTGCTGGAGATCACCTTCGAGACCTACGCCAAGTCGTGGGAACCGATCTATCCGATCGAATTCGAATTCATCCGCTCGGAAATGAATACCCAGTTCGCCAACATCGCCACGCCCAACGAAGTGGTGGTGTCGACCACCTTCACCGTTGAGCTGGGGCCGGTATCGGGCGAAATCCACGTCTGCACGCCCTACTCGATGATCGAGCCGGTGCGTGACCGCCTCACCAGCAGCATGCAGGGCGAGGCGCTGGAAGTGGACAAGCGCTGGATCCGCCTGATGAAACAGCAGATCCAGACCGCCGAGGTCGAACTGATCGTCAATTTCGGCACTGCCCGCGTCAACTTCACCGACCTGCTGCACATGCAGGTGGGCGACGTCATTCCGCTGCAGACCAATGCAACCGTCGAAGCACAGGTTGACGGCGTGCCGGTGATGGAATGCAGCTACGGCCAGTCCAATGGCCAATACGCCCTGCGCGTTGAAAAACTGCTGTCCATCACCCATCAAGAAACACCGGAAAGCTTTCAAGGAGATTAGTAATGGCTGATGAGAACGTAGCAGGCGCAGGCGCGGCGGAGGACGATCCGTGGGGCGCGGCCATGGCCGAGCAAAGCGAAGCCGAACAGTCGCAGAAAAAAGGCGAGATGGAAGACGAGAAAGGCATCACGGCTGCCCCCGCGATGGCCACCGTCTTCAAGGACCTGAGCGCGGCCGATATCAAGACCAACACCCCCAACGACATCGACTTCATCCTCGACATCCCGGTGCAGCTGACCGTGGAACTGGGACGCACCAAGATCGCCATCAAGAACCTGCTGCAACTGGCCCAGGGTTCGGTGGTGGAGCTGGACGGCATGGCCGGTGAACCGATGGACGTGCTGGTCAACGGCTGCCTGATCGCCCAGGGCGAAGTGGTGGTGGTCAACGACAAGTTCGGTATCCGCCTGACCGACATCATCACGCCCGCCGAACGCATTCGCAAGCTCAACCGCTGAGCGGAACGGTCTTAGTTTGATGACACGTTTTTACGCAGTATCGCTGTTGCAGGGCTTGCGCCGGATCCGCCCGGCGCTGACATCGGCCCTGCTCCTGCTGGGTGGCAGCCTGATCGCGACGGCCCAGGCCTGGGCCGACAACGCGCCGGCAGGCAGCAGTACTGCCGCCGCATCGCCGGTAGCATCAACGCCCCCTGCGGCCGCACCGGCAGCGGCCGGCACTTCCCTTCCCTCGTCCACCGGCAGCGCCTTCACCATGCTCTTCGGGCTGGTGGCGGTATTGGCCGTGATGGCCGCAGTCGCATGGCTGGTCAAGCGCTTCGGCCTGGCCAGCAGCATGGGCGGCAATGGCGTGGCCAAGGTGGTCGGCGGCGTCTCGGTGGGCACACGCGAACGGGTCATCGTGGTCGAAGTGGGTGAGCAGTGGATCGTGGTCGGTGTGGCGCCAGGCCGGGTCAATGCCCTGGCCACCCTGCCGCGCCAGGAAGGGGCGGCTGCCCAGCCGGCCGCCGCCGCGCCGGCCTTTGCCACCTGGCTCAAGCACACCATGGATAAACGAAATGGCGGCACCGGCAACGGCGACCGTCCGGGTAATGATGGCAGCACACGCTAAGCCGCAAGGCACACTTTCTTTCCTGCTCCACCGTACGGCAGCCCTGCTGCGCAGCCGCTACTGGTGGCTGGCGCTGCTGTGCCTGCCGCTGGCGGCCTCGGCCCAGCAAGGCCTGCCCGCGCTGAACAGCATGCCCGCACCGGGCGGCGGCACGAATTATTCGCTGCCGATCCAGACCATGCTGTTCCTCACTTCGCTGTCGTTCATTCCGGCGGCGTTGCTGATGATGACCTGTTTCACCCGCATCGTGATCGTGCTTTCCCTGCTGCGACAGGCGCTGGGCACGCAATCGACGCCGCCTACCCAGGTGCTGGTAGGGCTGTCGCTGTTCCTGACCTTCTTCGTCATGAGCCCGGTGTTCGACCGCATCTACACCGAGGCCTACCAGCCCTTCTCGGAAAACAAGATCCAGATGATGGAGGCCCTCGACAAGGGTGCCGCACCGCTCAAGGAATTCATGCTCAAGCAGACCCGCCAGTCGGACCTGGCGCTGTATGTGAAGCTTTCTCGCGGCCCGGCACTGCAAGGCCCGGAGGACGTGCCCCTGCGCCTGCTGGTGCCGGCCTTCGTCACCAGCGAACTGAAGACTTCTTTCCAGATCGGCTTTGCCATCTTCATCCCCTTCCTCATCATCGACATGGTGGTGGCCAGTATCCTGATGTCGATGGGCATGATGATGATGTCGCCGGCCATCGTCTCGCTCCCCTTCAAGCTGATGCTGTTCGTGCTGGTGGATGGATGGCAGCTGCTGATTGGCTCGCTGGCCCAGAGTTTCTACTAGCCCCCGGCAAGGAATACCTATGACTCCCGAAAGCGTCATGACCATGGGCCGCCAGGCCATGGAAGTCACCCTCCTGATCGCCGCCCCGATGCTGATCACGGCCCTGCTCATCGGGCTGGTGGTGAGCATCTTCCAGGCCGCGACCCAGATCAACGAACAGACCCTGGCCTTCATTCCCAAGCTGGTGGGCGTGTTCCTGGCACTCATCATTGCCGGGCCGTGGATGCTGACCATCATCCTGGACTACATGCATACCATGTTCAGCGGCATCCCCGCGATGGTCCAGTAAGATTTTCACGCCGGGCCTCGGCCCTGCCGGCCCGGTTCCTGCGCCATGCTCACCTTCACCAGCCAGCAACTCTATGCCTGGGTCGCCATGTTCATCTGGCCGACCACGCGCATCCTCGGGTTGCTGTCCATCGCCCCGCCCTTCGGCAGCGCCAGCGTGCCCATGCTGGTGAAGGTGCTGCTGGGCATTGCCATCGGCGTGGTGCTGGCACCGGACGTGCCGATCCCGCCGGCGATCGATCCGATGTCGATGACGGGCCTGCTGATCCTGCTGCAGCAGTTGCTCATCGGCTTGTCCATGGGCTTTGCCATGCGGGTGGTCTTCGCCGCCGTGGAAACCGCAGGTGAACTGACCAGCTCCACCATGGGCCTGTCCTTTGCCGCTTTCTTCGATCCCCAGACCCAGGGCCGCACAGCCGTCATCAGCCAGATCTTCTCGCTGCTGGCCACCATGGTGTTCCTCAGCCTGAACGGCCACCTGCTGCTGCTGCAGGCGATGGCAGAAAGCTTTCACACCTTGCCCATTACGGGCGTGCCCATCACCACCGAGGGCTTCCACCAGCTGGCGCTGTGGGGGGCCAAGGTGTTCAGCATGGGCGTGCAGCTCTCGCTGCCGCTCTTGATTGCCCTGCTCATCACCAACTTCGCCCTGGGCATCCTGACCCGTGCTGCGCCCCAGCTCAATCTCTTCGGCATCGGCTTTTCCATTACGATGCTGGCGGGTTTCATCCTCATCGCCTTCACCCTGCCCTACATGCTCACGCCCTTGCAGCGCTTCCTGGCCGATGGCATCGAGATGGTCCGCCTGCTGGGCAGCGTACCGCCGGTCAATGCGCTGCCCAGGCCGTAAGCGTTGAAACGCCGGACAAAACAAAAAGGCGAACCCGAAAGTTCGCCTTTTTGCATTTTCGTTCACCTCAGTCGGCCTGCAAGGCCGCCACAGTGAAGCGAAATTCGTTATTTGAGGTAATTCAGCAAAGTCAGGCCACTGGTGGTGACAAACACCTTCTGCGCCGCCGAGAGATAGGTCTGCTTGAGCGTGAGCTCGCTGATCAGCTCGGTGGTATCGGAGGGGTTGCGGCCCAGGAGGTTGTTGAGGGTCTGGGTGTAGTTTTCCTTGTTGACCTCGCCGGCGGCGTCCAGGTTGTCCAGTTCGTTCTGGCGTGCGCCGATGGAAGCCTTCACCGTGGAAACGCTGCTGGAGATGGAGTCGATCTGGGTATTGAACTGTGCCAGATTGCGGGCCAGCGCGGCCTGGCTGCCCGCCACCGGCGTACGTGCCGCCTGGGCCGCATCGGCCTGCAGCTTCAGGGCTGCGGTGGCGGTGAAGGTGGCCTGGTAGGTCGGATCGTCAGGCTTGAGGGCATCCAGCTGGGCCTGCGACGCCTTGTAGGCGGCAATCGGCGTCTGGCCGCTGCCGGCCGGATAGACGTAGGCCAGGGCCGCAGCGTCATCGGCCTTGTTGGCCGCCTCGGTCACCGGCACCGACAAGACGTTGATCATGTTGGTCATGGTCTTGAAGATGTCCTGGCCGTTGCCCTGGAACACGGTCTGGCCCGATGCGCTGATGTCCATCTGGCGGGTCGAGTCGACCTGCAGCGTCATGGCCCCCTGGTCGCCGTTGTAGACCACGCCGCCGGTCCCGTCCAGGGTGAACGGCTGGGTGGTGCTCTTGAACCCGGCGAAGATGTAGTTGCCCTGCCCGTCCTGGGCATTGGCGTAGCCCAGTACTTCGTTGAGGTTGCCCTTGATCTCGGCAGCCATGTTGATGCGCTCGGCATTCGAATATGAGGCATTGCCAGCGGTGATGACGTTGGACTTGAGCTTGGTCAGCATGTTGGTCAGGCTGTCCAGCGTGCCCTGCACCATCGACAGGGCGCTGTTGGCGTTCTGGCGATTGGTCTTGTACTGGTCGTTCAGGGCCGAGGTCTGGGTCATGTCCAGGGCGCGGGCGGCGGCCACCGGATCGTCCGAGGGCAGCAACACCTTCTGCTGGGCCGAGACCTGCTGCGTCAGCTTCAGGATATCGCTTTGCATTCCGGTCAGGTCATTGTTGCTCGACTGGTAGAGCATCTGGGTGCTGATACGCATGGTCGTCTTCCTTTAACTGATTAGTTGCCCAGGGTGAGCAGGACATTGATCATGTCGCTGGCGGCCTGGATGATCTTGGCCGCAGCCTGGTACTGCTGCTGGTTCTTGATCATCTGCGCCAGTTCCTCGTCCTGGTTCACGCCGGACTCGGACTGCTGCTGGGTCTGGATCGCCGTCAGGCGCGATTTCTCGGCCGTATTGGTGACGTTGATCTCGTTGGTCTTGTTGCCGATGGTGGCCACCAGCTGCGAGTACGCCCCCTGCAGGCTGGTGCCATTGATGGTGTTGGACGTCTGCAGGCCGGCCATGGCCAGCGCGTTGCGGTTGTCCGAGGTGGCGTTGGTATTGGCCGAAATGGTGAACTGGTCGCCATTGGCGGGCTGGCCCGAGATCTGGAACTTGACGCCGCTGATCTCGTAGGTATCGCCGGCCTTGTAGGGGATGTTGGTATCCCCCGCATTGATCGTCGTGGTGGTCCCGTCCAGATGGGTGATGGTGCCCGCCCCTGGCGCTGCCGGCGACATGACGAACACCGGAGGCGTGGCCGTGCTGTTGTAGCTCAGCGTGGTGGGCTTGGCCAGCGGCGTGGTCGTGGTCAGGTAGGCCGCCGTCACCGAACCGGTACTGATGGTCGCCGTTCCCTTGTTGGCTGCCACCGGGGCAAAGTTGAACTTGTCACCGGCCGACGGTGTACCCGTGAGCGTGTAGGTCACACCGCCGCTGGTGATGGTCATGCCGGGCGTGTAATTGAATGTCGCCCCGCCCGTGGCCGTGCCGGTGCTGCCGTTCGGGTTGGAATAGGAGACGTCCGGCGCTGGCGTCACGCCGGTCCAGGTCGCGGCCAGCTTGAGCTGGTTCGGCGTCACCGAGGTATCGAGCGTGGTGTTGAACGACACCGACGAACCCTGCGTGAACGTGGTCGGATCCAGCGAGGTATTGGAAATGATGGCGTTGCCGGTATTGGTGGCACCGGTGCTGGCGTTGACGTTGTTGGTCGCGTTGATCGAGGTGGAGATCGGCGCGGCCGTGGCCAGCAGTTGGGTATTGCTCAGCAGCAGCGAGAACTGGGCGGCACCGTTGGCCGTCGGCTGTATCTTGTAGATGTTGCCGCTGTTCATTGTCGGCGCACCGGCCGGGCTCCCGCCGTTGGAGTAGGTCACGCCATCGAGCGTGACCGGGAAGTCGGTCGCCACCTTGACTGTCTTGGTGTTGTCCGACAGGCGCGTGAAGGTGTAGTTGGTGCCGTCGAAGCTGAGCGTGTAATCGCTGGTGCTCAGCGCGGCAGGGTTGCTGATGGTGGCCGTCAGGTTGGTCGTGCCGGTATTGGTCGGGTAGCCGATCAGGTTGGGCGAACTGACGTTGAACATGTTGGTGCCGGCATTGCCATTCTGGTCCAGGCCCAGTTTCTGCTGCTGGTTGAAAGCTGTACCCATCGCAATGGCGATACGGCCCAGGGCATTCTGGGTCGGATCCAGCGTTTCGGTGCGGTACTTCAACAGACCACCCAGGCTGCCGCCGTCATAGAAGAAGCTGTCAGGAATGGTCACCGTGGTGCCGCCGGGCATCACCTGGCCGATCTGCAGACGCGAGACGTCGGTAGGCGAATTGGTCACCGCCAGTTGGGTCACCTGGTCCCCGGTCACCAGCGACTGGCCGGTGCCGATGAAGACGCTGACCGCGCCGGTATCCTGCGGCACGGTGGTGATCTTGACGTACTTGTTCAGTTCGGCCACCAGCTGGTCGCGCTGGTCCAGCAAATCGTTGGGTGGCTGGCCGCCACCGGTGCCCACGGCGCTGACGATCGCCTGGTTCAGCTTGGCGATCTGCTGCGCATAGGAATTGATGGTGGTCACCGTCGAGGTGATCTGGCTGTTGACGCTGGCGCTGCTCTGAGCCAGCTGGTCATTGATGCTGGACACGCGCGCCACCAGCGTAGAGGCTTGCGAGAGCACCGACTGGCGCGAGGCCTGGGTATTCGGATTGGAGGCCAGGTTCTGGACCGCCGCAAAGAAATCCTGCAGCGCTGGCGACAGACCCGCCTTGGTGTCGGCCACCATGTTGTTGATCTGCGAGATCTGCGAATAGTACGAATCGAGCGAACTGGCCGAGGTTTGCGAGGCCAGCGACTGCTTGGTCAGGAAGTCGTTGTAGATACGCTTGATCTCGGTAACCTGCGTGCCCTGCCCGACGAAGCCGTAGCCGTAGTTGATGCCACCGGCCGAGCTCTGCACGACTTCCTGGCGGTTGTAGCCGGGAGTGGTAGCGTTGGAGATGTTGTGGCTGGTGGTGGCCTGCGCCGCCATGGCCGCCTGCAACGCACTTTGCCCGATACTGAAGATGTTAGTTGCCATGCTAGGTTGTCGTCCCTGAAAGCTTTTAGCGGAATAACCAAGTCAACGGCAAAATTGACCAAAACTTTAGACGCCCGTGTCCAAATTCGTTTCCAGCCGGCACTGATGAGCTTGCGACGGGCTCGCCTCCACCGCAGCCGGATCAGGCCGACAGCGACTGGCGGATGATGCGCGAGAGCTTCTCCGCATAGTGCGGGTCGGTGGCGTAGCCGGCGCGCTGCAGCCCGTAGGCAAAACCGTGGGCATCCTGGGCGCTGGCCAGTACCTTCTCGTAGCGCGGATTGCTGCGCAGCAAGTTGGCGTAATCCTTGAAGGCGTCCGCATAGGAATCATAGGCGCGGAATTTCTCCACGCGCTTCTGCGGCTTGCCGTTGATGTATTCGATGGTGGTGGCCTCGACCACCTTGCCGGTCCAGTTACCGGTGGCCTTGATGCCGAACAGGTTGTGCGAGGAGCGGCCGTCGCGGGTGATGATTTCCTTCTTGCCCCAACCGGTTTCCAGCGCCGCCTGCGCCAGCATGAACTTGGCCGGGATGCCGGTCATCTTGCTGGCCATTTCGGCATCGGCCTGCAAGCGGTTCTGGAAGGCTTCCACATGCGCCGGCTTGTTGGAATTGCGGCGCTGCCTGTTGCTGCCGTCCTGGTCCGTACCATCGGCCGCCTGCTGGCTGGCAAAGCTCTGGATGAACTTGGCGCGGTCGGCGTCGCTCATGTCCTTGACCAGCGGGATGGCCATGGGCAGCGCATCGTCGCCGGGCGTGGAGTTGCCCTCCAGATCCTGGGCATCCGGCAGCTTCTTGGGCAGCGAGGCCGACAGCTGGCGCGTGAGCACGTCGGCCAGGCCGACGCCGCGCTGGGCCAGGCTCTGGCTCAGCTGCTGGTCCAGCATGGAGGTAAACATCTTGGTCTGCTCGTTGTCGAAGGGCCCGTTCTGGGGGGTCGCATCGCGCATGCTCTTCATGACCATGTTCAGGAACAAGGCCTCGAACTGCTTGGCCGCTCCCTTGATGGCCTCCGGCGAGTTCTGCTTGGCAGCCTCGCGCAGGCTGCTCAGCCCATTCGCATCGACGGCAAGACTCTCGGTCGGATTGGATGGGTTGATCTTGTTGAGCATGGGTTACCTTGGATGAGCGTTGTTTGTCGGAGCGGCCCGGACCGTCAGATCACTTCAAGTTCGGCGCGCAAGGAACCTGCCGCCTTCATGGCTTGCAGGATCGCCAGCAAGTCCTGGGGCGTGGCACCGATGGCATTGAGCGCCTTGACCACATCGGACAGCGACGCGCCACCCTTCAACAGCATGACCTTGCCCGGCTCCTTGTTGATCGACACCTGGGCATTCTGCACGCCCGCCGTCTGGCCGCCGGCCAGGGCATTGGGCTGGCTGACCGCGTTGTCGGCCTGGATCACCACCGACAGGTTGCCGTGCGAGACCGCGCAGGTATCGAGCATCACGCTCTGGTTCATCACCACCGAGCCGGTGCGCGCATTGAGGATGACCTTGGCGGCCAGCTTGCCGGGAGTCACGTCCACATTTTCCAGCGCGCCCAGGAAGGACACCCGGTCGCCACTGGAGATCGGAGCACGCACGCGGATCACGCGACCGTCCTGTGCCACCGCGGTATCGTTGCCGAAGCGCTTGTTGAGGGCATCGACCACCCGGCTGGCGGTAGAGAAATCGTTGTCGTTCAGTTCCAGCACCACCATGTCGCCACCGCCCAGCACGCTGGGCACCGCGCGTTCCACGGTGGCGCCACCGGAGATGCGGCCGGCCGATAGCTGGTTGATGACGGTGCTGCTGCCGGCGGCCGAACCACCGGCGCCACCGACCACGATGTTGCCCTGGGCGATGGCGTAGATCTGGCCGTCAGCGCCCTTCAGGGGCGCCATCAGGAGCGTGCCGCCACGGATGCTCTTGGCGTTGCCGATGGAGGAGACGGTCACGTCGATCAGCTGGCCCGGCTGCGCGAAGGCCGGCAACGTGGCGGTGACCATGGCGGCAGCCACGTTCTTCAACTGCATGTTGCTGCTGGAACTGCTGGGAATATTCACCCCCAGTTGCTGCAGCATGCTCACCACGCTCTGCACGGTAAAAGGCGTCTGGGTGGTCTGGTCACCGCTGCCGTCCAGGCCCACGACCAGTCCGTAACCAACCAGCTGGTTCTGCCGCACGCCCTGGATGGTGGCCAGGTCCTTGAGGCGCTCGGCGTGCGCCGGCGCGGCCGCTGCCAGGCACAGCGTGGCCAGGACGGTGGCCCGCACGAACTGGCGGCCCTTGCTGAAGAGGTCCATGGCGAAGAATCCTTTCCGGGTCATTGCACTACTCCACATCAGAAAGGAGAAACGCTAAAGAAGAATCGGCCCAGTGAAGACATGAAGTCAGCCATGTCCACCCGGGTATTGGTACGGTATTCGACCTTGGCGTCGGCCACCAGGGTCGAGGAAACGGTATTGCCGGTCTGGATGTTGTCGGGGCTGACGGTACCGGAGAAACGCACGTACTCGACGCCCTTGTCCAGCGCCACCTGCTTTTCACCCGAGACCACCAGATTGCCGTTGGGCAGCACCTCGATCACGGTCACGCCGATGGTGCCGGTGAAGGTGTTGCTGGAAGTGGTGGCGCCCTTGTCATCGAACTTGGCCGAGGAACTGCCGGTGGCCGACAATTCCTTGATCGAGGTACCAAAAATGGTCGGTGCCGGCGAAGCCACGGCACCGGTCTTGCTGGCCGAACTGGCGGCCGACTTGGCGGCACTGGTCTTTTCGTTGATGACGATGGTAATGGTGTCACCCACCAGGCGTGCGCGGCGGTCTTCCAGCAAGGGGCGGTACACCGCCGACTGGAAGATCGCGCCGGAAGTCGGTGGCGCATAGGAGGCCGGCTGCGGACGCGCCGTCTTGGGACCGGTCACGATACTGTCGGGCACGGTGGTGCAAGCGTTCAAACTCAACACGCCCGCGATGGCGGCCAATTTCAGTATGTTCATCATCTCTGCCTCGTCCTTGCTCTGCTACCGACTACCTTGTTCAAATCCACTGCACCACTACCACGGCATTACAGCTGCGACAGCTTGGCCAGCATCTGATCGGACGTGGTGATGGCCTTGCTGTTGATTTCATAGGCGCGTTGGGTCTGGATCATGTTGACCAGTTCTTCCACCACGTTGACGTTGGAGGTTTCCACGTAACCCTGCCACAGCGCACCGGCACCGTTGGTACCCGGGGTATTGGGGTTGGGCGTACCGGAGGCGGCGGTTTCCACGTACAGGTTCTCGCCACGGCTTTCCAGGCCGGCCGGGTTGATGAAGGTGGCGACCTGGATGGTACCGATCTGGGTGGTGGCGGTCGAGCCGGCCTGCATGATCGAGACGGTACCGTCGCGGCCCACGGTCAGCTTGGTGGTGTTGAGCGGTACGGTGATCGGCGGCTGCAGGGTGTAGCCGCTGGAAGTCACCAGCTGCCCCTGGTTGTCGGTCTGGAAGGAACCGTCACGGGTATAGGCGGTGGTGCCGTCGGGCAGCAGGATCTGGAAGAAACCATTGCCCTGGATCGCCAGATCCTTGTCATTGTTGGTCTGGTTGACGTTGCCCTGGGTGAAGATGCGTTCGGTCGCCACCGGACGCACGCCGGTACCGATCTGCAGACCCGAGGGCAATTGCGTCTGCTGCGAGGACTGGGCGCCGGGCTGGCGCACGGTCTGGTACAACAGGTCTTCGAACACGGCGCGCGAACGCTTGAAACCGTTGGTGCTGACGTTGGCCAGGTTGTTGGAGATCACGTCCAGTTGCGTCTGTTGCGCGTCCAGGCCGGTCTTGGAAATCCACAGGGAACGAATCATTTGTTTCTCCGGTAATCAGCGCTTGCGCTGCGGGTGCATCGGTGAGGTCAAGTGCGTGGGCAGCATCAGGACAGCGACAGGATCGAGGTCGCCTTGGTCGCATCGCTTTCGGCGGTCTGGATCGCTTTCATGTTCATTTCGAACTGGCGCGACAGATTGATCATGTTGACCATCGCCTCCACCACGTTCACGTTGCTGCCTTCCAGCGCACCGCTGGCCAGGCGCACGTTGGCGTCGGGCTGGGCCGCGCCGGTGATGGTGCGAAACAGGCCGTCATCGCCGCGCTTGAGGTTCTTTTCGTCCGGATTGACCAGCTTGATGCGACCCAGCACGTTGACCGCATTGGGGATACCGTTGGTCGGGATCGAAGACACCGTTCCATCGGCGGCAATGGCCACCGTGGTATCGGGCGCAATGGTGATCGGACCGCCATCACCCAGCACGGTCTGGCCGTTCTGGGTCTGCAGGATGCCATTGGCGTTGATCTTCAGGCTGCCGTTACGGGTGTAGGCTTCGCCGCCGTCGGCGGTCTGCACCGCGATCCAGCCACGGCCCTGCACCGCCACATCCAGCGCCCGGCCGGTATCCTGGATCGGCCCCTGGGAAAAATCGCTGCCGGCGGTAGAGTCCACCACGAAGGCGCGCGTGGCCAGGCCTTCACCCACCACCGGTGCCGAACGGAAGGTATTCAATTGGGCGCGAAAACCCGTGGTCGTGGCATTGGCCAGGTTGTTGCTGGCGCTGGCTTGTTGCTCAAGCGTGTGCTTGGCGCCCGACATCGCTGTATAGACCAGACGATCCATAAAACCCCTTAGTGGCGGCACCCGTCCCCGGCACCACCGATTGAAACCGGCCACCGGCGACGCCGGCAGCCTTGATGCAGGCGCGCCGCAAGGCGCGCCGGGTAGCTCTTATCAGCGCAGGCTGACCAGGGTCTGCAGCACGGTGTCCTGCACCTTGATGGTCTGCGAGTTGGCCTGGTAGACGCGCTGGGCCACGATCATGTTGACCAGCTCGGCGGTCAGGTCGACGTTGGAGTCTTCCACTGCACGCGCCTGCAGGGTACCGAAGGTGCCGGTGGTCGGCTTGCCGACCAGGGGGCTGCCGGCAGCAGACGAGGCCGAATACAGGTTGTTGCCCAGCGGCTGCAGGCCGTTCGGGTTGGCGAAGTTCACCAGTACCACGTTGCCCAGGTTCTTGGTTTGCTGGTTGCTGTAGGAGCCGACGATGGTGCCGTCCTTGTCGATCGAGAAGCTCGACAGCGTGCCCGGCGGCATGCCGTTCTGGCTCTGTGCCAGGTTGACGAAGGCCGAGCCGGTCTGGGTTGAGCCGGTGTAGCTCAGGCTGATGGCACTGGCAAAATTGCCGCCGCCAGCAGCCACGTTGGAGTTCGCCCCGGTCGCGGTCAAATCGATGCTCATCGTGCCGCCGCTGATCAGGGCGCCGGTAGAGTCAAATTTGAGCGTACCCAGGGACAAGGGGGTAGTACCACCGCTAGTGGTCACCAGCGTGTTGTTACCGACCTTGGCATACACATCCCAACTCGTCGTCGGCGGGGTCACGGTAGTGTCCGGATCGTGCTTGACGTAATAAGTCTGCACGCTGTACGGATTACCCAGGCTGTCATAGATGGTGACGCCGGTCGAGTTGTTGTAGGTAGTCGGATCGGCTGCATTGAAGGGCGTGGTGGTCGGCTTGCTCAGGCGCGAATCCAGGTTGACCTTGGTGCTGATGGAAGTCGTCGGGGTCGCGGCAATGGCCGACGTATCGATCTGCAGCGGCACCGGATCGCCGCCCGAGGTACCGGCAGCCCAACCCATCAGGTAGGCGCCATTCATGCTGGGGTTCACGATGTAGCCATTTTTATCCAGCTGGAACTGGCCGTTACGTCCGTACATCGGCGACAGGTTGGTCGGCGAGGAAGCCATCTGGAAGAAACCGTCACCATTGATGGCGATATCCAGCGGGTTGTTGGACGAGCTGATATTGCCCTGGGTGAACTGTTGCGACACATCGGCCACGGCCACGCCGATACCGACGGGCGAGTTGCCCGAGCGGTTCATCGAATTGGCGTACATGTCGGCAAATTGCGTCTGCGACTGCTTGAAACCGACCGTACTGGCGTTGGCCACGTTATTACCGATGACGTCCAGGCTCTTGGCTGCGCCGTTCAGACCACTCAGACCTTGCTGAAAACTCATGAGATATCCCCTTGTTCCGAAACTTGTCGGTAATGACGATTAAAGAATTTGCACAACGTCGGTCGGCTTGATGGTGCCGACGTTGGTGACATTGAGCTTGACGCCATCCGACGCAGTAGAGACGCTGGAGACGGTGCCGAAGGACAGTGCCGTACTGGTGACGGCGGTGCCGTTGTTGGAAGCATTGACGGTGAAGGTGTAATTGCCATCGGCCACCTTGCCGCCTGCATCATTGGAACCATCCCAGATCACCGGCACGACACCGGCAGCCTGGGTGCCAAGATCGGTGGTATGCACCACGGCGCCGCTGGAATCCTTGATGGTCACCACCACCGAGGAAGCCGTACCGGACAGGTTCACACCGAACACGGCCTTCTGGCTGGTGACGGTGTTACCGCTGGCGTCCTTGCTGGTATCGGTGGTCAGCTGGATGCTGTTGCCCGGCGCCAGAACGCTGTGACCGATCATGTCGGCCGTCGACAGCGCTTGCGAGGAGCTCAGATTGCCCATCAGCGTGGACAGCGTGCTGTTGAGCTGGGCGATGCCGGAGACGGTCGACAGCTGCGCCATCTGCGTGGTCATCTGCGAATTGTCCATCGGGTTGCTGGGATCCTGGTTCTTCATCTGCGCGATCAACAGCGTCAGGAAGCGGTTCTGGATCGCATCCGGGCTGTTGTTGTCGAGGCTGGAAGTGCTGGTGGAACTGGTGGACGAGCTGCTGCTCGTGCCATTCATTGAGTTGAGCAGGTCACTGGAGACGATTGCCATGGTTCAGGTCCTGGTTATTGGCCGATGGTAAGGGTCTTGACGAGCATGGCCTTGGCCGTGTTCATCGTTTCCACATTGGTCTGGTAAGAACGGGAAGCCGAGATCATGTTGACCATTTCCTCGACCGGATTGACGTTGGGCATGGCCACGTAGCCATTGCCGTCGGCCATGGGATGCTTGGGGTCATAGACCAGCTTGGGCGGGGCCTGGTCCTCGACCACGGCCGCGACCTTGACGCCGCTGTCCTTGATGCCGCCCACCGGCACCGCTTCGAAGACCACCTGCTTCGCCTTGTAGGGCGTGCCGTCCGGGCTGGTGGCACTGTCGGCGTTGGCGATATTGCTGGCGGTGGCATTGAGTCGCTGCGACTGGGCGCTCATGGCCGAGCCGGCGACGTTGAAGATGTTGGAAAGGGACATGGTTTATCAACCCGGTTGGATGGCGTTGAGCATGGCCTTGATCTGGCCGTTCACAGCGGTGACGCCGGCTTCATAGCGGATGCCGTTGTCGACGAATTCATTGCGTTCCACATCGAGGTCGACGGTGTTGCCGTCCACGCTGCCCTGGGCCGGCGTGCGGTATTGCAGGGCCGTACCGCCGATGCTGCCCGGACCATTGTCGGGCGCGGTCCCGGCCACGTGGGTGGCGGCGGTACGCTCCAGCTGCAGCGGCGGCATGGTGTTAGACTTGTTCTCCAGCGCGTTCTGGAGCGCATCGGCAAAGTTGACGTCACGCGCCTTGTAGTTGGGCGTATCCGCGTTGGCGATGTTGGACGCCAGCACCTGCTGACGCTGGGCCCGCAGGTTCAGCGCCAGTTCGTTGAAACGGAAGTAGTCGTCGAGCTTAGAGACCATCAGGTCCTCCGGAAATACAGCGCCCCACCGCCACTGCCGGGCTGTTGCCTGGCTGCTTGCGGACTGCACCGATGATGGAATTACGTAGGCTTGATCATACGTTCGTACCCCGGACTCTAAGGGGCGATAAAGAGAGAAAAGCCTCCCCTGTTTGCGCTTTTGACCTCGCGCGCGCGAAGTAACATGGCTGCCAAGATTCGCCTACGCCCCTCGGGCAAGTTGCACAAAATGAAACACCCTCTCCGCGCCCTGCGCCACACCTTCGCCGCCCTCGCCTTGCTGGTGGCTGGCCTGGGCGCTGTTGTGCCTGCCCACGCCCAGAACACCCCCAACACGCCGGCCAAACAGGATTTGCAAGCCCTGCAACAAGTGGCGGAGCAATTCCTCAAAGGCCAGACGGCCAGCCTGCCCGGTAGCGTCACGGTGACCATCGATCCGGTCGATCCGCGCCTGACCCTGGCCGCCTGCTTAGAGCCGCAAGCCTTCACGCCCAATGGCGGACGCCTGTTCGGCCGCACCACGGTGGGCGTGAAGTGCGTGGCCCCCTCGCCGTGGACCATCTATCTGCGTGCCAACGTGCAGGTGATCTCGGACTACCTGGTCGCGGCCGTCCCGCTGGCCCAGGGCCAGACCATCAGCGCCAGCGACATCACCCGTATCCGCGGCGACATGTCGGCCCTGCCCAGCGGCGTGATCACCGAGGAATCCCAGGTCATCGGACGGGTGGCCAGCATGTCCCTGCGCGCCGGCATGCCGCTGCGCATGGACGCCGTGCGCAACCAGCGCGTGGTGCAGCAAGGCCAGGCGGTGCGGGTGATCTCGACCGGTCCGGGCTTCCAGATTTCGACCGAGGCGCGCGCCATGACCAATGCCGACGAAGGCCAGATGGCCCAGGCCCGCACGGCGAACGGACAAGTGGTCAGCGGTATCGCCAAGGCGGGCGGGATTCTGGAGATCAACTACTGAGCCATTGCCGAGCACCGCGACCGGCTTACCCCGGACAGGGCGCCCACACTATTTATATGAAGCAATATTTTCAACAGGCAAGCGGGAGGCGGAACGCAGCGGCTTGCCTGGCGGCAGAAGTGAAGAAAATTGCCTGAATTTCCGCATTTTGCGGTGGCGGATGTTAAAGTTTGTCCAGAACTGGTCGATAATCCATACGACAGGCGGGTGCGCAGCGCCCCCACCCTACAAGGAATACTGCCGTGAACGTTAACGACGCACTCAAATCCACGACCCTCAACACCGAGCAGACGCAGGCTCGCACCAATACTCCTGCCGGGACCGCTGCAGGCAATGGGGCAGGTGCCGCGCCCGCCGCTTCGGACAGCGTGCGCCTGTCCAGCACCTATCAGGCGCTGGACGTCAACGGCAGCAACAGCAGCTCCAGCTTTGACGCTCAGAAAGTGGCCGACATCAAGGCGGCCATCGCCAACGGCACCTTCCAGATCAACCCGGACAAGATCGCCAATGGCGTGATCAATACCGCCCAGAACCTCATCAACGCCCGCCAGGCTTGATTGCCATCCGTCTACAGGATCGCCTCGCATGAACCCGGCCAGCAAACTCTCTCTGGAACACGCCGCCCTGTCGCGCCTGGTGGAAAAACTGAACCAGGAACAGGCGCTGCTGGCCGAAGCCACGGCCGAAGGCCTGACCGACATCATTTCCGAAAAAGCCGCCATCGTCGCCGAGATGTCCACCCTGGCCGGCAACCGCCATGCCCTGCTGGGCAGCCTGGGCTACAGCGCCGATGAGAGCGGCATGCAGGCGTGGATGAATGAACAGGCCAGCGAAGCCGATCGCGAGATCTGGGCCAGCCTGTTCGAACTGGCGCAGGATGCCAAGGAACTGAACCGCGTCAACGGCCTGCTGATCGGCAAGAAGCTCTCCATCAACCAGAGCGCGCTGACCATCCTGCAAGGCAAGACCGGCACCGGCAATTTCTACGGGCCGGACGGCCAGAACAGCATCCGCTCCTCCGGCCGCAGGCTGGGCGTCGTGTAAGTCGCCCTGCCAGCTCGGCGGACCCAGCAAAAAGCCCGGCATTGCCGGGCTCAGGTTGATGACGAACCCCGTGTTTTCGAACACGGGGTTTTGTTTTTCAGGCGCAGGTAATTTGCAGATGGTCGATGGCGCAGAAGCCAAGCAATGCGCTCATTTTTCTCTGTAGCCACTTTTGTACGCTGGCATAGGCGTTCAAGCCCGGTAAAAGCGCGCGCAAGCGCGCCACCAGCAGGGCAATCTTCTTCATGTTCTGGGCCGCCGCCGCCAACAAGCACTGCTCGGCGACCTTGCGCAAGCCGCGCATGCGGGCATAGCGATGTCCGTGCAATTGCTTGGCGTCGGCGAAGCTGCGTTCTACCGTTTCCTTGCGTCGGGCATAGATGCGCTTGCCCCATTCGGTACGACGCCGATCATCCACCTTCTCCTTGGAACGCTCCCACACATGGCGCGTCACCACCTTGACCGCATTGGCGCTATTGGTGCATTGCTCGCGTACCTTGCAGCCCCGGCATTGTTCAGGCTTGGATTTGTATTCCCGATACCCCTGCCGATTGGTGGTGCTGTAGTGCAAGGACTGGCCCTGCGGGCAGATGTATTCGTCACGGTAGGCATCGTACTCATACGCCCGTTTAAAGAATGTCCCCGGCTTGTGGTTGGGTGTGCGGTAGCCCATCACGCCGCTGATCTCGCGATTCTCCAGTCCCTGGCAGACGGCCGGTGTGAAATAGCCAGCATCCAGGCCAACGGCCTGTACATCAAATCCGAACGTCTGGCGCTGACGATCCAGGCGTGCCAGATAAGGTTGACTGTCATGGACTGAGGCGGGCGTGACATGGGTATCGGTAATGATGCAATGCT
Organism: Herbaspirillum sp. DW155; assembly: GCF_037076565.1. Classification (NCBI taxonomy): domain Bacteria; kingdom Pseudomonadati; phylum Pseudomonadota; class Betaproteobacteria; order Burkholderiales; family Oxalobacteraceae; genus Herbaspirillum; species Herbaspirillum sp. DW155. The sequence continues at coordinate 2,163,007 of NZ_AP029028.1, read as the reverse complement.
TGGCATCGACGGTGCGGTGATCCAGGTAGAAGAAGCCCTTGGGCTTGTCGTCGCGCACCATGTAGCCGCTCTCGGGATCGGTGCGACTAACCTTGATCTCTTTGGTGGGCGGCTCATCATCATCGTCACGTTTGAGCGGCTTCTTGCCATGCTCGGCACGGTCGATATCCACAGCCGCATCCAGTTCGGCCAGATAGGCCGAGGGTGTCTGGGCAACTTGAACGTAGTCGAACTTGTTCTTGTTGGCGTTGGCCTTGAGGTGGGTGCTGTCGCTGTAGAGCACACGGCCATCGACCATGCCGCGTCCAATGGCCTGGCGCACGATCTCGTCGAAGATGTCTTGATAGACGGTGGTATCAATGAAGCGGCGGCGCCGGTTCTGGGAGAAGGTGGAGGAGTCCGGCACCTTGTCGGTCAGACGGAATCCGGCAAACCAGCGATAGGCCACGTTGACCTGGACCTCGCGGATGAGCTGGCGCTCGCTGCGGATACCGAAGAGGTAGCCGATGAACAAGAGCTTGAAGAGTACCACCGGGTCCAGTGCCGGGCGGCCATTGTCGGCGCAATACAGATGCGCCACCTTCTCGCGGATGAACTCGAAATCCACCGCCGCGTCGATCTTGCGCAGCAGGTGGTCCTTGGGCACGAGCATCTCGATGGTCACCATCTCTAACTCGTGCTGGGCGGCTGTCGGTTTTTTGAGCATGACCGATTAAACAACAAAGCCTTGGCTCTCGCCAGGGCTTTGTCATCAATCTGAGCCCGGCATTGCCGGGCTTTTTCGTTGGCGCATCGGGTTGCGCGGTCTTGCGGCGGCAGTCCCCTCAGGCCACCCCGCTCCAGGAATGCTCGCGCAGATACGAGCGCATGCGCGAAATGGCCTGGCTGTGCAACTGGCACACGCGCGACTCGGAGACGCCCATGACCGCGCCGATTTCCTTCAGGTTCATTTCCTGCTCGTAGTACAGGGCCATCAGGATCTGCTCGCGCTCGGGCAAGGCCTTGATGGAATCCACCACGGCTTCGCGGAAACCGCCATCGATCAGGCTCTGCAAGGGATCGTCATCGCTCTCCCCGGCCTGGTAACGATCCAGGAAATGCTCATGACCGCCGTCCTCGTCGTGGAAATCCTCGTAATAGATGAGCTGATGGCCGCCGCAGTCGGTCAACAGCGCCTGGTAATCGGCCAGGCTGATCTTCATGTGCTGCGCTACCTCCGCCTCCTGGGGCTGGCGGCCCAGTTGCTGCAGCAGGGTCTGCATGGCCTCTTCGACCTTGCGGGCGTTCTGGCGGATGCTGCGCGGCAGCCAGTCGCTGCTGCGCAGCTCATCCAGCATGGCGCCGCGGATGCGCTGCACCGCATAGGTCTCGAACTGGGCGCCGTGGGTTTCCTCGTAGCGGTTCACGGCGTCGAGCAGGCCCATCATGCCGGCCTGGATCAGGTCGTCCACCTCTACGCTAGGGGGCAGCTTGGCCTTGAGCTGATGCGCCAGCTTCTTGACCAGCGGCGCATGCTGCTCCAGCACGTCGTTCTTGCCCTTCTTTCCCTTGACGTTATACATGCACGTCACACTCCCAGGCTGGCACCGTCGGTGGCCATGCCATACGTACTGCGGGCCGCATCCGAACCCGCGGCGAAGCGCTTGGACAAGCGCTGGAACGCCAGCGCCGCCCCGGCAAAGGGGAAGACGTCGCGCACCGCGCGGCCCTGGCCGGTGGCGCGGCGAATATGATCATCGGCCGGAATCGCCCCCATGAAATTCAACTGCGCAGCCAGGTAGCGGCTGGCGGCCTGGGCCATGTTGGCGTAGACGGTCCGGGCTTCGGCCTCGGTGGCATCGTTGACGATGAGACTGAAGGGACGGCGGCCGATGCGGTCGCTCAGGCTCTTCAGGAGCGCATAGGCCGATTTGATCGAGGACGCCGTGGTCGACACCTGGATCACGATCTCGCCCATCTCCATGGTCGGCACCGGCAGCGACAGGTCGCTTGCCAGCACGCCATTGACCAGGGTGATCTCGGCCTGCTCGATGAGGGTGTCGAATATCTCGGCCAGCCGTCCCGCATGGGGATCGGTCGCCGAAGGCACGCTGCGGCGGGCGATGCGCGCCATCGAAAAACCCTCCGGCAACAGCCGTTTGGCTTCGGTCAGGGGGCGTTCCATGCGGGCCACTTCCTGCAGGGTGGCCACATCGTGACGCAGGCCGATCCGGGTCAACAGACCCGTGCTGGCCACATCGCCATCCACCACCAGCACGCTGTGCTTGGCCTGCGACAGAGACGCTGCCAGATTGATGAGCATGGCACTCTTCTCTTCCTCGCCCAGCACCGAAAAGAAAGTAAAGAGCCTGGGCACCGGACGCTCCAGCATCCGGCGCAGACCTGCTGCCTGGTCGATATCGTAACTAGCCAAAGCTCACCTCACGCAGTCCGCGGTCATTCATGGACATGGCGGTGGGCCCGATGACCCCCGGTAACTCACCCTCCTGGAATTCGAAGGGGGCGGTTTCGCGCTTCTGCTTGAAGGCGCGGTCAGCCAGGTAGAGCTTGTTGGCCACGTGCAGGTCTTCGGGCACGCGCTGGCCGTTGGCCACGTAATGCAGGTTGAGCTTGTGGCGGATTACCACGTCCAGCACGTTGCCGATGGTGGCGGCTTCGTCCAGCTTGGTGATGATGCAGCCGGCCAGGCCGGAACTGGAATAGGCATGCACCACTTCGTTCAAGGTGCCGCCGGTGGCGGTGGCGTTCAGGCACAGCAGGCGCTTGATGTCTACGCCGGCACCGGCCAGCATGGCGTCCTGCTCGGCCACCATCTGGTCGCGCTGGCCCACGCCGGCCGTGTCGATCAGCACGGTGTGCTTGCCCTTCAACTCTTCCAGGGCGATGCGCAGGTCGGTCTCGTCCTTGACCGAATGCACCATCACCCCAAGGATCTTGCCGTAGATGCGCAATTGTTCATATCCGCCGATGCGGTAGCCGTCGGTGGTGATCAGGGCCAGCTTGCCGGAGCCGTGGCGCATCACGCAGCGCGCTGCCAGCTTGGCGGTGGTGGTGGTCTTGCCCACACCGGTGGGGCCGACCAGGGCGAAGACACCGCCGTTTTCCAGCAACTCGTTTTCGTTGGCCAGGGTGTTGAGGTTGCGCGCCAGGACCGACTTGACCCAGAACATGATGTCCTGCGACTTGGAATTGGCAGGCAGGTTTTCGGTAATCAGTCGCGACAGGCTGGCCGAGAAACCGGCCGCCAGCATTTCCTTCAAAACCACGCCCTTGAGCGGATCACGCTTTTGCGTGCCACCCCAGGAAATCTCGGCCAGTTGGGTTTCCAGTACGCCGCGCATGGAGCGGATCTCGCTCATGACTTCGGAGAGGATCTCGTCGTAATCCTTGCCATCGAATTCGGGCAGGGCCGAACGCGGGCGCAGCTCCTGCTCGCCAGACTCTTGCGCAGGCCGGCCGGAGGCGGCCGGGCGACCGGCAGCCTGCTCGGTGCGGCGGCTGCGCCAGACTCGGGCGTCGCCGGCTGGCGCAGCGTCGGCCGCACGCACCGGAGCACGACCATGGGCGGGCTGGTCCAGCAGCGGCACGGAGTCGGGGTGCGCAGCTTGCGCGGCGCGGGGCTGCTGCTGCGCCAGCGGCGAGGACAGCAGCGCCGGACGCCTGGACGGCTGCGGGCCCGGCGCGCCGGACTGGCCGCTCTGGGCACGCCCGTTCGGGTCGCGTGCTCCGGTGGGCGCCACCAGGGTGGTCATATCCTCATTGGCCATGGCCAGGATCTCCACCCCGTCGGGAATGTTGCGGTTGGAGAGAATGACGGCATCCGGCCCAAGCGCCTCGCGAACCTGGCGCCAGGCCTCGCGAGAAGAATTGGCGATAAATTTCTTGACGTTCATGCTTGCCCTCCAACTAGGCTGGTAACTTTAATCGTTTTCGACTCGGGTACTTCAGCGTGCGACAGCACGCGCAACTGCGGCATGGCACGGCGCAGGAAGCGCGCCAGCAAGGTCCGCAGCGGTGCGCCGACCAGCAGCACGGGCGACAGGCCCATCTGTTCCTGGCGCTGCGCCGCCATCTCGGTCTGCTGCACCAGCGAATCGGCCAGGCCCGGCTCGATGCCGCCGCTCTCGCCGCTGGCCTGCAGTGCCTGCATGAGCAGGCGTTCGAGCTTGGAATCGAGCGCCATGACGGCCAGCTCGCTCTCGCCCGGGAAAATCTGTTGCACGATGGCACGACCCAGCGCAATGCGGACAATCGCCGTCAAGTCGGTCGGATCCTGAATGCGGGCAGCATGTTCGGCCAATGTTTCGATGATAGTGCGCATATCGCGGATATGCACGCCCTCCAGCAGGAGGTTTTGCAACACCTTCTGCAGGGTACCCAGCGGCAGCATCTTGGGCACCAGGTCTTCCACCAGCTTGGGCGCTTCCTTGGCCAGGTGGTCCAGCAGGCTCTGCACTTCCTGGCGACCCAGCAGCTCGGCCGCATGGGTGGTGATGAGGTGATTGAGGTGCGTGGCCACCACGGTGCCGGCATCGACCACGGTATACCCCATGGTGGAAGCCTGTTCGCGCAGGCTGCTGTCGATCCACACGGCCGGCAGGCCGAAGGCCGGGTCCGAGGTCATCATGCCCGGCAGCGGACCGGTCACCATGCCCGGATTGATGGCCAGGTACTGGCCGGCATGGGCTTCGCCATTGCCCACTTCCACGCCCTTCAGGGTGATGCGGTAGGCCGAGGGCTTCAGTTCCAGGTTGTCGCGGATATGGATGGGCGGCGACAGGAAACCCACTTCCTGGGCAAACTTCTTGCGAATGCCCTTGATGCGCTTGAGCAGTTCGCCGCCCTGCCCCTTGTCCACCAGCGGGATGAGCCGGTAGCCCACTTCCAGGCCCAGGGTATCGACCGGCATGACGTCGTTCCAGGTGGCTTCTTCCGCCTCGGAAGGCGCTGCTGCTGCGGCGGCGGCCTGCGGGGTGGCCGCAGCCGCCGTGGCCTTGGTCTTTTCGACGCGCTTGCTGATGGCATAGGCGCCACCACCCATGGCGGCTGCCAGCAGGAGGAAGGCAATGTGCGGCATGCCGGGGATCAGGCCCATCCCGCCGATGATGACGGCGGTGATGTAGAGCACTTCCGGCTTGGCGAACAGCTGGTTGATCAGCTGGCCGCCCACGTCCTGGTCGTTGGCCACGCGCGAGACGACCACACCGGCGGCCGTCGAGATGATCAGCGAAGGAATCTGCGCCACCAGGCCGTCACCGATGGCCAGCAGGGTGTAGTTCTTGAGGGCCGCATCGAAGGCCAGGTCGTGCTGCACCATGCCCACCACCAGACCGCCGACGATGTTGACCACGGTCACGATGATGCCGGCCACGGCGTCGCCGCGCACATACTTGGAGGCACCGTCCATGGCGCCGTAGAACTCCGACTCCTGCGCCACTTCCTTGCGGCGGGCGCGGGCTTCGGGCTCACCGATGAGGCCGGCGTTGAGGTCGGCATCGATGGCCATCTGCTTGCCGGGCATGGCGTCCAGGGTGAAACGCGCACCCACTTCGGCGATACGGCCGGCACCCTTGGTCACCACCATGAAGTTGATGATGGTCAGGATCACGAACACCACGATACCGACCGTGTAGTTGCCGCCGATCAGGAAGTGGCCGAAGGCCTCGATCACCTTGCCGGCGGCATCGGGACCGGTATGACCTTCGGTCAGCACGATACGGGTAGAGGCCACGTTCAACGACAGGCGCAGCATGGTCGATACCAGCAGCACCGCCGGGAAGGCGATGAAGTCCAGCGGCTTGACCGTATAAAGGGCGGTCATCAGCACGATCACCGACAGCGAGATGTTGAAGCTGAACAGCAGATCCAGCATGAAGGCCGGCAGCGGCAGCACCATCATCGCCAGCATCATGATGATGAGGATCGGGGCCGCCATCGCCCTGCCGCTCTTGACCGGCACCCAGGCCGGGATTTTCATGGTATTGAGTTTGGTCGCCATGGTTACTGCCTGCTTCTATTCTTGGGCCCGCGGGGTTTCTTGGGTGCGGTGGCCGGATCCAGTTCCTTGGGCACGTTCAGATCGGTGGGCTGCACCGGGCGGTTGCCGCCGAACTGGCCATAGGTGCGCAACTGGAACACGTAGGCCAATACCTCGGCCACAGCGGTGTAGAGCGCTTCGGGGATTTCGTCGCCGATCTCGGTATGGGCGTGCAGCGCACGCGCCAGCGGCGGCGCTTCCAGCAGCGGCACCTTGTGCTCGCGGGCCAGTTCGCGGATCTTGGCGGCGATGTCGTCGGCGCCCTTGGCCACCACCTTGGGCGCGCCCATCTTGCCTTCGGTGTACTTCAGGGCCACGGCATAGTGGGTCGGGTTGGTCACCACCACGTCGGCGGTGGGCACTTCGGCCATCATGCGGCGACGCGCCATGGCGCGCTGCATTGCGCGGATCTTGCCCTTGATGTGCGGGTCGCCTTCGGATTCCTTGTGTTCCTGCTTGACCTCTTCGCGCGTCATGCGCAGCTTGCGGCCATAATTCCAGAGCTGGTAAGGCACGTCCAGCGCGGCAATGAAGATCAGCGCCGAGACCATGGTGATGAAGCTGATCCACAGCAGGTGGGCCGAGTGCGCACCGGCGGTCTTGAGCGACTCCACGCCCAGGCCCATGACCGCATCGATCTGGCCGCGAATGGCCACCCAGGCCACGGTACCGACCAGCAGGGTCTTGAGCACGGACTTGACCAGTTCGACCAGCGAATTGACCGAAAACATGTTCGCAAAACCGCTGATGGGGTTGAGCTTGCTGAACTTGGGCGCCAGCGACTCGACGTTGAACAGCCAGCCCCCCAGCGCCAGCGGCGCCGCCATGGCGGCCAGGGTCATCAGGAAGGCAATCGGGATCAGCGACACGGCCACATCCATCAGGTGGGCGCTGAGCATGTTGAACATCACCACCGGGTCGAAGGCAGCGGCCCGCTCGAAGCTCATGGTGGCCACCAGCACGCGGTCCAGGCTGGTCACCACCGGACCGCTGAAGAGCCAGACGCAACTGCCGCCAACCAGCAGCATCAAGGTGGTGGCCAATTCGCGCGAACGCGGCACATCCCCCTGCTCACGGGCACGCTCAATGCGTTTGCCCGTGGCGGGTTCGGTCCGCTCCATATCGCTGTCTTCGGCCATCCGCCGTATCCCCCTGCTAAACCTCTGCCCGTCCGGCACCCATAGCACTGGACGGATTTCTAGAACAATAGGGTAGGATTATTGGCGAGCGGCCGCCCGGATCATCAGGGGAATAGGGGCGAAAAGGTCCCCCATTTCGGACTAGGCAAAACCGCAAGGGTCTGCCTGTGACAAAACGCTTCGTATCGAACCTGCAACATGTGAAGAAAGTCAAGCTGGACGGGCACTTGCGGCCACCTGCCCCGACCTGGAAGTCAGGCGCTGACGCGCCTGCCGGCCATGTCAAAACAAAACGCTTCGGAGTTGCCGGATTGGCAAGCTCGGAAGCGTTTTACGAGGACAAGAAGATGACCGGAGGGTCGTCGTCAGAAGCCCAGACTCTCCAGCAGGTCGTCCACCTGCCCCTGGTCGGCGATGACGTCCTTGCCGGTCGGATCGATCTGCGGACCGTTGAGCAGGCCGGTATCTTCGCGCTTGACGTCCGACGGCGAGTAGTCCACCAGCAATTGCACCAGTTGCGACTCCAGGTCGTGCGCCAGCTTGGTGACGCGCTTGATGACCTGGCCGGTCAGGTCCTGGAAGTCCTGGGCCATCATGATGTCCAGCAGCTGCTGCTTGGTTACGCTGCTGTCTTCGCTGGTCTGCGCCAGGAAGGCGGAGGTTTTGGCCGCCAGGGCCCGATAGTCGGCCTCGGCGAAACTGCCGGTGGCAGCGGCATCCCACTCGGCCTTGAGCGCGTTGGCGCCATCATTGATGCGTTCCTGCAGCGGGCTGGCCAGCTCGGTGGCATTGAGCACGCGCTGGGCGGCCTGCTCGGTCATGCGCGCCACATATTCCAGCCGGTCGCGGGCATCCGGCATGTCGCTGGCGGCTCTTTCCAGCAGCCGGTCAAACCCCAGCCCGCGCAAGCTGTCGTGCAGGTTGCGCGTCATGTGGCCGATGCGGACGAGCACCTCGTCGCTGACCGCGGTGCCTTCGGCCGACGGGGTACGAGCGGAATTGGGGGCGCTGTCCACCTCAGCCACCTGCGGCCATTTTTTCGAAGATCTTGCCCAGCTTCTCATCCAGCGTCGCCGCGGTGAAGGGCTTGACCACGTAACCGTTGGCACCGGCCTGGGCGGCGGCGACGATGTTTTCCTTCTTGGCTTCGGCCGTGACCATCAGCACCGGCAGCTTGGACAAGGCCGGATCCTTGCGGATTTCCTGCAGCATGGTCAAGCCATCCATATTGGGCATGTTCCAGTCGGACACCACGAAGTCGAACTGGTCGCTGCGCAGCTTCTGCAACGCCTGGATGCCATCTTCGGCCTCATCCACGTTGGTATAGCCCAATTCCTTGAGCAGGTTGCGCACGATACGGCGCATGGTCGAGAAATCATCGACGACTAAGAACTTGGTATTGGGACCCGACATGCTAAGACTCCATCTGAACAATTGAATTCTTGGTTATCGGCCAGTGCGCGTGACAACTTGAACCGATACCCCTTTTATGACTCCAGCATGGGCTGGTGGCCCATGCTGCCCCTCATCTGCAACGCATTGTAGTGCAGCAAAACGAAACTGACAGAACAATAAGCGCTGAAATCCGCTTCAGACGCGCAATGCGCGGCTTCCGTGTTCTGCCAGCCACGCCAGCACCCTGCCCGGCATGGCTTGCAGGGACAAGACTTCATGCGCCGCTCCGATGGCGATGGCTTCGCGGGGCATGCCGAAGACCACGCACGATGCTTCATCCTGCGCAAAGTTGTAGGCACCGGCATTGCGCATGTCCAGCATGCCCTGGGCGCCATCCTTGCCCATGCCGGTCAGGATCACGCCCACCGCGTTCTTGCCGGCACAGGTGGCGGCCGACTGGAACAGCACGTCCACCGAGGGACGATGACGGTTCACCGGCGGTCCCTGGTCGAGCTGGGTCATGTAGTTGGCGCCGCTGCGCACCAGCCGAAGGTGCGAATGGCCGGGGGCGATATAGGCATGGCCCGGCAGCACGCGCTCGTTGCCGGCCGACTCCACCACCGAGATTTTGCACAGGTTGTTGAGGCGCTGGGCGAAGGAACGGGTAAAGCCTTCCGGCATGTGCTGGGTGATCAGGATGCCCGGGCAGTCCGAGGGCATGCGGATCAGGAATTCCTTGATGGCCTCGGTGCCTCCGGTGGAGGCACCAATGATGATGAGCTTTTCGCTACTGGTCAGCGGATTACGGATCTGCGGCAAAACTTCGCTGGGGCCTGCGGCCTGCTCGGCCGACCTCGACGGACGGGCGCGCACGCGCGCCTTGGCGGCGGCACGGATCTTGTCGGCGATCATGTCGGCATATTCCTGCATGCCGCTCTGGATCGAGATCTTGGGCTTGGTCACGAAGTCGATCGCACCCAGTTCCAGTGCGCGCAGGGTGATTTCCGAGCCGCGCTCGGTCAGCGAGGACACCATCACCACCGGCATGGGGCGCAGGCGCATGAGCTTTTCGAGGAAATCCAGGCCATCCATGCGCGGCATTTCCACATCCAGCGTCAGTACATCAGGATTGGTCTGCTTGATCAGCTCGCGCGCAATGATCGGATCTGGCGCCACGCCGACCACTTCCATATCCGGCTGGTTACTGATGATCTCGCGCATGACACTGCGGATCAGTGCCGAATCGTCGACGATAAGAACTTTAATTTTCATCACTCAATCACTCAAACTCAATGTTGCAGGGAGCCCTGCCATACGGGCGGAGCCGCCGGTGACACGCTCTCAGAACAGATCCACCTCGCCACCCACCGGCTTGGTGACCAGCTTGCTGGCGTAGGCTTTTTCGCGATCCACCAGCGTGTTGTTGTGCATCTGTTTCAGCTTCTTGACCAGCACCTTGCCGGTGCGCGGGAAGAAATACACCTTGCGCGGATAGATATCGTTGAGATCTTCGGCCACCACGCGGATGTTTTCCGCCTTCAGGTAGCGGCGCACGAATTCGGCATTGCGCTCACCCACGTTGATGGCCGAGAAACCGCGCAGCACGTTGCCGCCGCCGAACACCTTGGCTTCCAGGTTCTCGCGCCGCGCGCCCGACTTGAGCACCTCGTTGATCAGCACTTCCATGGCATAGGTGCCGTAGCGTGCCGAGGCTGAAACGGGGCTGCCGTCATCGCCGCCACCGTCGGGCAGCATGAAGTGGTTCATGCCGCCGATGCCGGAGACGCGATCGCGAATGCAGGCCGACACGCACGAGCCCAGCACGGTGACGATCATCATGTCCTTGGTGGTGAAGTAAAACTCGCCCGGCAGGATCTTGGCCGCATCGCAATCGAAGGTGCGGTCGTAGTAAAGATTGGTGGCGATCTGCTCCGCAGCGTGGCTCATGGCTTGGTCCTTACGCCGCGCTGCGTGGCATTGAGTTCATAGACAGTCTTGCCCTTGAGCTTGAGCGCATCGGAGACATACAGGAAGTTCTCCGAATGGCCGGCGAACAGCAAGGCGTGGGGCTTCATCAAGGGCACGAATCGGGACAGGATCTTGCTCTGGGTAGGTTTATCGAAATAAATCATCACGTTGCGACAGAAGATCACGTCGAACTGCCCGCTGATGGGCCAGCCATCGGCCAGCAGATTCAATTGCTTGAAGGTGATCAGCTTGCGCAATTCGGGACGCACGCGCACGTAGCCTTCATGGCTGCCTTTGCCGCGCAGGAAGAATTTCTTGACCCGCTCGGGCGACATCTTCTCGATGCGTTCCATGGGATAGACGCCATTGGCGCCGGTGGCCAGGACGTTGGTATCGATGTCGGTGGCCACGATCTGCACCGGCGGCGTCAGCGAGCCATAGGCTTCGCAGGCGGTCATGGCGATGGTATAGGGTTCTTCCCCGGTGGAGGCGGCCGAACACCAGATGGTGGCGGGCTCCTTCAGCTCCTTGAGGAAATCGGCCAGGATCGGGAAATGGTGCGCTTCCCGGAAGAACGAGGTCAGGTTGGTGGTCAGTGCATTGGTGAAGGCTTCCCACTCTTCGGAGTCGTGGGTGCGCTCCAGCATGTCCAGATATTGCTGGAAAGAAGTGATGCCGGTGGCCCGCAGGCGCCGCGCCAGGCGGCTGTAAACCATTTCCTGCTTGCTGTCGGCCAGCGCAATGCCGGCCCGCTGGTAGATCAGGCCACGCACACGCTCGAAATCACGGCTGTTGAAATCGAACTCCTTGCCGGATGATTCGCCTTTGCCTGGTACCGTCGGCTTCAATGTCTTTCCTTCCCTGGCGCAGCCCATGTCCGGGCGCTGCTTGCTGTCTGTCGTCCGCCCCGTCTGGGCGGACATCCCCTTGGCGCATAATCTATCAGCCGCCAGGCGGGGTCAAGCGAATCAGCCTTGGAAATGAAACGGTTTTACCCCCCTATTGCGACAAGTCAATCCGGGCCTGGCGTGCATAGGCCGTTCAAATCTTGGAAATCCTCACAGGCCGCGCCGCACGGGCCGCCCCGGCAATCGTGCCGCCCCCGGCGACGCAGCTGCGCTGACCACGGCCGCAGGTGTGGGCGCCGACGCCTGCGCCGGTGCGTGGCTGGACCGGTAACCCACCCGGAAACCGCCCCAGTGCTTGCCGTTGACGTAGATCGGCACCGACAGGTCGTGCATCACCTCGCCGGTATCGCGTTTGTAGGTTTGCAACAGGAACGGCTTGGTATTGGACCCGCAACGCTTGCCGGTACGGTCGCTGAAGATCCGCTTGGTGCGGTTGTTGACCAGATCGGTGTCGTAGTCGCCCGTCAGGGGCTGGGAGAACTTCTTGTTATGGGTGGGGAAATACCCGTTGTTGTCCACCGCGCCTGCATAGGCCAGTTGCGGCATGGCCGCCAGCAGCCCCTCCTGGATGGCCGGCAGCACCCGGTCGGTAAAGCTATCGAACTGGCTTGAATGCTTTTGCGGCGAGGTATTGGGAATGGGCTTGTAGGTCCGGTCGAACAAGGCTGCCTCGCTGATCTGACCGGAGCCAATCGAGGTTTCGAACAGCTTGCCCACCGCCTTGGCCGCGTTGGTGGCGGCGACCCGGATGTCATCGTGCCCGCTGCGCGCGCCGCCGTCGATGATGGCCTCGAACACCGCCTCGGCGCGTTCGGACAGCACCATGGCAGAGGCCGCCACGCGCGGCAGTTCGCCATCGGTCTGCAACATGCCGTTGCGGATGTCGGTGATGGCCTCGGCGATCTCCTGGGTGGTCTGCACATGTTCGCGCGAGGCCACCGCGATTTCCTCGATCTGTTCCTGCGACTGGCTGGCAGAGCGTTCGATGCTGTTCAACAGACCGTGCACCTTTTCCACGTTCTGCGCCGCCTCCAGCACCCGGCTGCTGAGCGAATTCATGCCCGTGGCCGCGCGCTCGGCTTCTTCGGTGATGGCGCGCACCATCACGCCGATGTCGTCGGTGGCTTCCTTGGTGCGCTGGGCCAGCTGGCGCACCTCCCCTGCCACCACCGCAAAGCCGCGCCCCTGCTCACCCGCGCGCGCCGCTTCGATGGCCGCGTTCAGGGCCAGCAGGTTGGTGCGGGCGGCGATTTCGCTGATGACTTCGGTGATGCCGTGGATGCGACGCGACTTTTCCTGCAGCTGCGCCATCATCGACGAGGCCGACAAGGCGTCCGTGCGCGCCTGCCCGATCTGCTGCAGGCCACGGTCGACTTCGGAACGGCCGCTCACACTCTCGGTGCGCACTTCGGCCGCAATGGCCGAGGCACGCTCGGCATTGGCCGCGATCTGCTCGGTGGTGGCGGCGTTCTGCTCGGCGCTGGCGGCGATGCGGTCGGCCGCCACCACGTCCTTGCTGATCTTGTTCTTGATGGTGTCCACAAAGAAGGACGTTTCAGCCGCGCCAATCATGATGTGATCGATCTCGCCGCTGATCTTGTCCACCAGTTGCCCTTCCCGCGCCGGTGTGCGCCGCTGTGCCAGCGCAAACCCGGCCAGGGCCAGCAGGACCGCCACGCCGCTGCTGCCGGGCGCACTCAGCCATTGCTCCGCTCCTGCGGCATGCAAGGCCAGGGAGGAAGCCGCCCCCAGCACCAGTCCGGCGACCCACGGCACGGCAGCCGCTCCCGCCAGTGCAGAGCTGCCTGCCCGATTGATCTTGGCCATTCTTGTCTCCCACAAATTTGCGTTTTCGTTCACCTGCTCGGCGTCAGGCTTGCTTACGGAAAATACTTCCCGCATCGTCCAGAGGCTATAGCGGCCAGCTTACGCCTAACTGAATACACAAACATTCATACAGCCATATTGCCACAGCACAAGAGCCCTGACCGCCCTCCGCGCCGGCGACCTCCCCACTTTGACGATGCATCGCGTTATAATCGCCGCTTTATAGGATAGGGGGGTATGGTATATGGCACACCTGACACGGGAGACGGATGCCCTGCTCAAGCGTGTACGCCGCATCGGCGGCCAGGTGCAGGCACTGGAGCGCGCGCTGGAGGGCCAAGCCGACTGCGCCAAGACCTTGCATCTGGCGGCGGCCATCCGTGGCGCCGTGCATGGCCTGATGGATGAACTGATCGAAGCGCACGCCCGCGAACACGTAGCCCGCCCGGGCCTCACCGATGAAGCGCGCCAGCAGGGACTGGAAGAAGTCCTCGAAGCGATCCGCCGCTATGCCAAATAAGACAGGAGAAATTCTCATGAGCAGCCCCGCCAGCTACCGCCACGAGCACATCTACCTGGGCGCCCACCACGACCGCAACACCCGCCGCACGCTATGGGTGGTGGCCCTGACGGCGGTGATGATGGTGGCGGAAATCGCCGTCGGCACCCTCACCGGATCCATGGCCCTGCTGGCCGATGGCTTTCATATGGCCACGCACACGGGTGCCCTGGCCATTGCGGCCGGTGCTTACGTCTTCGCACGTCGCCATGCGCAGGATGGCCGTTTCAGCTTCGGCACCGGCAAGGTCGGCGACCTGGCCGGCTTTGCCTCGGCGCTGGTGCTGGCGGTGATTGCCGTGGGCATCGGCGGCGAGTCGCTGTGGCGCCTGGCCAGCCCCAGCACGGTGGATTTCGGCGAGGCCATTCCGATTGCGGTGGTCGGCCTGATCGTCAATATCGTCAGTGCCTTGCTGCTGATGGAGGGGCATCACGGCCATGACCACGGGCACGCCCATGAGGCTGCGCATGCGCATCATGAGCATGAAGACCACGGGCACGACCATCACCACGGCGGCCACGACAACAACCTGCGCTCGGCCTATCTGCACGTGGTGGCCGATGCGCTCACCTCCGTGCTGGCCATTGCCGCCCTGCTGGCGGGCCTGTACCTCGGCTGGACCTGGCTGGACCCGCTCATGGGCGTGGTCGGCGCGGTGGTGATTGCACGCTGGTCTTACAGCCTGTTGCGCGCCAGTGCGGTCGTGCTGCTGGATGTGACCGATGCGCAAGTGGCGGCGCGCATCGAGCAGGCGCTCAAGGATGAGCCGGTGCAGATCGAGGATCTGCATGTCTGGCGCATCGGCCCGGCGGCGCGGGCGGCTATCGTCAGTGTGTCAGCCGGCCCTGCCATCCAGGAAGCGCAGCTACGTGAAAAACTCGCCACCGTAGGCGAACTGCGCCACCTGACGCTGGAGTTGCGCCAGCCAGGATGACCTGGCAGAGCATTGCATCACGGAAATAAAAACAGCGGCCAGGCCGCTGTTTTTGTTTCTGCAGATGCCGCACGGACGGGCTTACCGCCAGCCGCGATGCCAGCCGTAGTGGGGGTGATGCCAACCCCAGCCATAGTAAGAGTGATACTCCCAGACCCAGCCCGGGCCGGGCGAGGCGTAGGTCGGCTGCACGTACACCACGCCCGGCGGCGCGACGTAGGCAGGCTGGGCCACATAGGCCGGCCGCACCGTGGGCGGGGTCACCACGCAGCCGCTCAAGCCAAAGGCTGCGGCCAGCGCCGGTATCAATACGAGGGATTTCATGCTTGTGCTCCTGATCTTGTTTGGCGGAATGTGCCGGCGCGGGTCAACGCCGGTAGCCACTGAGGTGGTGATCAGATAACGAGCTCGGCCGTGGGTGGGCGGACGTGAAATTGTGTGTTTATGTAACCCGCTCCAACACAATTTCTTTCCGTACTATTTCAACCGTTGTTCCGCAAATCGGCGTGACCGGGTACGCATCGGCGTTTCGATGAAACGATAGACCAATGCAGAAATGGCGAGCACAACCGCCACCAGAACCACCCAGGCAACAATGACCTCCACCGTCGAAAGCTGGGGTGTACTTCTGCCCCCCATCATGACCTCCGGCTTTTTCAGGATCACGCGCATGACCTGGCTCAGAATCCAGATCACCGCGACGTGTGACATGTAGACAGCATAAGAGACGGAGCCCAGCCAGGTGAGCGCCTTGAGGTTGAGCAGGCGATTGAGGTAACCGTCCTTCACCGTGACGATGCTGGCGATGAGGACGGCGCTCAACAGGTAAATGATCAGATCATATTGTTCCGAGGTCTTCACCTGAAGAAATACGGCGATGGCGGCAAACACGATCAGGGACAGTGCGCGCGGCAACGCCAGTTGCAGGCGAGGGACGGCATAAGCGGTCAGGCAGCCGATGAAGAATCCGGCCAGGCACTTGAGCAGATCACTGAAACCATACGTTGCATTGGTCGCGAGCAATACCAGGGCAGCCAGTGCCAGGAAGGCAAACAGCACGTTCTTTATTTTCGGCAGCAGCAGCACGACCGCACCAAAGATCAGATACGTATAGAACTCAACGCTGATGGACCAGGCCGGCGTATTGAAGGTGGTCGGATGTCCGGCGGGACCGATGGCCTGCACCAGGAAAATCTGCTGCACCAGCGCGGTCAGGCTGTTTTCGCGGAAAGGCTGCGAGTTCGGACTGACAATGCCCAATTTGGCCTGGCTGATGTACTTGGCGACTTCGAACAACACATACACCAGCAGGAACACCAGATGCACCGGATAAAGCCGTCCGAAGCGCAGGAACTGGAACCTCGCCAGATCCTTCGCGCTGCCGATCCTGGCCGCATAGGCGTTGTAGATCACGAAACCCGACAGCACGAAGAACAGGTGGACCATGAGATAGCCACTGCGCACGATGCCCAGGTCAAACAGCGGATTCCAGTTCGGAATATGGTAGAAAACCACCAATAACGCGGCCATGCCGCGGATACTCTCCAGCTCTTCTATCTTTGGCTGGTTCTGGTACGGCGTTTGGATCGTTGCACTCATCACCTACCCCCGGTTAGTCCAGTGCGCCCACATGCGCCCCTGCTTGAAATGAATGGATGAACCCCGCTGTTGCTGCCTGCTGCATTCTGGTCGTGCGCCACACGGATCAGCTGTGCAAATGCTCTGCCATCCGCAAGGCCATGGCCACGATGCTCAAGGTCGGATTGGCATGACCGTTGGTCGGAAACACCGAGGAACTGAGTACCAGCAGGTTCTCCACGCCGTGCAACCGGCAGTCCGTATCGACCACGCTGTCGTCTGCGGACTTCCCCATGCGGGTGCTGCCGATATGGTGCCCGCCCACCGGCAAGGCGCGCGTGACCTGCTCCCTCAGCTCTCCCGGATCAAAGTCCAGGCGGCAATTGCGGGTCTTGGCCAGCAGCGATTGCATGGTCATGAAGGATTGGATCGCCGATTCGATGTCCTGCGCCGTCAGGCGCCATTGCACGTCCACACGGCGCATGCCGTAACGGTCGGTCGCGTCGAGCAGGCCGATGCGATTGCCGGCATCGCTCACCTGCTCGCTGTTGAATTCCAGCGGATAGCTGCCATTGCGGTTGGGGATGAGCGTATAGGGCAACTTGCGCTTGGCCAGCTTGCGCTTGACCAGCATGTCGTAGGCAAACCCGAACACCGAACCGGCATCGAACATCACGTTGCGCAGATGCGCCAGCCGGCGCGGATCGGTCACCGGACTCTGGCTGCCGTGATTGAGAATGTCCTGGTGCTCCGAAGGCAGGACCGACTTGGCAAGATAGATCGCCGAGAGCACACCGCTGCCATGTCCCGGATCGGCATAGGACGGAAAATGCAGCCGCAAGGTGGAGTTGAGCAAACCCAGCTGGTTTTGCCATTGCGGCGTGAACTGCAGCTTGCGGCGGGCGTAGACGCCATCCTGAGTCTTCTGAAAACGGAAGCGCGGCTTCTCGCCCTTCAAGCGCATCTCCCCGAAGATCAGATCGAAGTGGCAGGCGTAATAGCGTCCCAGACTGCCGTCGAAACGCTGCCAGGCGGGCAGCTGCTCGCGCGTACACAGCAGCAGGCGCGTGGCCTCGATGGCGCCACCGGCCAGGACGATCTGGCCCGCCCGCACCCTCACCTCTTGCTGACCGTCGTGCAGCACGATGGCGTCGATGCGCGAGCCATCCGCATTGGCGACCAGCCGCGTGCAGCGCGCCCGCAGCAGCACCGTCACGCGATCCGAGGCTTTCAGTTCCGCGGCGAATTTGGCGGCGAAGTCAGTGGGCAGACTGTAGCGCTCGATGTATTCAGTGAGCGCCTCTCCCAGCTGCGGCAGTTCCGAGAACATCGGTCCATTGCCACCGGCCAGACTGGCCGGCGAAAAGTCCGCAGCGCCCGCATCGCAATACGCCATCGCTGCGGGGAGATAGCGGGCATATTCTTCATAGGAAATCGGCCAGCCACTGAGCGGCACGTGGCTGCGCGCGGCGAAATCGGCCGGGTCCAGCGGCACGCAGCGTCCACCCCACAGATGGGTGGTGCCGCCGAAGCGCTGGCGGCGGTATTCGGTGGTTGCCGGATGCGGCGCAGCGGCGCTGCCCTGGTAAGCATCATCGTCGACCTGCTCTTCACGCCAGTCGCCGCCGTCGACCAGCAGCACCCGCTGGCCTTTGCGCGCCAGCGCCACCGCCAGGCTGAGACCGCCGGGGCCGCTGCCGACCACGCAAACCGGGTAATCCTGCAGGCTCGCCGCTTCGCAATCAGAAAGATATCGGATCAACGGTCTCTCCTCTGCCTCAAGCCTGCTGGCGGCCGTGGGCCGCGAACAGTTGCTCCAGCTTGCCGACTTCGGTCCCCAGATGGTGCTTCCGGCGGACGGCCTGTGCACCATGCTGACCCATCTCCTGCAAGCGTTCGACGGATGCCGAGGTCACCTCATCGATGGCGGTAACCAGTTCATCGACCGAGCCAGGCGCGACCACCCATCCATTGACGCCGTTCTCCACCAGTTCAGGAATGCCGGCGATACGGGTGCTGATCACCGGACGCGACAAGGCCAGCGCTTCCATCACCACCACCGGCAAGCCTTCGGCGAAACTGGGCAACACCAGCGCGCGGCTGCGCTCGATTTCGGCGCGCACTTCGGCGCTGCTCTTCCAGCCGAGGATGCGGATCACATTGGCCAGCGGACCACCGGCCATGGCTTTCTCGATGAAGGGACGCAAGGGGCCATCGCCCACCAGCACCAGTTCGCAGGGCTTGCCGGCGTTGACGTGGCGAGTGACTGCTTCGATCAGGAGCGGCACGCCCTTTTCTGCACACAGGCGCCCGACGAACACCAGGCGCGGCACTTCCGGAATCGGCAAGGCCGGCGCATCTTCAAAGGCGGGCCCGACGCCACACCGCACTACGTTAAGACGCGGCCATGCCTGTACCTCGGAAAACAGCATGCACTGGCTCTTGCAGAAATGCGTGATGGTGGCCGTGAAAGCCGAACGCTGCACCTTCTCGCCCAGCGCCCAGGCCACCGGATGAAAGAAGATCCCCGGCCCGTGCACCGTCATGCTGTAGGGAATGCCGGACAGCATGGAGGCATACATGGCCACAGTGGCCGAGTTCTCGGCGATGTGGTTGTGCAGGATCTGGATGTTCTGCTCCTGCAGGCGGCGCGCCAGGTAGCAGGCTTCGATCAGGTACAGGACGTGCAGCAGCGCTGGCCTCAGGCCGGCGGCACGGGTACGGCGTGCCAGCTTCAACACCTCCAGCACGCGTGCTGGCGAACGCAGCAGGGTTGCGAAGGCCGCGCCCAGCAGGCGCGGCAGACGGTTTTCGAGGATGTAATCGGTGCTGGCCTGTTCGCTCTTGACGTCCGCACTGACGGCGGCGTCACCCGCTTCACGTCGGATCGAAAAGGTATGCACATCATGACCGCGGCGACGCAATTCCAGAACTTCGTTGCGGATGAAGGTATCGCTGGCGCGCGCGTAGATACTGGTCAGGTAGGCTATTCTCATTGAATGGTGGCAAGCAGGGTTGAGGGGGACATGCGGGGACGCCAACGGGCGTCGCAGGTAGGGATCATGCGGCTGCACGCGCGGTTCCGATTCCTTCATCCAGAGCCCACCGGGCCGATTCCGCCAGGCCTTGGGCATACGGACGCGGCGCAAACTTCAGCACGGTGCGCGCGCGCTGACCATCGATGCGCAAATCTTGTTGCCACAGCCGCAGGAAAGACGGCGACAGCGCCACCGGCAAACGCTTGCCCGATGCGCCGGCCTTGCGCGCCACGCGCTGCAGCACGCGGATGAGCACCGTGCCGAGCTGGGCGTCGAGTTTGAGACGAAGAGGCGATATCCTGGCCACCGGCCCTGCGCCGATAGCCTGGGCCAGATCGGCGAAATACTGATTCCAGCGCGGGCTGTCCTCGCCGGCCAGGTTGAACACCGCTGCAGTGCCCTCTCCGTTGGCCTCAGGCGCGTATTGCAGGGCCAGCAGCACGGCTGCGCAGACATCATCGACATGGACCAGATTGGACCAGCCCTGCCCCATCGGGCCGAGGTCGCCCACTCTCCCGGCCACCAGCAGGCGGGCCATCTGCCCCACCCACATGTCACTGCCGGGACCATGCACGCAACCCGGACGCAGCATCACCAGCGACTGGCCTGCCCGGGCATAGGCACTCATATGCACCTCGGCCTGGCATTTGGCCTGGGCGTACCAGCTGGCGCCGGGATCGAGCGGACTGTTTTCGTCCAGGCTGCCCTCCTGACGGCCATAGACCGCCATGGAACTCATGTGCACGATGCGCGGACGGGATGTCTGCAAGGCCGCCTCGACCAACAGGTGCGCACCTCTGGCGATTGCATCGCCCTCGCCCGCGACACAGTTCACGACGGCATCGACATCGCCCAGTGCCTGGCGCAGGCTGCCGGCATCCAGGGTATCGACCTGGCGGAATTCCAACCCGTCGCTGCGGGCCCCGGGGGCGCGGCGACCAGCCAATACCGGCGTGGCCCAGCCGCTGTCGCGCAAGCGCGCTATCAGCCTCTGACCGATGAATCCGGTTGCTCCCAGCACTAGCACTTTCACATAGGCTCCCGTTCAGATGTTCAAATAATCGAGAATTCGAAGCGTCGTGGTGACCTGCGCACTGCAGATCATGCACGGCAGGGGTATCCGTTGAAGGCTGTTGTCTCCCGGTATCCGCCAGGTCATGTCCGTTTGCATCATGCCGCACCGGGTCGTGACGCTTGCTCTTTCTTCTCTCGATCTGCCGTACTGCTGCCACTTGCCGCCACTGACCGGGACTCACTCCAGAGGAGGGAGCGCAGGATCATTCGGGACGATTTTTTTGCGCCGCATCATTTAGAGTTGCCAATCTTACACGGCCGACAATCTGTGAGCAATATTGGACATGAAGCAATCTGACGTGCCGCAGCGGATCGCGCGGTCAGCAGATCCATTCAAAGGAATGAAATTTCTTTGCGGCATTGCAGCAATGCAAGATTTTCTCGTCCACCTCTTATCTGAGCGGCTTTCACCGCGCACGGCAGACATCACACGCGTTACCACATCAGCCAGACCCTGCCTTATTTATTGCTACCGCACAGAGAGAATGTTAAACTTTCGACATCTTTCAGGCGATGCAATTATAACAACACCAAAAGTGCTTGATGAAGGAAATGAAGGAAAAGGTAAGCCACGCGACGGGGCCAGCCGCCGTATCCATGCAACTCCGGGGGGAGAGGATGGACAACAACAAAGCGGGCGCGCGGGCGCTCAAATGTGCATTTCTGGTCGCCTTGCTCGGCCTGGTTTGCGTGATCATGCTGGTCGTTGGCATTCAGTCGGCTCTGAATCAGAATCAGCTGTTTGCCCTGGTCATCAAGATCAAGCGCCACTTCATACCGAAACAAACCCTGTCTTACGGTTACGTCCACACACAGCGCAACGAACTGGACCAACTGATCAGCGACTCGTCCAAGGTGGCTGTGGATGCCCCCGCCCTCACGGACAAGAGCATGGTCGCGTTCGCCTTCGGACAGAGCAATTCAGGCAACAGTATCGGCGAGCGCAACAAAGCAGCTACCGGACAGGTGGTCAATTATTTCAACGGCCGTTATTACAAGGCCGCCGATCCGCTCCTGGGCGCCACCGGTAGCGCCGGCAGTCAGTGGACCATCATGGCCAACAAGATCATCAGCGAGGGCCTGGCGGACCAGGTCGTCCTGATCCCGGCAGGAGTGGGGGGAAGTTCCGTGCAGCAGTGGCGTCATGGCGGCGCACTGAACAGCATGCTGGAAATGCGACTGCAGGACGCGCAGAAACATGGCCTGAACGTGACCCATTTCTTCTGGCACCAGGGCGAGATCGACAACAACAATGCTTATCGTGATTACGAGGCCGGCCTGACCGAGATCATCCAGCTGACCCAGCGCTATTTCCCGAATGCGCGCTTCTTCGTGGCACAGGCGTCCGCCTACTGCCCCCTCCCGTCCTCACGCGAGATCCTGGATAGCCAACGGGCGGTCACCCGGCTCAAGAATGTGTACCTGGGGCCCAATACTGATCTGATCGGGCCAGAGGACAGATTGGATGGCTGCCATCTGTCAGGGAGGGGCGCAGAGAAAGCCGCATCGGAATGGGTGGAGCTGATCCGCAATCCGCAGAAGGCGGCGGGAAATAGCACGGAACGCTAGACAGCCAGAACGCGCACGATTAAGTATTTCGTTCATCGGATGCCACCTCTGGTAGTCGAACTACGCCCTCTTTACCCAACGGAAAAACGCAGCAGAACACTCAGTGGGAAAAGCTCCTCATACGGAAGCGTATCCGGTGCTTTTTGTTTCATATGCTGCGTACCCGCCCCTCCGGCCTGTCGCCCAAACCGGGCGCCCCGTCCAATTTATCCGGAATATTTAGAATGATGCGCTGCAACTGACGGGAATTCTCGCTTGTCCAAGGGTTCAGTCCTACCTTCTTGGGAAGCGCATGAACAACAAAGACCATTTCCTCACGCTCGACGGATTCAGAGGTATTGCTGCGATCCTCGTCGTATTGCGCCATACGCTACCCTATTTCGATGGGAATCCGTTCTTCTCCAGCTATCTCTCGGTGGATCTTTTTTTCCTCCTGAGTGGTGCCGTCCTCGCCCGCTCTTATGAAGCCAAGCTGCAAAACGGCATGCCTCTTGCCACTTTCATCAAGATCCGGCTTCTGCGGCTTTATCCCTTGTACTTCATCGGAATGTGCGTGGGCATCATCGCTTCGCTGGCCGATGCCCTGCCCTACAAGGGACATACCCTGGCGGCGGCCACGTTCGGGCTCCTGTTGCTGCCTGCCTTGTACACCAACGCGCTGTTTCCTCTGAATGGTCCGGCCTGGTCGCTATCCTCCGAGCTGATCATCAATCTGCTCTATGGCTGGAAAACGAAGGCCCTCAGCAACCGCGTGCTGGTCGCCATCATGGCGTTCTGCCTGCTGGGACTGATCGCTTTTACGATCTTCTGGCCCGCCCACAATTTTGACGCAGGATTTAACCGGCGCACGTATTACGTCAGTTTCTTGCGGGTGGGTTTCTCCTTTGCCGCCGGGGTAGTGCTCTACCGCTGGTATCTTCGCAAAGGCGTGGTGATGGCGTTCAGCAATCGCAACGCCATTCTGGCCATCATCGGCATGAGCTTGGTGCTGACCGCCTCACCCTCCAGATCGATCCTTCCTGTGTACGACACATTGGCCGTTGCGGTCGCGTTCCCGCTTCTGGTCTATGCGGGCATGCGTTTTCAGCCTACCGGGATGCTGGCCAAGCTCTGCAAGGTGTTAGGCATCGTGTCCTATCCGCTCTATATCGTGCACAGTCCGTTGTCCGAGCTCGTACAGCATGGTTTTGTCTCGGCGACCGGGCGCGAAGTAAGCGCCTATGCGCCACTGGCCGGCTTTGTGATTCTGGGCTTGCTGGTGGCACTGGCCTGGCTGCTGCATCACTTTTATGACGAGCCCGTGCGCAAGGCTGCCTCGGCGTGGCTGGCCAAACGCTTTGCATCCAGGTCCGCTACCAAGGCACATCCGGCACCCTGAATGAAGCCGGACTGATCGCACGCGAGGCTCTACCTCCCCGGACAGGCCCAACTTCGTCAGCGCGCGCGTGCGCCAGGATGCGGGCCTTCTGTGCGACCCCACAATGGTCCGGACGAAAAAAAACACCCGATCCATCGCTGGATCCGGTGTTTCTCCCACAAGCTTTACCCCGTGGTTATTTCGATTGGTCGGGACGGTGTGATTCGAACACACGACCCCTTGCACCCCATGCAAGTGTAAATTCGACGGAAAGCCTCTACTGTTCTGGATTTCCGTTTGTTTTGTCAAATATACAGTATTATTATTTCGCTCTGAAATAGCCTTGGTGTGGGCGTGTCACTTTCTATATTAGACACAAATCACAGGAAATTTTATTTCTTTCTGTGCAATTATTCGGGCTTACGGCCATGTTGCCGAATCCACTCGGCCATCAATGCCCGGTCCTCCGGATGCTCATCATCCAGGTCTTCAAAGATGGTTCCCTTGGCGAAGTCCAGCGGCCCTTCCTTCTCGCGCGGGCGCGGCCAGGCCTCCCGGTTCTCGGTCAGCATCTCCGATTTCAGCATCTCCAGCAGCAGCGGCCGGTCCTCTCCACGCGGCCACATGGCCATGACCTTGGTGTATTCGTCCGTGAAATACTCCAGCCGTCGCTTCAGGCGCGCGATCTCCCACAGCGCGCGGGCGAGCTCGGGCGTTGGGTTGTCGCGGTAGAGCTGGCGCAGCTCGGCCGTGGACATCGGATCTTTCAATTGGATGGGGCGCTTTGGCATGATCGAAAATACTGTATGAACGCACAGTATATCTGCCGTTTGAGAAGCACGCGGGACCGCAAAAATTCCCTTGCATAATACGCACATTGTACGTATTATGCATCCATGTTCAGCGCATCGCCGAACACCGCGCCTCGGGATAACAGGGGCTGGAGATTAACATGAACACCAAGACCAACATCGTCAACCAAATCCGCGATCTTCTGGGAGGCGAAGGCTCCCTAGAATTGGCAGAAAAAATGTTTGATGCAATGCGCGCCGATGACCGCATCTACTACGCTGGCGACTATGAGGGACTCGTGATTCGTGAGGATGTGGACCTGATCGCTGTTGCTGTGGAAGTAGGAAATGCCTAATCACCCCAATCGCGGCCCGAAAGGGCCGTCAGCTAACCCTGCGCCTGCAGACATCATTACGGCGCGCACAGCAGCCGGTCTGACTCAATCCGCCGCTGGCGCACTGGTACACACCACGCTGCGATCCTGGCAGCAGTGGGAGGCCGGCGACCGCCGGATGCACCCAGGCCTGTGGGAACTGTTCCAGATTAAAACGCGGATGATTACCGCGTCCCGCTAATTCCTCACGCATCTGGCCATAGCGAAAGCAAAAGGCTTGCCGCAATTGCGGCAGACCACAGGTACGCTACGATATTCCACCCCGAATAGTTCATTGTCGTGCTCCCCAAGCAATATTTTTGTTGCAAGCTCATCAATATATTAGTTGATGAGCTCCATTTTGCAAACAAAAAAAACCCCGAGCCTCCACATGGGAAGCTCGGGGCGAATCCAGTTTGCACTGACAGGGATTGCCGGCCAGGAATGACATGCCGGCGGCCGCGCTATAGCAGTTTCATGGGGGCGCCATGCCGTTCTCTCGGATGAATGCCTGCGCCGCGCGGGCGGTGGCGGCAGCCTCTTCGGCCTGGCCGATCAGCGCTCGAACAGCGCTGTCCAGCTCTGGAGGAAGTAGCCGGCCGGCGGTACCGGTTGCATCGCTGCCGCCGGTGCCACCGGCTTGGGCTGGTCCGGGAGTGCCACCGTCGCACCAGGCTGCACCGAGGCGCAGCCGCTTAGAATTGCGCAGATCAGCGCGCACTTTTGCCATTTCATCGTCATACCCTTTCTGAATCTGAGCCGACTTAAGCGCCTGCTCGGCGCCGATGGCCCGGTTTTGTTGGCGTCGCAGTTCCAGCGCTGCCTCGGCGGCTTCCGCCTGCTGCTTCACCTGCACATCCCACTTTGCTTGCACACGGCTGGCGCCGTGGATCTCGCAGCCCAGGCACAGCGCTACCAGGGCCAGAATCCAGTAGCACCAGGACGGCACGATGCGCAGCAGCGCCAGGACGCTCATGCCAGCATCCCGCCGGCGGCAGCGAACTGCGCGCGCAGGATCTCCAGCTTGTTTTCGCGCTGGCCATAGCCCGCGCCGGGCAGTGACGCCCAGATTTTGCGGACCTTGCTGACAGCGATATCGAAGCGCCCAGCGTCCACATCAGCAAGTGCGCCCTGCTCCTTGATCTGCTGCAACGCGATGGCATCCTGGCTGGCCGGTGAGAAATCCGGCAGGTTCAACTGCTTCTTGTAGGCATCAAACCAGCGGGCCAGCAACTGGTAACGCCCGGCCGCCGTGGAGGACAGCGCGGGATTGAGCACGATCAGCCGGCGCGGGTGGTCGGCATAGCTATCGAACAAGATCGGCTTCCATGGCGTCGAGCCCACGATGACGTTGTAGCCGTTGTCGGATGCCTTCAGTAGCGGCCCACCAATCTCGCTAAAAGCCAGGGTATCGAGAAATGCTTTGCGATTATCCATTTGATTTTCTCCATAGGTGCTCGCGCACCAAGACATAGAACCAAGGAACTGCATAGGTTCCGGCCAGACCGGTATTCATAGCCACTTCAGCCATGTGCGGCGCTGTGTAGCCATAGAACGGCCCGAGCAGTACACCGAAGGCGCCCGTGGCCAGTACCGAACCGAAGAACCGGTCAAGGTGGTGTTCGGGACCCGGTGTCATCTCATTGAGGGCGCACACAGCGCGCACCAGCACCAGGCCGGCGGCTATGAGATTGATAATCAGCAGATAGTGGTTTGTCATTGGGGGGCTCCCGATTGTGGATTAACCCCTCCAAATTTCGCGCGTGCCCACTGGATCGCATACGGTCCAAGCGTCTGTGTGCTGACCCCGATGGCAAAAGCACTGAATAGGCGCATCTGCTCAGGAATCTTGGCCGTCCATTCGAAATAAGACGACTGCGCCGCCCAGGCCATGGCCACCGGCCCACCATAGGCCGCAGCCAACGCGCTGGTAATCAGCATGATGGCCATACGTAGCAGCGGCGTCTGCCGGGTGAATGACAGGGCCACACAGCCCCCAAAAATCCCGGCCAGCAGCAGGTCATACTGCAACCCCAGGAATGAACCGGTCAGCGTGACCGTCCCCACAGCCACGGCGTACCCCGTCGCCGCACTGGTTGTTGGTTCTGGCATCAAGCCTCCAAAAGAAAAACCCGCACGCGGCGGGCTTGAATGTTGAATTATGCTCAGGTACCCGACGGATAGTCAGGACGCTCTGGAAAGGCCGCCGTAGCGTCACCAGATGATGCCGACACGATAGAGCGTAGTATCCCGTCATATGCTTGCCATTCAGCAGGATATTTGACGTTAGCCTTTGCGCAGCGAATTGCCACCAAATCATTTGCAGCGAGCGCAGCGAGCGCTTCAGCTTGGCGAGCAGCCCAAAGGGTGGCTGGAGATGGCGCTAAAAGTTCGGCGGCTTCTGCATCGGTGATCTTGACGCTACCAGGAGGGAGCAAGTACTCGAAATACTCGCTGTCAAGCTCGTGAACTTGGCCATTCAGGTCTTTGTATTTTTGCATTTTAGTCCTCAACGAAGTTCTGCCCAATCGGACAGCACTGCGCTGCTACCGAGGGTCAGGAAATAAGATGCTCCGGGCGGAACGACTGTCCACGTACCGAATCCTTGCCCGGTAGCTGACGACGAACCGTTCACACTGGCGGTCGTGATGCCATTTACCGTGAACTGCACATTCCCGCCGCCGGTGGACGTTGCGGTCGCTCCAACAAAAATAGGGCGCCCAGTGGTGTTGTAATAGACCGTGCCTGCGGTTCGAGTCGGATGCTGCCAGGTCTGACCATACCCCAGGCCAGACAAAGCACTCAAAGCGAGCCCTCCAGTCCCTTGTACCAATGTCGGTCCAGATGCCCATATACCAGCGGTGGCCTCTGAAATATCGATGAAACCAACTACACGATATGGCGAATTTGCAGATACGGCGCTGGCCGAATAGATCGCACTGGCTGAGGTGGCTCCGGTGCTGATCGTGGTAGGAGAGATCAGGTTGGTTTCGTCCAATTGCAGGCCACCAGCCATATTGGCAACGCAGAGGACTGGACTTCCTCCGTTGTAAGCCTCCAAGAAAACAAGCCGACTAGCCTGACCTGATACCATGCCCAGCGTAGCTCCAGAGGGTATTGTGATACTCCCTGCTGGCACGCTGACAGCCGAATTTGGTACGCCAGTTGCAAGGGTCGAACTACGAAAATCCAGTGGACCACCCTGGAACGAAAATGTAAGTGCGTTAGACGAGACACTTGCGCTCACAGGTTGTATTTGCGCTTTCTTGGCAAGCGATTTCACAGCCGCAGCAACCTGAGTCAGATCAGCTTTTGATGGCGTCAAGCCTCCAGCGGAGACCAGATTAACCAGCTCCATCATCAGCATGTTCAGGAATTCAGCCGGCACTACCGTAGCGGCCTGACCGGTCGCGGGATTCCCGTCTGTGAAATATCCCGCCGTACCAGCCGATGACGGCGCCGGTAGCGTCGATGATGCAGTCGAATTATCGATTTGATACATGCATTACCTCATTGGTAGATAAACTGCAAAAGGGTGTGCGCCGGCTTGATACGCTTAATCTCACACTCCAGTACTGTGTTTTGCCAGGCAGCCAGCGGCTCGCCCGCAGTTGATTGACCCGCGCCGAAATAAACCGGAGAAGCAAGCGGCGCAACGATCGCCCAGGTGTATGACCAGTCCTCACCGCCAACTGGGTCACCGGCACAGCTCTGGCCGCAGCGGAACGGAGCGAACTCCTTTGTTTCAACCGCATAACCGAGGTCGAGGGCGAAACTGACGAAATAAGGAATCGACTGGCCGCCGCTATTGGCAAACCGTGCCACCACCTGTTGCCGGCGTTGCTGCAGCGTGGGCGACTCTCCCGCGCACGGGTCTGGAAGGCCGAGGGTTGATTCCCACTCGGATAGCAGCTCAATCGTTGTTGCCGGGTTAGCGTCAGTGAGAAGATTCACTGCCCTTTCCGCATGACGAACAAAGGTTGGCGCCAGGCCCGACAATGTTTCAGCCTGCACACTGTCTTGGCCACGTGGCCAGACCAGGCCGGATGGCAGCAGGCCTTGGAGCGCATTGAGAAAATCCTGCGCGGTATATGTTGGGATACGCATGGACGCCTCACAGGAACGTGACGGTGCCAAGCGTGGGCAGATACCCCAGCGGGCTGACGACATTGCCTGCGATGACCGTCGTGGTCTCGCCGATCACGCCATCAATCTCGTCAATGACACCGCCAGCTGCAGCAGAAATACCGCTCAGAGCCCCCTCAATCTCGGTGCGATCTACGGTTCCAGCCAGCGGAGTTCCATTGCGGTAAAGCGCATCGGAAAGGGCCGCGCTGATTGCTGCACGTGTCGCCGTGCTTGCAGAAGAAAGACCGCTGATCTTGAAATTGAGGACGTGCTTTTCAGGAGAACATGCATAGACCAGCGCCGTGGCTGGCCGTAACGTATAGAGCGCGTTCGCCAGAATCAGTTGGTCGCCGGTCGCCTTGGTCGCATTGCGCTTTTCAGCCGTGGCCACGCCATTGGTTCCTTGGGGGAAGCCACCATGATCCGCCTCGACGTCATCCATCATGAAGTAAACGACGACTGTGCCGGCTCCGAAACCGACCGGATTGGCCCAGGCACGAGTTACCCCGGCCTGTGCCGTCGACCAGGTGGAATAGTCGTCTACGGCACCCCCTTGGGGTGATGCCTGGTATCCAGCCATCACGCGCGCAGAAAAGTCGTCCTGGCTCTCAACATCGGCACCACCAACGAATGCGGCCGTAGCGACACCCGTCGACTGCACGCCATCCACAGCGGTGGCCAGCGTGAGCTTGGTACCGGCGTCACAGTTCCCAGCCTCTCCGGCGTCTACGGCTTCTGCGGCCACGGTGATCGCAGTGCCGCTTGATGTCCCGGAGGTGGTCGTGACATATAGAACTCCATCACCGCGCACCAGCTGCGTACCCGCGCTGATCGTGCCCGAGGTCGCCGGAAACGTTACAGCCGTACTAGACGACTTGGTAGCGGCCTTCTGATAGACCTTCTTCAACGCGCCCCACCCTGCCAAGTATTCATCAGTGGCAGTCCACGGGACGGCTTGCTTGGCGATGTAGTCCAGATAGCCGTAAACCAGATTGATCAGCGCCGCCAGGACGCGGCCCAGAATGCGCAGTGGCGAAAATCGAAGCAATGCGTCTGTACCGGGCTGCGCGGCCTCGATGTCAGCCTTGGCCCGCTCCTGCAGCTCACTTAATGTCGGTCTCGTGTATGCCATTACCCAGTCACCTCAATTTTCCAACCCAGCTCTTGTTGCACCGAGCTGCCGTCCGGAAGGTATGCAACAATCTTCGATCCCAGAAAGCCGCGGCGTACCCACTGGACCGTAATGTCAAACCGAAGGACTACCTTGTCATCGATCATCCATTGGAAGGCCTCGGCTAGGTAGTCATAAGCGCGCTGCAATGTTTCGTCCGTCTGCTTTGCACGCCGCAGCAGCCACAGTCGCGATCCGATCGGGTGATCCGCGCCAGCATCGCCCCACCAGCCGCGCGGATTGGTCGTTCCATCCGGGATTTCGTCATCTGATGCCGCAACACGATCGGTGAAAGCACTGATCAAGATCTGCGTGATGATCGGACTGCCTGTGACAAGCCCACTTCCAACGACCTTCCAATCGCCTCGGCTTTCGTTGGAATCCCAATAAACCGCAATATCAGCCATCGTTCGCCCATAAAAAAACCCGCCGGAGCGGGTTCTATTTAGTTCTTTCCCTGTCAGACTTGCTGATTAGGTTTCTTGCTGGTGACCGTTCCGAGCCCGGTCTGAATCCCTTCGATCTGATGGTCATGGTCATCGTAGGTCGAACGCATATTGGCCATTGACTTGCCGCCGGCACTAGCGTTATCCGTGATGTCACCGCCAGCGGTGATCTTTCCGCTTACATCCAGCTCCGGGGTATTCAAAGCCACTTTGGTGCTGGCGTTGATAGTTACCGTCGGCGCATTGTTCAGGGACACAGGCAGTCCTGCTGCCTCAATCACCAGCCCTCCATTTGAAAGGTAGATTCGGATCCCGACTTCGTTATAGACCGCCGCTTCTCCCTGATTCAGATTGCGGGGCCGACTGTCGGGATGATTAGTGCCGAGCACCACACCATTGCCCCGATCGCCGCCGACAAAGGCAACGAGTGCATCTGATCCCACTGGCGCGCGCCCCGAGAAACCAAAGTGCGACATGTAGGGCACTCCGTCGATTGTCTGAAGCGCATTCAAGCGCACCTGTAGGCGCTGCATGACGCCAGAATCATCAACGAAACCGATTCGAAGGCGCAGTACGCCCGACAACAGACGCATGGCAATTTTTGCGATCCCATCCATCATTCAGTCCAATAAGGAGCATTCCCGCTGGCAAACATCTTGCTCGTGTCAATCAGGTTGCTCGTATAAAGCGCCATCGGCTCTACCGAGTAAGCACCAGGATGCATGATGGTGAGCTCCGCTGTGGTTCCCGAGCCTTCGTCCTTTTTAAAATTGACGTTGGCGATCAACCAGGTGACCGGCTCTTTCATCTTCAGGCTTGGCAGATACACTGTGACAAGCCTATTCGGTTGCCAAAGATTACCAGCCTCGTCAAACCAGTTATCGGTAACGACCGTGATGACCTCGCTACGCCCGTTCGCGCTATTGCGCTGCCAAATCGCCCGCTCAATGCAGAGATCCACATACCCAGCAGTCGCTTCGGCAATGAGGTAGCGCTTGCGATTGCGCTGAACACCTTTGTCTTTGGTGCCGCCGAGGAGATTACCGCCGTCCCCGGCATCCAGCCCCATGGCCACGCTTTGCAGAAAGCAGGTGTACTCAGAGAATCTGCGGTCCGCGCTGTACTCTATCCGTGCAGCTTGAACATTGACGCCCTCCTCCAAGGACGATGCCATTGCATCGGTACCCGCGCGCGAAAGCACCAAGTCCCCATCGAAGTCCTCATACATCATCAACTGCGAATAACGCGCCACCCGCGAAAGCACATCAAACGCGGATTCTCCCAAGATCAAATTTAGCTGAGGAATGATTCGCAGCGTAGATGGTTCGACGCTGCAAAGTACATCGATAGGATGGGTCACTTCGCCATCTGGCGTTTTTCCGTAGGCCGAAACCAAGTTTTTGGCCAGAGTGTACGCGTTGACGTTGCTAAACTGGCCACCAGGCCATTCGGCGCTTGCGTCTACCAAGTCTTGGCACTTCCCTCGGCCGCTTGCAGCAATAGAATGGGTCCCAGCGGAAAACTCCGTGTGATACCGGTCAACATATCCTGCCACCATCCGCCTTGTACCGGCGAACAGTTCAAAGTAAGAACCTGGCTCCATGCGCAGTGCGTTCAACTCACCAGGATAGACTTCTGAGAACTGAACAACGAACGAGCCAGGAAAGAACTCCAGCCCAACCTGAACATGGATGCTCGTCCATCCATAGATCTGCTTACCGTTCAGATCAATCCTAATCTCATCGTTCATATGTTCTTCCGCACTGCAATGATGCCGCTTTCGCCTTTATGCTTTACTCCGATAAGGCCCGGAACTCCTGTGGCATGAAAGCGGGATGAATAGGCGCTGCCTGGGAGATCAGCTCACTGGCCCTACTTGGATCGCGATAGAGGCGTTGTGCCAGCGCCAACGCGTTCATGGGTGTACTGAAAGAGAACTCAGTCACCGAAGCAAGCTGCGCACCGCGGGTATTGAGATCGTCAATCACGGCCGCTCTCAGGCCGATCAACGCCACGTAGGTTTCATCGTCGCCAGAGTCGCCGGCAATCTGGATCTCGTTTTCAATGAGGCTTGATACTTGATTCCGGACTGCGATTGCATCCTCGGATGAAGCGGGCTGATAGCTGCTGGTGGCACTAGCCAACTCTGCAAGCGCCGTGCGCCGCATGAGCGCACCTACTGCTGATTGCATGCTGGCCATCGCCTGCCCAGTCTGAGATGAAGTTGTAGGCGCGGATGGCTGGTACTGAGACAGTTGGGAAAGTAGCCGAACCCCATCAGCAGGGTCGCTGGCGGTCGCCAGCAGGGCTTGCGCCAATGCACTTGCAGCAGCCGACAGAGCGGCCCCGTCGGCAGGTGATGCTGCTGCGCCCGCTAGAACGGCTCCAGCCTGAATTACGGCCGCCCGCTTGGCCGTGTCCTTGGCAAGCAACTGCGCAGCCGTCACACCATTTGCCGCTTTGGCATTCGACCCGCTATACCCATTGTTCGCACCGCCAAACAGATTCCCCAAGTTACCCGCCAGCGTCGAAACGGACTTGAAGACTCGGCGCACATCGTTCACAAGCCCCAACGCCTGGGTGTACCACCCGACAGCCGTGCTGATAGCTTGCTTCACGACGGCAGCTCCTTTCTTTACTGCCGCCGCAATATTAGCCAGGTAGTCAATCAGCGATGCCGACTTGACAGCATCCGCTGCGGAAGCTACCTGGCCTTCGGTAGAAGTGGCCGAAACGGGATACTTACGCGCCCCCGAAACGATAAAGTCAAAGCGGATTTCAAAATACCCGCCGTGCTCTGTGTGCTCTTGGATATCGCAATTGATGCAGCAGACATTGTTGAGCGTACCCATTGTCGGATGGACGAGCTGCAACCCCGGATTGGTCTGGTCAAAGCGTTTCTCAAGGATATCGACGAGTCGATCTCGCTGCTGAATGACTGCGCCGCCTTTGTAGACCAAATCGTTTTGCAAAAGAAAACCGATCACACCAAATCGACGCGCACGCTTCCCGAGATCCTCGACCCATACCTCATCGCGCTCCGGATACTCATGGACTACAACTCGCCGGCCAACGCCGGCTGAAGAAGATATAACACCGAACGGGAGGCCGCCGTAGCTAGCCTGCTTCAGCGACTTGAGCCAAGAACCATCAGAGTCACCGAAAAGACCAAGCGCAGTGTCGGCCAGTTGGTTCGCCGCAGAAGCGGCGCCACCAATACTTCCAGCTACCGTACCTACGCTAAAAGTGCTCATAAGTGCCCTCCTTGCCCAGGATCGGCTACGGCAGCGCGCACCGATCCTTCATTCCTCACACTCACTGACATACCCTTGGGGGCGTTTTCAAACCGCACCGTTACCACAGACTGGCCAGCCGCCGCAGGCGAACCAACAGAAGGAGGTGCTCTATCTGGCGTACTAGCAGCGACCGCTGGAGCCGCCCCGACCGTGGCGCCAATTGTGGGCTGACCAGCACTCATTGCCGCCAGCACTGCGACCGCGTTGGCCTGTCGGCGTTCTACATTGGCTTCCGCCACACCAGGACGCTCATATTCCCACGTGTGAATTTGAG